>JALHMO010000007.1 GCA_022844015.1 Reyranella sp. | reverse complement strand
GCCACTCCAGTGGCGCTCTTCTTGTGATTACACATCCCATGAGCGCCACTGGAGTGGCGCGCTCCCAGCGCATTTTCATAGGAGGTCGCGTAGCGACCGTCTCGAAGGATGGGCGACACTCGAAATCGTTGAGCAAGCTAAGGGCGAAGGTTACTTCGCCCGGATCGAGACGCCGCGCTCCGCGCGGCTCCTCAGGGTGAGGAGGGAGCACGTCGAAGGACGGGCCGCTCCTCAGCGTGTGGTCTTCGGCCGCTCGGCCGCGGCAGCCTACTCGACCACGTCGTCCGCGCGGGCCAGCAGCGCGGGAGGGATCGCGAGCCCGAGCGTACGGGCGGTTCGGAGGTTGATGGCCAGCTCGAACACCGTCGGCTGGACAACCGGCAGGTCGGCGGGACGGGCGCCTTTCAGGATGCGTCCCGCATAAGCGCCGCTGTCGCGGACGCCGGCGGTCAGGCTCGGCCCATAGCTGATGAGGCCACCGGCCGCCGCGAAATCGCGGCTTGCGTAGATTGCCGGAACGGCCTGCCGCGCCGCCAGCGCCACGATCTGCTCGCGCCTGGAGGTGAAGAACTGGTCGCCATGGACGACGAGCGCGTCGGCCTGCAGCCGGGCGAGCGAGGCGAAGGCGCCGTCGATCTCGGCTTCGCTGACGGCGCCGACGACATGGAGCGCGAGGTCCTTCGCCTGCGCCGCGTTCTGCATTTCCTGGATCGTCCGCCGGTTGCTCGGGTTCCGCGGGTCGACCAGCAGGGCGATCTGCCGGGCCCGCGGAAGCAACTCGCCCAGGAGCTGGAGCCGCTTGGGCGCGAGGTCGGCCAGGAGATTGCTGATGCCCGTGAGATTGCCGTTCGGCCGGGCGAGGCTCGAGACGAAGCCCTCGACAACGGGATCGTCGCCGATGAGAAAGACGATCGGGATCGTCGAGGTCGCGGCTTTTGCCGCGCGCGTCGCCTGGGTTCCGCCAGCGAAGATCACATCGACCTTGCGGCTGACGAGGGCGGCGGCCATAGCCGGCAGCCGTTCGAAGCGGCCCTCCGCGTACCGATGCTCGACCGTCACGTTCTGTCCTTCGACAAAGCCGGCTTCACGCAGGCCCGCGCGGAAAGCGGCTCTGTACGATCCAGCCGTGTCGGCCAGGCCGCCGCTCAGGTAGCCGATCACCGGCGTCGCCTTCTGCTGCGCCCGCGCGGCGATCGGCCACGAGGCAACACCGGCGATCGTTCCGATTAGTGCCCGCCGTCTCATCCGCCCCCGCAAGTCGAGACTCGCAACCACACGCCCTTGATAGCACAACCTTGCCCGGCGGGTCCTTCGGCCACGCGCGGCCGGCTGTTGTCCCCCTTCCCAAACGATAATTTCTTCCTACAGTGAATCGCAGCCCAAGGAGGGGCAGCCCATGCCGATGACTGTCGTCTGGCGTCGATCCGCCATGCCCGAGCGGCCGGTATTCTTCTGGGGAACCGAGGTCAGGCGCCTGCGCCTGGCGCACAACCTGTCGCAGCGGCGGCTCGCCCATCTGGCCGGCGTCGACCGGGCGTCGCTGGCGCGCTTCGAGCTGGGGCGCACGCGCGGCAACCTGGAGCTGGTCGAGAAGCTGGTCGCCGTGCTCGGCTACGAGATCGACATGGTGTGGACGGATCTCGGCCAGCCGAGAGGTTACACCCCTCTGCCCGGGCCAGGCCGCGAGCCCGATCCGCCGGGGAAGCTTCTGCGACTGCCCAGCACGTCCCGCTGATCGTCCGGCGTGCCGGCCGCGCCGGCGTTTCTCCCTCGGGGCATTCGCCTATGAAAGCGCACCGTCATGCCGACCGGGTGGTGGAGGAACCCCTCTCGTTGCGGCACCCGCAGGAAGGGTACCCCGACTGCGCCGCCAATGGCGCTGTCGTCAGCATCTGTTCGGCGGCTCCGCCCGGGGTGGCACAATGACGGCTGCCTTCTCCCTCGACGACCTCCGCATCCTGGTCGGCGGTAAGTTCGGCGTGCACGACCGGCCCTGTCCCGAGTGCGGGCCGCATCGCCGCGCGCCGAAGAACCGCACGCGCGAGGTGCTGCGCGTCTGGTTCCTCGACGAGCGGTTCGCGACCTGGTGCTGCGCGCGATGCGGCAGCCGGGGCGAGGCGCATGCCGGCAGCCGGGAAAGCGGCCTGCGGATCGATCCCGAGAGCCTGAGGGTGATCCGGGCTGCCGCCGCGGTCCGTGATCGCGAGGCGATCGCGGTGCAGCTCGGCAAGGCGCTCTGGCTGTGGCGCCGCCGGGCCGATTCCCGGCGATCGGTCGTCGAGGTCTACCTGCGCGACGTGCGGCGCTACGGCGGGACAATTCCCGCGACGGTGGGCTACCTGGCGCCGTGCCGCGAGCACGGCCCGGCAATGATCACCTGCTACGGCATCCCGAGCGAGCCGGAGCCGGGCATCCTCGTGATGCGGGAGGAAGCGCTGCGGGGCGTGCAGATCACCTGCCTGCTGCCCGACGGCGCGAAGGTGCCGGGCAGCGACAAGATTTCGATCGGCAGGTCGGCCGGCTGGCCGACGGTGCTGGCGCCGCTGAACGACGGGCTGGGGCTGGCGATCTGCGAGGGCACCGAGGATGCGCTGTCGATCGCCGAGGCGACCGGTCTCGGCGCCTGGGCAGCCGGCGGCGCCTCGCGCCTGCCTGCCCTCGCCGAGCGCGTGCCGGTCTACACCGACGCGGTGTCGGTGGTCGCCGACAGCGACGAAGCCGGTCGACGGAACGCGCAGGCGCTGGTCGGCCGGTTACGGCTGCGGCTGCGCGGCCTGCGGGCCGAGATCGTGGCTCTGGGCGACGCCCCGACGGTGGCGGCATGACCATGGACGCCAACGACATCCTCCGCGCGCACGGGCCGGACCGGCTGCGCCTGGCCTTCGATGCCAGCCGGACGGTGGAAGGGCCGGGCGCCGGGGAGCCGGCCGACGCACCCGTGCCCGACCGCGTGACGGCGACGCCCTGGCGCTGGATCGACCCCGCGAAAATCCCGCCGCGGCAGTGGCTGCACGACCGGCACTACAACCGGAAGTTCCTGACCGCGACGATCTCCGGCGCCGGCGTCGGCAAATCCTCGCATGCCCTGCTCGACGCGGTGTCGATGGCGTGCGGCCGCAACCTGCTGACCGGCTCGCCCATCAGGCCGGCCCGGGTCTGGTACTGGAACGGCGAGGATCCGCAGGAGGAGCTGCACCGGCGGATCGCCGCGATTGCCCTGCACTACCGTCTCGACGAGGCGGACCTCGCCGGCCGTCTGTTCATCGACAATGGCCGCGACATGCAGATCAAGGTCGCCATCGACGATCGCCAGCGCGGCATCGTCCTCAACCGGCCCGACATCGACTCGGTGATGGAGACGCTCGGCCGGCATGCCATCGATGCCTGCCTGTTCGACCCGTTCGTCTCCATCCACGCCGTTCCCGAGAACGACAACGGCGCCATCGACATGGTCGCCAAGGCGCTCGCCGGCGTGGCCGATCGCTGCGACTGCGCCATCGAGACGATCCACCACGTTCGCAAGGGCAATGGCGCCGAGCTGACGGTCGAGGATGCCCGCGGCGCCAGTGCCCTGATCGGCGCGGCCCGCTCGGTCCGCGTCCTCAACCCGATGACCCTGGTCGAGGCGACGAAGGCCGACATCGTCCCGAACGAGCGGCGGCTCTATTTCAGGATCGACAACGGCAAGGCGAACATGGCGCCGCCGGCCGCCGCCGCATCGTGGCGAAAGCTGGTCGGCGTCGGCCTCGGCAACGGCACGGCGACGTATCCGGAGGACCAGGTCGGCGTCGTGACCGCGTGGTCCTGGCCGGACGCCTTCGAGGGCCTGACGTCGCACGACCTCAAGGCGGTGCAGAACAGGGTCGCCGGTGGACGGTGGCGAGCCGACGTGCGGTCCGGGGAGTGGGTCGGCCGTGCCATTGCGGAGGTCCTCGAGCTCGACCTCGACGAGGAGCCCGACAGGGCGAAGGTGAAGGCGCTGCTCAGGACGTGGCTGGGCAACCGCTCGCTGGTGACGGTCGAGCGCGACGACGGCAGCCGCCGGCGGCGCAAGTACGTGGAGGTTGGAACGTGGGTCGAAACACCATGATCGCAGGCCGCGCCATCGGCTGCTCCAGTTGGAAAATCGGACTGGAGCAAACTGGAGCAACTGCACCAACGGACGCGCTTGCTCCAGTTGCTCCAGTTGCTCCGGTCCCCCGTAGGGGGACGGAGCAACTGACTGGAGCAGACCGCAGGCAGTCGAGCTGGAGCAGGAACCGGAGCGGGGCGAACCGATGACCGACCAGCCCTCGCTCTTCTCCCCGCCCGCGCAGACCAGGCGCTGGCGCGTCGTCCTGGCCGACGGCGCGGCGCGCACCGTCGCCGCGCACGGCTTCCGCGTCGAGCACGGCGCGCTGGTGCTGGTCCTGCCGGCGGGCTGCGTCGCGGCGTGGGCGCCGGGGACGTGGCACGCCATCGAGGCGGAGGGAGTGCCGGGAACTTGATCTCTCACTGAATCGTGGGCGGCACTTCCGACGAAGTGTACGGCCCGGCCGACCAGGTGCCGGGTGTTGCGGGACTTCGCGCATTCCCGCTCGGGAAGATTGGGGTCATGCGCGCTCCTCCGAGTGATTCCATTCCCGTTCGGGAAGATCAGGCTTGAAATCGGCGCTGTGAAGCACGATCTTCCCGTTCGGGAAGCCAATGATCGAAACACCGCAGCAATTCGGAGCCTTGATACGGCGACGTCGTCAGGCCCTCGACCTTACTCAAGAAGAACTCGCCCTGGCTGTCGACGTCGGGCCACGCTTCATCGGCGAGCTCGAAGCAGGGAAGCCGACTTGCCAGATCGGCAAGGCACTCGCGGTCGCGCGCGCGGTAGGCGTGAAGCTGGCGGATGTCGCCGAGGCACCGCCCCAGGTGTCGCCCCGTCGGCCAGCCCACCCGGCGTCCGCAAAGTCGCGATGACCGTTCCGCTCTATTTCGAGGACGTCCCGATCGGCGAGATCTCGGTGGGATCGAATGGACCGTCCTTCACGTATGACCAAGGCTGGGAAGCGACGCCCGAGGCCTTTCCGTTGTCTCTGCTCATGCCGATCGAAGGCGTGCAGTTCGGGCCCGAGATCGTCTTGCCCTGGGTCATGAATCTGCTTCCGGAGAATCCCCATCTCTCGCTCGTCGGGCGGTGGCTGGGCGTGGCGCCTCAGGACGCCATCGGATTGCTGGAGAAGATCGGGCGGGATGTCGCCGGCGCCATCAGCGTCGGTCGAACGCGTCCTGACGATCGGCCGACCTGGCGACCCGTCGGATCGGAGGCCGACCTCGAGCGACTCATCGAGGAGTTGCCGCGACGCCCCTTCCTGGCCGGCGACCAAGGGATCTCCATGTCGCTGGCAGGCGCCCAGGAGAAGTTGCCCGTCGCGGTCGTGGACGGCGGTATTGCCATCCCGATGGGAGGGACGCCATCGACCCATATTCTGAAGCCGGACAACAACCACTTGTATGGCAGCGTCCAGAACGAGGCGTTCTGCCTTGTCCTGGCGCACCGCTGTGGAATGCGCGCTGCGAGCGCGACGACCGGCATGGCGAAGGGCCGCTCGTATCTGCTCGTGGAGCGTTACGACAGGACATTCGTCGATGGACGCTGGCGCCGGATCCATCAGGAGGATTTTTGCCAGGCTCTCGGCAAGCCGCCGGCAGCGAAGTACGAGCGAAACCAATCCGGCTTCAAGGGCCCGAGGCTCAGCGACATGTTCGCGCTCGTCGGAAGGTACATGACGGCGGCGGATCGCCTGCGACTGCTCGATGCCGTCATCTTCAACGTCCTGATCTGCAATACCGACGCGCATGCAAAGAACTACTCCGTCCTGTTCCACGGCCGTCGGGCCGGGCTCGCACCGCTGTACGACCTGATGTGCGCAGCGGCATGGGAAGGAATCACCGCCAATCTCGCCCAGACGATCGGCGGCAAGAATCGGGGAGGTCACATCCACGCCCGCCACTGGCAAAGGATGGCTGCGGAGTGCGGCCTGCGCGGCGTCGCGGTGCTTCGCCGGGTCGGCGCGCTGGCGACCAGGGTTCATGGCGAGATCGATGCCGCCTGCCAGGAAGTCCGGGCCATGCCTGCCGGAGACCACCCCATGTTGCCCCACTTTGCGACCGAGGTGCGAAGGCGCTGCGCGACGGTGAAGGCCAATCTCGAGAGTTCCGTCGACAGCGACGTCGACGACGACGCTCTGGACGATCAGCCGACCCTGGAAAGTTCCTGATCCCTCGGGCCCATCTACGGGACACTTATCGGGAGTAGTCGAGATCGCCGGCCGTTCGGTACGGTGCGTGGTCAGCTTCGCTCGGCCGGAAATTCCAGGAGCGCGTACCAGGACACGTGATAGGTTTGGCGGAGGTGGGAGGAACACGATTGACCATGCTGCGCGACATGCAAGGGCTGGTCCGCTCGCGGCATAGCGGCTAGCGAACATGCAAGGCGGGCTTTACACACGCGACTACCTCGAAATAGGCATCGCTGAAGAGGCGGCCTGGAAAGCGTTGGCAGATGCCGACCTGACTGCGCTTCGCGCCCAGCTCGCGCCGCTGTTCGCCAAGTTCGCCGCCAGCCACAAGCCGAACGAAGGCGTCACCGAGAAAGACCTGATTTACCCTGTCCTCGCGGCTCTCGGCTGGACCGATGTTCTCGTCCAGCAGCAGGTTTCTGCTCGCCGCCGGGACGATGTTCCCGACGCCTTGCTGTTTGCCGATGCCGAGCGCAAGGCGGCGGCAGGCAGAGAGAGGGAACCGGCCAACCGCTATCGTCACGGGCTCGCCGTCGTCGAAGCCAAGCGCTGGCTGCGGCCTCTCGACCGCGCCGACGCACAAGGCACGCCATCGTCCCAGATGCTCCGCTACCTCCGGCGCGCGGAAGAGGCCAGCGACGGTAAGCTCGAATGGGGCATTCTCACCAACGGGCGACAATGGCGGCTCTACTGGCAGGGTGCTCGTAGCCGTGCCGAGGAATTTTTTGAGCTCGACTTGCCGGCGGTCCTCGGCGTACCGGGATTCCCACTCGACCTGTTTGACGCAGGCATTGGTGCCGATCACTGGCTCCGGGTCTTCGTTCTGATGTTCCGCCGCGCCTCCTTCCTGCCGATGGACGGTGCACGCCAGAGTTTCCATGTCGAAGCGCTGCGGCAAACGCGGAAGTGGGAAGCAAAGGTCGCCGAAGGCCTGAGCGAACAGGTCTTCGGACAGGTCTTTCCCGACCTGGTGAAGGCACTGGCGAAGGCGGCATCCGGCTCAGCGGGAGGGCGGCCTCTGACCGAGGCCGAGTTGGAAGAGGTTCGCCGTGCCGCACTGACGCTCCTGTATCGGCTGCTGTTTGTGCTCTACGCCGAGGATCGTCGGCTGCTGCCGGTCGACCATTCCGGTTACCAGGCCTATTCACTGGACCGCCAGCGCATGGAGATTGCCGAGCGGCTCGACCGCGGCGACGTGCTGAGCGATCGCATCGACACCCGTTACGGAAGCCTTCGCGCCTTGTTCAAGGCCATCGACGGCGGCGACCCTGCGCTGGGATTGCCGCCCTACAACGGCGGCCTTTTCGATGCCGGCGAGCATCCGCTGCTGGAGCGCTCCGGGCTCGCGGACGCCGTGCTGGCGCGGGTCGTGGACACCCTCTCGCGCCGCACCGAAGGCGAGCGAAAGCTGCGCATCAACTACCGTGACCTGTCGGTGCAGCAACTCGGCTCGATCTATGAGCGGCTGCTGGAGTTCGCGGTCGTCGCGGACCCGGATGAAGTGGCCACCATCCAGCCCAACATATTCGCGCGCAAGGGCAGCGGCAGCTACTACACCCCTGACGAGTTGGTCCGCCTCATTGTCGAGCGTACTATCGGCCCGCTGCTGGACGAACGCCAACAGGCCTTCGACTCGGCGCTTGCGAGGCTTGCGTCGGAGCGCCGGCCGAAAGCCCAGCGGCTGGCCGATCTAAGCACGGTCGACCCAGCCGCTTCCTTCCTCACGCTGCGGGTCTGTGACCCTGCGATGGGCAGCGGCCACTTTTTGGTGACTTTGGTGGACATGCTCGCAGACCGGACCTTGGCTGCGATGGCGGATGCCGAAACGAAGGCCCAGCAGGCCTTCGGATTGGAGACTGTCTATCGGTCGCCCTTGCAGGAGCGCGTTGAAGCGATCCGCGCACGCATTCGCGAGCGGGCCGAGGAGGAAAGCACCATGTTTCACATGACCAACGATGCCGGGCGCTTTCGGACGCGCGCCGAGTTGGAGAAGGAAGGCGTCTATCCGGTCGAGGGCGGCCGGCTGCGCAAGGGCAGCAGGGAGTTCGTGCCGCTGTATGAAGGCAAGATGGTTCAGGCCTTCGACCACCGGGCAGCCAGTGTCGTCGTGAACCCCGACAACCTGAATCGTCCTGCGGTCACCGAGACCGCAACTGCCCGCCAAAGCGAGGACCCCAACTGGTATCCGAGGCCGCAATTCTACGTGGCTGACACCGCCGTTACGTGGCCAAAGGGTCTGAAATGGGCCATCGGCTTCAAGGACGTGACCGCTCCGACGAACATGCGAACAATGATCGCGAGCATCGTCCCGGGTTTTGGCGTCGGAAATACGCTGCCCTTGATCGTACCTGCCGACGACAAGGATGCCGAAGACTATCGGCGTGATTCCCCATTGTGGCTCGCAAACCTCAATTCGGTCGCTTTTGATTTTGTTGCCCGCCAAAAAGTCCAGGGACAACACCTCAATTGGTTCATCGTCGAGCAACTGCCCGTCGTCCCGCAGGAAGGCTACCGACGTATGATCGGCAAGCGGCCTGCCGCCGATCTGGTACGGGAGGAAGTCCTGCACCTGACTTACACCGCTCACGACATGCGTTCCTTTGCGGAAGACCTCGACTGCGACAGCGAACCATTCCGCTGGGACACCGAGGACCGCCGACACCGTCGTGCCCGCCTCGACGCGGTGTTCTTTGGCCTATACGGCATCGGTGAGAATGATGCCGCTTACATCCTCGACACGTTCCCCATCGTGCGGGAGCAGGACGAAAAGGCGTTTGGCAAGTATCGGACCAAAGAGATGATCGTCGCTTACATGCGCGCATTCGCTTCAGGTGATACGAGCAGCCGGGTTTCTGTTTAGCCCCGCAATGACTATCGGGCCTTCGTGGAGGCCCGGCTGCCAACTCGCGCGGGCGAACTGAACGCCGCGGCAACCGATTGTCGAGTGAGGAATTGCGTAAGGCGAGGATGACCGGGGGGACCAGATTGGGGCCAGGACGATTTCCAGGCCGCGATAGAAACCAAGCGGCCGCAGGCATCGGAAGAGAGGCCAATGACCACGAGCAAGGGGTACTACGCGGCGATTCAGGTGAGCCCGGACCCGACGCGACTCGAGACGGTGAATATCGGCGCGGTGCTGTTCTGTCCGGAGAAGCGATTTCTTCGGGCGCAGTTTGCGTCCGACTTCCGTCGGGCGAAGAAGCTGTTTGGAAGCGTCGACGAGGCTTTGCTGGAAATGCAACGAGACGCCATTGGAGCGCGTCTCGGCAACGCTTCCGAGTTCGGGCGCCTGGAGGACTTGCAGGACTTCATCGATCGGCGTGGCGGTGCGCTGCGCTTCTCGGTCGTCCGTCCCATGCAGGTTGCCGATCCGGAGGACGAGTTGGCAGAGCTGTTCCAGAGACTCGTCGGCCCTCAGGAACCCACGAGGAGGCGCGGCCCGCGGGCCAAGACCCTGCTCACCTCGATTCTGCGGAAGGAGCACCTGTTCGAGCAAGTTCACCGTCCCATCAAGCAGAAACTTCCTGACATCGGGACGACTTTCGAGGCGGACTTCGGATACAGGAACGGGCGCTTCAATGTGATTGCGCCTGTCGACTTCTCGTCTGCAGATGGTTGGTTCAAGGCTGCAAGCGCTCGCGCCGTCGAAGGGCAGGCTCTCCACGGTACCGAGCATCCTGAACATGGTCGAATGACCCTGGTGGTGGTCGGGCGATTCGCCAGGGAGACCGAACGGCACAGCGGTGCGGTAAGGCAGATTCTCTCCGATCATCAGGTTCGACTTTACGACCTGGATCGCGTCGAGCCGCTCCTGGCCGACATTCGAAAGCATGTCGCCCCCATGAACTGAGGCCGACGTATCCGGTCGTGCGGGTCGCGTCGCCCACTCGTCACCCGGCGGCGAGAAGCTTCCGGCAATCGATGGCCCCTGGCGCCGACGACGCCGGAAAGCCGCTGCAGCACGCGGCCGTCAACTTCGTCTCCCCGGCATCCGAAGGCGGGGCATGGCTCTGGAAACCTTGCTTCTTCAGGCGCGCGACCGATTGGCGTATGGCCTCGTTGATGCGCTGGAGCGCCTGGGCCCGCGGCAAGGCATGGTCGGGAAACACCAGGTCGAGGTCGACCGAGAGCCGCGGCATGTCGCGCACGAAGAGATTGATGGCGGTGCCTCCCTTGAGCGCGAATGTGTCGCCGACCAGCACGAGCGGCGCCACGCGCGTCAACAATCGTGCACTGTCGAGAAAGACCTGGTTCATGGTTTGAGCACGAGGAGGCCCTCGGCGGAGCGGGACACCCAGGGCCGCCCGCTGCCCATGGGGAGCTGGGAAGGGTCGAGCTTGCCGACCCAGGGCTGCGACAGCTCGCGGCCGAGCTGCAGGCAGAGGCGCACGGTCTTGACGCTGGTGCAGCGCTTCAGCAGATCGCGCAGCACGGCGGCGCGCAGGCTGTAGGTGCTCTCGACGAGCTCGCGGGCTTCCTGCAGTGGCTGGCGAACGCCAACCTCGCTCAACACCTCGAGCAGCGCGCGCTCCGGCGCCGAGACGAGCGGTGCGCCTTGGCGCGATGCGCCCTGGCGGTTCTCGAAAGGCCGAACATGCATCAGCGCGTCGGGACGCTCCCGGAACAATCGCTTGCGATGGTACTCGGCGGGAAACCGCAGAGTGAACCACTCGGGCAGACGCCCGGCCTGCCAGCCGTAGAGATGGAGCATCGGGCGCGGGGAGACGTATTGGCGGATGCCATGCCAGTCGAGCGCCGACTTGCCGCCGACATGCAGGCCCTGCAGGCTGCGTTGCAGCAGGGTGAGGCTCGGGTGCAAGGCAGGCGGATCGCCGGGGCGGCAATAGACCCCGCGCGCCAGCCGCTCCAGCCAGCCCGCCCGCACGTAGTGCACGGCGAGATCGGCCGATATCCCGAGGTCGGCAAGATCCTCGGAAGTCACCGGGGTCCCGGGCGCCAGGCGGGACTGGAGCCGCTTTAGCTTATTCCTGATAGTCGTAGCCATATTACGATTTTACAGATGATTCCAAAGTGAGGAAAGGCTTAGGAGATAGCGATAAATCGTAGCTGAACTACGATAATGGAAGACAATCCAAGAAAATGGGCCGGGTCCATCGATCTGGCGCTCATGCCGTCGTCAGCCTTTGCCTGGTGACGCTTGGATGATGCTCAGGATGGCGGGAGGTCGCGCCTGCCATTTATCAGTCTATGCACTGATATGTATCTGATCAGATCAGACCATAGTCTGATTCATGCCGGACAGCTCGCTGGAAGGGTCCCCAAGAACCGCCGCGCTTCACGAAACGGCGAGCCGATAGCCGTCCAACGCTGCCGCAGGTATGGTTGGGACGTGCTCACGCTGGTTGCCCGCCTTATGGCATGCCTCGGCCTGGTTGCGACCCTCGTCTGGGTTGCCGCGCCAGCCGTCGCTGCTGCGTGGCCAAAGTCTCAGCAGACGGGCGAAAGCGATTCGTGTCCTTGCTGCGATGGCTTCGCCTCCGTTGCCGGCGGGCTCGGCTGCGCCGGTTGCCAGACCGCGCCCGCCGAGCAGGCCAGCGCACCCGGGCCGCTGCTCGTCGTGTCGTTTTCGTGGTCGGGCCGTGCTCGGGCCGCCTTTCGAGGGTTCGACCTGCAGCCCGCCGACCCGCCTCCCCGATGACCTCCGTTGTCGATCGAGTCCTTCAACCTCTCAACGGAGACTCTCAATGCGTACGTTCCTGACGACCCTGTTGCTGCTGCTTGCCTTCGGCGCAACGGCGCACGCTGCACAGCCTTGCTGTGACGACCAGCCGTGCTGCGACGAGGGCAATTCCTGCTGCGACGAGTGATCTAGCCGTGGCGCCCGCCCCTCGCCGAGGGGCGGGCGTATCGGAACAGCCCCGCCCATGGCCGTTCGCGGGATGGCCGCAGAATGCAGCCACCGCCGCCGGGTGCCCTGTCGCTTCGGAGCGCTCCAGGTATCACTGGCGCCCGTCATGGACCAATCCTACACCTTCACCCAGACGCAGCTCCATTCGCTGATGGAGGAGGCCTCGCAGCGCGGCGCTCGGCAGGCGCTCGCCGCCATCGGCCTCGGCGACCAGCACGCGCTGCGCGACCTGACCGAGCTGCGTTCCCTGATCGACGCCTACCGCGCCATCAAGCGCAGCATGCTGGTGACCTTCGGCAAGGCGATGGCGCTCGCCGTCGTGTCCGCCCTGGTCGCCTACTTCTGGTTCCGGCCCTAGGGCGCGGCCGTGCAATCAATTGCACAGGATGGCGGCTCGGGCGGCGTGGCCCATGTGGTGCCGCGCGACTTCACCCTCGAGGCGATGCTGTCGGCGGCGTTCGACACGCTCCACGGCTCGTTGCGGCGCCGCCGCTTCGACAGCATCGCCGTCGGCTACAGCCGGGCCGGCTCGCTGCGCTTCGCCCGCGACCTCGGCAAGCCGCTGGCCCGCCACGGCATCGGCCTGTCCCGGGCGGAGCTGCGCCGCCGCGGCGTCGATTTCTGGTACGAGATCGCTTTTCGTCCGTTCTGCCTGCGCCACCGCGGGCTGACGGGCAGGGAGCCGGTGTTGAGCGCATCGGTCGTCGCGGTCGACTGCAGCAGCCGCCCGGAGCGCGGTCTCGGCGTGCTGGGATTGATCCGGCCGCACGGCTTCGTTGCGCTGCCGGCGACGCTCGTCGCCGCCGACGCGGCCGGTCCCAGCTTCGTCTACCGTACCAACGTCGTTGCATTCTGATCCATGTCGCGAACCGACAGAGAGTGGCCAACCAGGCCCGACGGAGCCAAGCCGCTCGACGTCCTGGCCGCGCAGGAAGAGCTCTGCCAGCGCCTGCGTCTGCGGTTCCTCGACGCGCTGGAGGCGGAAGCGGGCGAGCCGCCGTCGGGCGGCGACGCGACGAAGCACCTCGGCGTCTACTCGAAGGCGCTCGACGGCCTCACCAAGCTCCAGTTCGACCTCGGCCATCTCGAACGGGTCGCGGCGGGTCGCTGGGCCACCGAGCCGGGTCCTTCCCGAAGGTCCTTGCCGGCGTTCTCGCAGGCCGATCTGGAGCGAATGAGCTATTCATCGGTCACCAGCGACATGGCTCCGGAGACCGAGTCCAAAGGGGCAGCGGCTTCCGACCCTGCCGACGATGACGCCTGAGTTCCGCGCGGCCCACGCCCTGCTCCAGGACGAGGTCGAGAACGGCCCGGAGGTCCTGGCGCACTCCGTGGACATCGATGCTGCAGGCCACCGGATCGTGCCGCCCGGTGAGCGCCACGACTACATCGTCCGTGCCGCCACGCACTTCCGCGGCCTCGAGGCGACGGCGTCGCACTATGCCAGCCTGCCGGTCGACATCCAGACCTTCGTCGAGGGCCGCCGCTTCCTCGGCCGGCGCGGCATCGTCTACCCGGCGATCATGGCCGCCCTGATCGAGCTCAACTCGGGCCGCTATGTCGAGAGCGTGCTGACCGGCGGCATCGGCTCCGGCAAGACGACCGCGGCGCTGCTCACCATGGCCTACCAGATCTATGTCCTGTCGCGCCTGAAGGACCCGCATCGCACCTTCGCCCAGGATCCGGCGGCCGAGCTCTTGACCGTGTTCCAGTCGCTCAACGCCCAGGTGGCGAAGAGCAACGACTACGCGCGCTTTCGCGCCATGATCGCGAGCTCGCCCTACTTCATGCGCTGCTTTCCGTTCGATCGCGGGCTGGAAGCGGAGATGATCTTTCCCGGCCGCATCGTGGTGCGGCCGCTGAGCGGCAGCGTGCACGCCGCGATCGGCGCCAACGTGCTGAACGCGCTGATCGACGAGATCAACTTCATGCGCGTCGTCGGGCGCTCGGCGCAGGCCGCCGACGGCGGCGTCTTCGACCAGGCGCTCGAGATGTACAACGGCCTGGTGCGCCGCCGGAAGAGCCGGTTCCTGACGGCGGAGCGGCTGCCCGGCATGGTCTGCCTCGTCTCCTCGAAGCGTTATCCCGGAGAGTTCACCGACCTCAAGATCGCCGAGGCCGGGCGCGAGATCGCCGAGACCGGGCGCACGCGGATCTTCGTCTACGACAAGACGGTGTTCGAGATAAAGCCGCCCGGCACCTACGGCGGAAAGCGCTTCCGGCTGTTCCTCGGCGACCTCGCGCGCAAGCCGCGCCTGATGGAGCCGGGCGAGCCGGTGGCGGACGCGGACCGGCACCTGGTGAAGCGCATCCCGGTGGAGTTTCGCTCCGAGTTCGAGCACGACCTGCTGTCGGCCATCCGCGACATCGCCGGCGCCTCGACCTTCGCGCTGCATCCGTTCCTGGTCGACACCGCCGCCGTCGCGCGGGTGTTCGGCGTGCGCCGGTCGATCCTCTCGCTGGAGCGCACGGACTTCGTCACCTCGCGGCTGGAGATCTATCCCGGGCGCATCGAGCGCCCGGGCGAGCCGCGGTTCGCCCATGTCGATCTCGCGGTGTCGGGCGACAGCGCGGGCATCGCCATCGGCCATGTCGATCGCTTCGTCGAGGTGGCGCGCGGCGAGGGCGTCGCCGAGATCCTGCCGCATGTCTGCTTCGATGCCGTCCTCGAGGTCGCGCCGCCGCGCAATGGCGAGATCGAGCTCGAGAGCATCCGTCGGCTGTTCTACCGGCTGGCCGAGCTCGGCGTGACCGTGAAATGGATCACCTTCGACACCTTCCAGTCGCGCGACAGCATGCAGCTGCTGCGCCAGCAGGGGTTCTGCACCGGCCCCCAGTCGGTCGATGCCGACCCGTTGCCCTACGACGTGACCAAGACGGCGCTGTACGACGGACGGGTCGCCGCGCCGGCGCATGCCCGGGCCCAGGCCGAGCTGGTCAGGCTGGAACGCGACCCGCGGACCGGCCGGATCGACCACCCGCCCCATTTCTCGAAGGACTGCGCCGACGCCATGGCGGGCGTCGTTTTCGGCCTCAGCTATCGCCGCGAGACATGGGTGCGCCATGGCGTGCCGATGCGCGGCGCCCTCGCGCAGATCGCCGGCAGGCTGGCCGACCGGGACGCCCGCTCCCTGGCCGCCGGCCGCGCCGGCTCGGAGAGGCACGGCCTGTCGATCGCGACCGACGCGGGCTGACCCCCGGAGACTCCTTCTCGGTTCTCGTCCTATGAAGATCAGGGCGGGTACCGCCCCGATCTTCTCAGCATCGTGGTGCGCGCCGGCGTGCTTGGGGTCTCCCCAGCGAAGCTGCTACGGAGTGGATCAACTCACGTTTCTCCCGCTGATCGCGGGCGGACAAGATGCGAAGCCTCATGTTCCTCTCCGCCCGCGTAGCGGGGGGAGAGGCCAGGAGAGGTGGGTCATGTCGAGATGCAGGCGAAATCGGCGAAGCAGGGACCGATCGGATGCTGGCGGCGGAACTTGATGCCGTCCATGCGCTCGGCACGGAGCAGCTCCCAGACGATCTTTTCGCCAGGGCGCACCATTGCGGCGAAGGTCGCGCGCTCGCTCGGTTCGGGGCTGGGGCATTCACCCACCTATCCTCCCCCACGCTCTGCGCGGGGCCCCTTCCTCTCCCCCCGCTTACGCGGGCGGAGAGGACCCAATGAGCGACCTCCATCGCGAGGAGGAACAGGTGTGTGATGGCCGGCGCAAAATCGTGTAGTGTCGGCACGAGGCAAGTGCGCGGCTCCGTCCGCGAGCGCCTCGTGTCGATCTGCAGCGCAGGAGTCCCGGGGACCCGATGGGCTTGGTCATTTCGCTTCGCACGGGCGAGGATTTCTTCATCGCCGACGAGCGCTACGTGCTGTCCGGGATCGCCGGGACGACGGTGCGCCTCGAGCGCCCGCGCGATGGTGCCGCCTTCGAGATCACCAACGACGAGATGCGCGAGATCGAGCCCGACGTCCTGGTCCAGACCGGCGATCGCATGACGACCCGCGCCGCCCGGGTGCGCATCGATGCGCCGCGCAGCAAGACCATCCTGATCGGGCCGAAGTATCGCATGGCGCGCAAGACGTGACAGCCGGTCGGCGGGGACGGCTCGCATGGCGCGCAGCTTCACGGTCACGCCGGACGCCCTGAGACAGGCGGAACGCCTCGGTCTCGGCTCCGCCGACGCCGGGCAGATCATCGCGGACATGGCGCGCCGCGCCTCGCGCATCACCCATCCCGTGGCCAACCGGCGCTACCGGAACTTCATCCTGTTCGTCACGCCGGACGACGTCGTGACGATGATCGCCGCGATGGACGAAGGCGAGGCGAGCTACTTCGGCCAGCGCAGCTACGACGAGCGCAAGGCAGATGAAAGCGATGGCGCGCCGGGCGAGGCCATCGTGGAGCGCACGAAGCGACGATAGCCCGCCCGGCTGCATCCCCTCGACATGGCGGCAGAACCGCACCGGCGCAGCCGGCGGCGGTGCAAGCGGCCGCACCGCCTGCCTAACGTCCCGATACGCAGGGGGCCGACACGCATGGGCCCCAACACGCAAGGGGCCGACGCGAAGGGGATGGACCGGTGACCGACGACAGCAGCTCGAGGCGGACGGCGCCCACCCGCGGCAAGCGCGAGGTGAGGGTGCGAATGCTGGATACGGCCGCACGGCCGGTCATCGCCACCAACACGCGCGAGGTCGAGGACGAGTTCAGCCCGTTCTACGGCAGCAGCCTGGAGGCGTCGGGCCAGGTGCTGAGGCCGCCCTACGAGCCGCGCGTGCTGGAGCGGCTGACGCAGGAAAGCAACGTGCTGGGGGCCTGCATCGAGGCGATGGTCGTCAACACGGACGGGACCGGCCATGCGATCGAGAAGGCGAACAAGGACCCCGACCTCGACGCCAACGAGCGGGACGACCCTGTCGTCGCGCGGCTGGCCGCCTTCTTCGACGAGCCGTTTCCGGGGCAGTCGTTCGTCACCATGCGGCGCGACCTCCGCCGCGATCTCGAGCGGGTGGGCTACGGCTTCCTCGAGGTCATGCGCAACCTCGAGGGCGAGGTCGTCTTCCTGCGCAGCACGCCGGCGCGCACCTTTCGCATCGTCCGGCTCGACGCGCCGGTCGCGGTCGCGCGGACGGTGACGCGCAACGGCGCCGCCGCTTCCTACGAGGTCATGCTGCGCGAGCGGCGCTTCTGCCAGGTGATGGGCGGCAAGCTGCTGTTCTTCCGGGAGTTCGGCGCCTCGCGCGAGCTCGACAAGCATAGCGGGCGATGGGCGTCGGCCGACCAGCCCGTCGCGCCGCAGGACCGCGCCACCGAGCTGATCTATTTCCAGACCGGGCAGGATCCCGACAGCCCGTACGGCGTGCCGCGCTGGGAGGGCCAGATCCCCTCGGTGATCGGCTCGCGCGCCGCCGAGGAAGCCAACATCGCCTACCTACGGGCGGGCGGCCTGCCGCCGGCGCTGCTGATCGTGCAGGGCGGCTCGGTGGCGCGCGACGCCCGCCAGGCGCTCGAGCAGCAGTTCGCGCCGGGCCACAAGCAGCGTGTCGCCATCATCGAGGTACCGTCGAGCGAGGGCATGCTCGACCGCGCCGGCGGGGTCAGCGTCGCGGTCGAGCGGTTCGGGCACGAGCGTTCGGGCGATGCGATGTTCGAGAGGTACGACGACAAATGCTTCGAGCGGATCCTGCGGGCGTTCCGCTTCTCGCCGCTGTTCCTCGGCAAGTCCGCCGACTTCAACTTCGCCACGGCCTATGCGAGCTGTCTGGCGGCGGAGGCCCAGGTGTTCGGGCCGGAGCGCGCGCACTTCGACGAGATCGTGACGCGCAAGCTCCTGCCGGCGCTGGGCGGCGCCGGCTATGTCTTCAGGTCGCGGCCGCTACAGCTCACCGACGTCTCCCAGCAGATCGCCGCCCTCGGGCTGGCCGCGAAGCTCCCGGGCGTCGAGCCGCAAAGCCTGATCGAGGCCGTCAACCGGGTGGCCGGCCTCGATGTCGAGTTCTCCCGGGCCGGAGCGGAGGGCGCCGGCCATCCAGGCGAGGCGGCGACCGGATGAGGATGGGCTCGCACGGGCCGCGCGCTGTCGCGCTGCACGGCGATGGCATCGTCGTGCCGGCGAGCAGGACCGGCCAAGTGGCTGGCATCACGACACTACGGCAATCCGGCGCTACGGCACCACGGCATGACGACACCACGGCACCACGGCACCACGGCACCACGGCATTCCGACACTACGGCTTCACGACACCACGGATCGAGGAGGAGAGCATGAAGGACCCGAGAGCCCGGCCCGCCCTGCGGCAGGGCCAAGCCACCGCAGCAACGGCGACCCGCCGGCCGGCCCGCTCGTAGGAGCCCGAGGTGCTCGCCCTTCACCCCAAGGCGGCCCTTGCCGCCGTCGCCGTCCTGGTCGCGCTGGCAGGCGCGGGCTGGATCTACCACGAGGGAAAGTCGGCGGGCGTCGCCCGCAACGCCTCGGCAACCCTGGAGAGGACCAATGAGGCCATCAAGCGCCGGGCAAAGGCTAATGCCGATGCTGCTGCTCTGCCTGACGACGATGCTTTCGACCGGCTGCGGCCCGGCCGCCGATAGCCGCATCGTCGCGGCCCCCGATCCCTGCGCCTCGTTCAACCGCATCCACGGCACCGACGCCCAGGTCGACGACGCCAAGCGCTCCCCCGACTCGCGCACCGTGTGGCGACCGCTCTTCGATCAGCTGAACGCGCACAACGACGTCTGGGACAAGACCTGCGCGAGGTAGGGCTGTTTGTTCACGGCGTGAACCAGCACGCCGTGAAGTCTTGATGCGTCGGCGAGCGCCTCCCTCACCAAGACAGGATCTTCCATGATTACCGAGTATCAACTGGGCCTCGCCTTTCCCATTGCTCGATCCTTAGGGCGTTTGCATACCTGGTATCCGGCTCTAGTTAGGGCAATGGAGTCCTATGGCATAACTACTCCAGATCGAATCACCTACTTCTTGGCGAACGTGGCTGAGGAAACCGGACAACTCCAAGCCAAGCAGGAGAATCTCAATTACTCAGGTGAGCGCCTCATCGAGGTTTTTCCATCCATGTTCAAGGCGAATCCAAAGAAAGCGTACGACTTGGCTCGGTTAGGTGCTGAAGCAATTGGAAACTACATCTACGCAGACATCCATCGGCCGCCTGGCTATCGCATGGGAAACGTTCAGCCGGGGGACGGCTGGAAGTATCGCGGTCGCGGGCCTATGCAGATCACTGGGCGAACCAACTATCTTCGGTTCTTTAGAGCGCTGGGACTGCCGGACGAAAGTGACCCCGATCTGCTTCTGCAACCTGACTACGGCGCAATGTCAGCCGCGGAGTACTGGTCTCGTATGGGATGCAACGAGCTCGCAGACGCGGGTGACTTTGTCCGCTGCGTGATCAAGGTGAATGGTGGAACGATCGGCCTTGCATCGCGTCACACCTATCTCAGACGACTTCGGGATGCCTTGACGCACTCCAATCTGATCCAAACCAGTGCTCGACCAACGGCAGTTGCCGCGATTCCGAGGCCGGTCGAAGATCCCTCGACGGGCAATATCCACGGTGAAACAGGAGACCGTCCGCACGCAGTGCTGGAGCCGATTCCACCAATGGTCCCCGTGCCGCCACCTGGCTATGAGATGACCGACACCGGCAATGTAGTGCGGGCGCATCTATCGGAAAGCGCAATTCTCAAGAGCGCGCGAGTAGGACAACGAATCGCGTGGGGCGCTGGCATTGCAACTGGCATCATGACAGGCCTTCAAGCCCTAAAGGAGGCATTTGTAGGCATGTTTGCCGGTGTCACGCCAGCGCTACTTATGGGATTTGGGGGAGTTGCCGTCCTTCTTGCTGTCGTTGCCTTTGTCTACTTCCGAAGGATTGAAAAGAAGCGTGTGGAGATGCACCGGAAAGGCATAGCCTAACATGGCAACGAAGTTTGACTTGGTCTGTGAACAGGGTGCCGATCTGGCCTTCGTCGTGAACTATCGACGCGGTGACACGGACATCCCCGTTGACATCACAAGCGGGTTTGCTCGCATGCAAGTGCGCTGGAGCATTAGTGCGCAGTCGTACTTTCTCGATATAGATAGTGGCAATAAGGGTGGGATCCAAATCGAAGGTCCTAGCGGACAGTTTCTGGTATTTGTTCCTGCCACTGTGACGGCAACGTTCAGTCCCACGCGTGAGGCTGTTTACGATCTGCAGTATGTAGATGCCGCGGGCCGAACTAGCCGTGTCATCGAGGGGAGGTTCCGAGTAACGCAGCAAATAACCAGGTAGTGGCTCGCGAGTAGAGCCAAAGCGTTGTGGCCAGGGGATTCACAACTGGTCGATTCCGTAATCGGACTTATAAGTCTTTTGTGATAGCCAGCTGTCGCCGCCAGCTATCACGAACACTGTTAATGGAGGACGAGAAATGGAACTGCTTAATGTGGCAGATTTGGGTGGTGCTGCCGTGGTTCGTGGTTCGGCAAACGAAGAGCGTGTCGAAGCGAAGGGAGTCTACCTGGTTGAATGCGTCGACGTGAGTGGAAGGAGCAAGTGGCAAGACAAAGCGCGGAACCTCGTCACGACGGTGGGCAAGAACGAGCTGCTTGACAAGGCTTTGGCTGGGTCGGGCTATACAGTGACCGGCCCCTTTTGGGGCTTGATATCGAGCACGTCGTATTCGGCCGTCGCTGCCACGGACACGATGTCGAGTCATGGTGGGTGGACGGAGGCTGGGAATGCTAACGCGCCGACCTATTCCGGCAATCGCAAGACAGCAGCATGGGCAAGTGCCTCCGGCGGGTCGAAGGCGCTTTCTGCTCCCCTCTCGTTCGCGATCACGGGCAGCGGCATCGTGAAGGGATGCTTTATGGTTCTCGGCTCTGCGGCAACGAATGCTGTCGACGGAACGGCCGGTGTTCTGTTGAGCGCAGGCCTGTTCTCTGGAGGCGACAAGACCGTCGCCAATGGTGACACATTGAACGTCAGCTACTCGTTAGCATTGTAGTTGCAATCGGTTCGGTTTCCCGGATTGGCGACCAACGGTGCTTGCTTCGAGACTGTTGGAAGACGCATGCATGAGGACCAGTAGTATGGCCATCTTCAAGATTCCAATGAGTGCCGTGTCCATCTCGACAGTGCAGGATCTTTGGCACATCAAAGCAGGTGCTACCTATCCGCTCCTGATTCACGAAATTGTGCTGAGTCAGAAGACCCTCGTGGCCGTCGAAGGCAGAGACTTGAAGCTGGTTCGACACACTGCGACGGTTACCCAGGGATCGGGTGGATCAACGCCGACGCCCCAGAACATTGCGCCGGGTGGTGCATCATCGGGTTGCACCATTCATATGAACGACACGAGCCAAGCCTCGGCAGGAACTCTGGCGACTCTTCATGCCGATGTATGGCAGTTTCTGAATGGCTTCTTCTGGATGCCCGCACCAGAGGATCGGATCTTCGTGGCGCCCGGGACGGGGTTTATTGTGTCGCTGGCGGCGGCGCCATCTGCAGCGATGGTCGTTTCCGGTACGATAACGTACGAGGAACTGGGCCTATAGGCCGAGATGAGGCTTGCATGGCTCTTCGATACTGGGTTGGAAACTCAAGTCAGTGGGATGCGTCGGACACGTCCCACTGGGCCCACACTCCAGGTGGCTCGCCTGGAGCGTCCGTTCCTACCGCGGTTGATGATGTGGTGTTCGATAATAACACCGGTAGTACTGATGTACCTCTCGTCATCACATTAGGGGTGGACACGTTCTGCAGGTCGATTCGGTTTAGCGGCCCCACGGTCGCCCTCGACCTCCAGGGCACGTACGACATCAGCGTCGCCGGGGACGTCACGTTGTTTCGCGTCACCATCGTCGACCCTCCGGCGACGGGTGTCTTCGTCGTCACGGGCGACTGTACCTTCAGGTCGCATGGCTACGACGCCCGGGGCGTGGTCATCGCGGGCGGGACGACGACATTGGCCGATGCGCTGTGGTGCAGCGCGTCGCTGGTCTGCTCCTCCACTGGCGTGCTCGATACCGCAGGGTACGCCGTGACGGTGGGGCAGTTCAGGAGCACCGGGGCCGGCGCCTCGACGGTTCTGAACGGGTCCCTGGTCACGGTCACCGGAGCCGGCACTGCGTGGGATTTCGTGGCTGGCGGCCTGGCGGCAGGGACCTCGACGATCAAGTTCACCGACGGATCCGGGGCGGACCGCGCGTTCAATGGCGGCGGCAAGACCTACTGCAACGTCTGGTTCTCCGGCGCCTACACGGGGACGCTGCGCATCTCCGGGTCCAATACCTTCGATGATCTCAGGTCGGACGCCGGCCTGCATGTGATCGAGCTCGCGGCGGGTACCACCCAGACTGCGACGACCGTGACGCTGGGAGGTACCGGCGCGGGCACCCGGACGACGCTGAGAAGCGGGACCAGCGGGGTCGCCTGGTACCTGTCGTGCCCGGACGGCGACATCACCTGCGAGTGGCTGGTCCTGAAGGACTCGCATGCCTCGGGCGGGGCGAGCTTCACGGCGACGAGTTCCACGGACGCGGGCGGCAACAGCGGCTGGTCGATCGTCGCCCCCATCGTGCCAGCGACCGGCGACCGGCGGGTCCGCCTGACCTACATCAGGCGTTGAACGATGCCCAAGGCGCACGTCTTTCGCAGCCCGGCGGCGGCGCAGCGGGTGAACCTGCTGCGGCGAACGCGCGGAAGCCCCGATGGGGCGGCGCGTCGCTTGCCGGCAGTCCCGCTCGCCCAGAAGCGGACCCACGCCTGGCTGCTTCACGAGCCGTCTCCGTCCCTGGAGCGCCGCATTGCCCGTCTGACGCGGCACCGGTACGTCGCCGGTCAGGTGCAGGCTGCAGGACGAAGCGAGTCTGCCGCCGTGCTGGACGCCTCGGATGGCGTGGCCGTCCGGCCCGTCGCGATCGGCGAAGCGTCGGGCGTCAACGATGTCAGAAGCGCCACGGCGACGTTCGTCCCGTCGCTCGACGACGCGGCGGCAGCAGGGGAGGTTGCGGCTGCGGCAGCGAGCCTGTCCGCCGGCAGCGGCGAGCTCGCCGGGGCGATCGAGGTCGCGCAGGCAGTCCTGACCCTTCACGGCGCGGGGGAGGAACTGGCCTCGGCCAGTGACAATCCGGCGGCGACCCTGGCTGCCTGGCCGACGGTCGTCGAGGCGGCGGACGCCGTGCAGGTGAGCGCGTGCAGCGCAGCCCTGTGGGCGAGTTGTGAGACTCTGGCCGACGCCGTCGACGAATGCGATCGATCCTCGTCGATGAGCGCCGGCTGCGACGAGCTCGCCGCGGCGGAGGATGACGCGCCGGCTGCGTCGATCGCGGTCGGCCTCGGTGGTGAGACCGCTGCGGCGGGTGACGTGGCCGGAGCTGCCGTGACGCTGTCCACCGCGGCAGCCGAAAGCGCGGTGGCCGCGGACTTGCCCGTAAGGTCGGCGGAGCTGGGCGGCAGCGCCGCGGAAAGCGTAGCGGGCCTGGATCTCGCGGAAGCCGCATGCGATGGCCACGCGGCCGGCGGTGAGGCTACGGCTGCCGGGGAATCGACCGACGCAGGCCGCCTGTTCGCCGAAAGCGCGGATGGCGCGGAAGCGGGGAACGCCGCCGAGCTGGCCGCGTGCAGCCTGGTCTATTTCGGCGCCGATCCACAGGAGCATGTGGCCGCGCTGGACTACAGCGCCGCCGACTGGATCGCGGGCGGAGCCGTCGCCGAGAGTGAAGCGACGACCATTGCGGTCTGGGCCGTGGTCTCGGGAGCGGTGCACGCCGCCGAATCCGGGGCGGCGGGTGACGACGCCGTCGCCGTCGCCTCGCGCGTCGCCATCGTCCTGGAAGCGGGCTCCGCGACAGGCAATGCCGTCGCCAGCCTGGTGCGCGGCTCGACGATCGGCGAAGCGGGCGGCGCCGTCGACTCCTCGCTTGCCGGCACGGCGGGCGTCGGGTCGGTCGATGAGCTGCAGGCCCTCGCCGATTCGCTGGAGGGAAGCGCCATCCTGGCGGCCGCCTGCGACGCGGTCGGCGCGGCGACCGACGATGCAACGGGCTTGCCGGCGTATCTGGCGGGCAGCGACGAGGGCACCCCGGCGACCGAGGAAGCGGCGGCCCTGGGCACGCTCGTGGTGGCAACGCTCGAGACGATCCCGGCAACCGCCGCCGGGGCCGCGTCGGCGACCGCGATCGCGGCCGGCCTCGAAGCGTCGACCATCGCCGAGGCGACCGCTTGCGGCGTGCTCGCCGCCGTGTCGGCGGGCGACGTGGCCGGCGCCGTCGATCACAGCGACCGCGGACGTTCGGTCGCGGGTGGCGTCGGCGAGCAAGCCTTGCCCACCGACCTCGCCCTGGCGATGGCGGCCACGACAATCGACGAGGCCGCGCAACTCCTCGACGCCAGCCAGGCACACGTGCCTTTCGACCCCGCCGTTCATGCCTACAACACCGCCAGGGTCACCTTCGAGCGCCGCCGCGCGCGGGTCGAGTACACCTCGCCTCACGCGCGACCCGAGTGAGCCACCCTTCGCTCGGCCGACGTGAGCCGAGGGCAGGGATGCCGCAAGCAAGCCGCGGTCCGACGGGCGAGAGCGAAGCGCCCATAGGCGCTAGCAGCCTTACCGAAGATCTCACCTTGAGGAGCGGCCCGTCCTTCGACGCGCTCCCCTCCTCACCCTGAGGAGCCGCGCGGAGCGCGGCGTCTCGATTCGGGCGAAGTAACCTTCCCTTTGTTCCGCAACAAACCGAGTGTCGCGACATCTATTTTGCGACGATGTCGTGTGTCGCCCATCCTTCGAGACGGTCGCTACGCGACCTCCTCAGGATGAGGACTTTGCTGGACCGGCCAAAGTTTAGGTGACTTAGGCCAGTGCCCGGCCTCGATGCGCCCTGCCGAAATCCCTCGATCCGGGAGCAGCCGCCCGGGCTCGATCGGGTCGAGAGTCGTGCGCTCGGCCCGGCCCGGGACGTGTGCTGCCGTGCTGGCGGAAGCCACTCCGGCATCAGCGCGACGGGTGGATCGCTTTTGCCGCCAGATCGCAGGTTCGGTGGAGTCAGTCCCTCGCACGGCTTCGCACCCTCGCTATCGTCCGGGTCATCCGGCAACCAGCACGGGATCACATGTCCAATCGAGTCGAAGTCGAGATCAAGAAGACAGACGCGGAGCTGCAGATCGTGTTCGGCGAGGTTCTCGCGCCAGGCCTGGTCGACGCCCAGGGCGATTGCATGTCGGCCGCGGAGATCGCCAGGACGGCGTATCGGTTCCTGCAGAAGGGCCGGCAGGCTGCCGTCGACACCGACCATGACCGGGCGCTGAACGGCAGCCACGTCGTCGAGAGCTTCATCGCCCGCGACGGCGATCCGACTTTCATCCCCGGCGCCTGGGTGATCGGCGTGAGGGTGCCCGACCCCGGCCTGTGGGCCAGGATCAAGAAGGGCGAGCTGAACGGCTTCTCGTTCGAGGGCATGGGCCTGCGCGCCGCCACGACCGTTCAGCTCGACATCCCCGACAGCGTGTCGGGACGGTCGCAGGAGGCGGCGGGCCACTGCCATCGTTTCGTCGTCGCCTTCGACGAGGCCGGCCGCTTCCTCGGCGGCGAGACCGACGAGGTCGCGGGCCACAGGCACGGCATCCGGAAGGGGACGGTGACCGAGGACGCTGCCGGCCACTTTCACCGCTACTCGTTCGCGGAGCACCTGCTCGGTGTTCCGTAGAATCCGCGCCCACGCGCTGAGCGACGTCGATGTGCGGTTCGTCTCGCTCGTGCGGCGCGGCGCCAACCGCATCCCTTTCCGCTTCACCAAGAAGGATAAAGGTCCCGTGGATTTCTTCAGGTTCTTTCACAAGTCGGAAGCAGCCCTGCCGCCGGAACCCGAGCCGGCGCTCGAGCCCGTGCCCGCGCCCGGGCGCGAGACGGAAGCGGGCGACGCCACGGTCGCGGCGAAGCTCGATGCCCTCGTGAAGTCGCTCGACGCGCTGTCGGGACTCGTGCAGTCGAGGCTCGACGCGATCGATGTCCGGTTCGACGCCGTCGAGGCTACGGTCAGGAAGACCGAGGCCAGCATGAAGGGGGCCGTCATCGGCATTGCCTATGGCGACCCGCCGGCGTCGCCGGCACGCGCCGGCAAGGCCGTCGGCCTGCCGCCATTGCTCGATACCGGCATGGCGGGCTTCGGCCGCCAGGGCTGATCGCGGCCGCCGGCTTCGCCGTTCGATCTCGTCGTTTCCCTCTAGATTGCCGCATACGCGGCGCGCCCCAAGGAGGGGCCAACACAATGACTGCCAACGCAGCCCTTCTCGGCAAGGCCGACCTGGCGCTCGCCGACCTCAGCGCCAATGGCGGGCTCCTGCAGCCCGAGCAGGGTGCGGCGTTCATCCGCAAGCTGATCAAGGAGCCGACGCTGATCCGGCAGGCCCGCGTGGTCGAGATGACCGCGCCGCAGCGCCGGATCAACAAGATCGGCTTCGCCAAGCGCATCCTCCGCAAGGCGACCCAGGGCGTCGCGCTCGACAATGTGTCGACGACCGGGCTCGGCGGCCGCGCCAAGCCGGCGACCGAGCAGATCACCATGACGACGCAGGAAGTGATCGCCGAGGTCCGGCTGCCCTACGACGTCCTCGAGGACAATATCGAGCGTATGACGGTGGCCGAGAACGCGGCACCCAACACGCCGTGGAGCTCGGGCCTCCAGGAGACCATCGTGACCCTGATCGCCGAGCGCGCCGCGCTCGACCTCGAGGAGCTGTGCCTGCTCGCCGACACGGCCTACACCAACGGCGCCGACGCCGACGACCAGGCCTACCTGTCGATGTTCAACGGCTGGCTCAAGCTCGCGGCCGGCGGCCACGTGGTCGACTGGAGCAACGCCGCCATCTCCAAGGAGCTGTTCAAGGCCGGCATGAAGGCGATGCCGGGCCCGTACCAGCGCAACCTCAACCTGATGAAGCACCTCGTCTCGGTGAACCAGGAGATCGAGTACCGCGACACCATCGCGAACCGGGTCGGCACCTTGGGCGATTCGCAGGTCCAGGGGCGCAGCAGCCTGTCGCCGTTCGGCGTGCCGCTGGAGTCCGTCCAGCTGATGCCAGAATCCACCGGCCTGTTCACCAACCCCAAGAACCTGATCTTCGGCATCCAGCGCCAGGTCAGCCTGGAGTTCGACAAGAGCATCACCGAGCGTGTCTACATCGTCGTCCTGACGGCGCGCGTCGCCGTGCAGGTCGAGGAGGTCGACGCGCTGGTCAAGTTCACCAACATCGCGTCGGTGTGAGGGGACGATGGCGACAGTAATCCCGCACGGCGCGAGGATGCCGGGAGCGCGCCACGCGAGTGGCGCTCCTGGGACGGCGGCGATGGCGACAGCTACAGCAACGCTGCACGGCGCGAGGACCTACCGCCTGGACGGGCTCGTGTTCACCGCGAACGAGCCCGTCGTGGTGGTCGACGAGGTGGCCGAGGCGCTCGCCGGCCTGCCGCACTACTTCACCGTGGCCTTCGACGGCCTCGGGGCCGGTGCCCGGCGGACGCCGCCGCCGGAGGCACCTGCCGAACCTTCGGTGTCGATCTAGCCATGCGCCTGGCCTCGCTCCAATCGGTCCAGGAGGCGATCGGCGTGGACAACGGCCGCGACGGCGAGAATGCCATTCTCGCCGCTCTCGAGGCCGCCACGCTCGATCTCGCCGCGCGCCTGCGCTGCGGCACGCTCGACCTTGCCGCGCGCGAGGACGACTTTCGGCTCTGCGAGAGCTCGGCGGCCTTCGCGCTCTCCCGCGGGTTCGTCCGTGCCGCGCCGACCGTATGGGCGGCACAAGATCGCCGTGCGCTCGGCGTGTCGGCCCGGGAAATCTCGGACGAGGTCGACGTCGATCGCGAGCGGGGCGTGGTCAGCGCGATTTGCCCGCCCGGCGGGCAGCCGTTGTGGCTGCGCGTCGCCTACCAGGCGGGCTTCACCACCGAGGACGGCGAGACCTACAGGGACGTCCCGGCCTGGCTGTCGCTCGCCGCGCAGCTCGCGGCCCGCATCGCGCTCAACGCCCACCCGGCGTTCGTGACCAACCTGTCGACCACCGATGCATCAGCGCTGCAGACCCAGCTCGACCGGATCGTCGAGTCGAGGATGCGCTATCTGCCCTGGGCACGGATCCCCAGGGCAAGCCGTACGCTCTGAGCCGGCGGCCCGGCCGAGGGAGACGAACCGTGGCTGACTTCGTGCCCGACGAGCGCACCATCCGGCAGCGTGCCCTCGAGGCGCTGGTGGAGCGCCTGCGCTCCCAGCGCGCTCATCTGCCGGTCGGCGACCCCTACGGTTTCGCCTGGGACCAGGTCCTGTGGGCGCCGGCGGGCAAGTGGACCTTCAGGAAGCAACGAACGATCGGCCTGTTCGACGGTCACGAGAGCAAGACGAGCCGCCTCATGGTCAGGCACTGCGTGCTGCGCGTCGCGCTCGAGGTCGCCCTCGTCATCCAGTCCGGCGACGGGCCTTCGGCCGAGATGAACCGGGCCTTCGGCGCGCTGCAGCGGCGGGTGTCGGAAGATCCGTCCCTCGGCGGGCTGGTCATCGATCTCCAGGAGGCCGGCAACGACCACAAGGTCAGCGACGACAACCAGACGCACGTTCGCGGCGTCGTCCTCCTCGACATGACCTACCGCCACGCCGTCCAGGACCCGCGTCGCCTGGCGTGAACGCGGCGGCCAGTTGGTGGCGGGAACCTCTCATGGGCCTCACCCTGAGGAGCGGCCCGGAGGGCCGCGTCTCGAAGGGTGGCAACACGATGGACGCTGCAAGCCAGCTTACTCTACGAATTTTTGTGCAGCCCATCCTTCGAGACGGCCGCTTCGCGGCCTCCGCAGGATGAGGACTTTGCTTCGGGCTCCGCAAGAGTTGACGCCTGTGTCCCGACGGCCCCGGGTGGTGGCGGCAGAAGCGAGCCACTCTGGCTGAGGGCCGTCCCGCCTGGCGCGGCGGCCGCCTATTCATCCCGCCATGGAGAGGCCGATCGTGGCCTCGCACGACCAGAAGGTGCGCCCCGATGCCCGTACGGATCTATGCCAATCATTTCTCGGCCGCGTCGCAGGTCTATCGCGTCGATCAGAATGGCCTGACGCCGGCCCTGCGCGGCCTGGCGCAGAGCGTCGCCCGCATCGCCGCCTCGGCCGTGCCGGCGCTGATCGACAATTCGGGCGGCGCAACGGCCGATGGCACGCTCGACCCCATCGCGGCGTTCACGCCGGCCGCGCTCGGCACGAACGACGCCGCGCAGAAGGCCGCGCTCGAAGCGGGCTTCGCCACCGCGGTCGATGCGCTGAAGGAAGTCCTCGCCCAGTGCAACCAATTGCACGGCAGGGTGCCGGCGCTCGCCGGCGTGCTGGTCGACGCCCTGTCGGGAACGGCAGCCGACGGCACGATCGGCGCAATCACGACCTCGTACAACGGTGTGGGAGCATCCATGGCGTCGGCCGCCGGCGCCAATGCGGTCCTGGCGGGCATCCGCAACCGGATCGCGCAGCTGGGCTACGCGGTCGACACGCTCGCGGTCGCCTGTGGCGTGCCGCCCCTGGTCGACAATTCCGGTGGCCTCGACTCGACCTCGCTGATCGTCGCCGACGTCGCGGTCTCGACCGGGGCGGCTGCCTCGGGTGCCGACGCCGGCGCGGCCAATGCCATCGTCAAGGCGGCCAACGCCACCGCGGTGATGACGAGCGTCGCCGCCGCGATCAAGGAGCTGGCGGCCAAGCTCGAGGCCTGCCGATCGGCCACCGGCGGCACGGCTCTCGTCATTGCCGCCTGAGCCGGGAGCCCTGACATGTCGATCCTGACGCGCAAGACCCTGGTGTACGCCGAGCTCGAAGGCAGCTACGGCATCGCCGCGACACTCTCCGACTCGACGAGCCCGATGCTGGTGGAGGACGCCGACTACAAGCTCGATGTCAGCAACATCCAGCGCAACCTCTACCGCAACGACCTGTCGCCGAGCGCCGACATCATCACCCGCAAGATGGGCAGGATGTCGTTCAAGCACGAGCTGCGCGGCGGCGGGTCGGTCGGCACGGAATGCCGGATGGGCCGCCTGCTGCGCGGCTGCACCATGGTCGCCACCAGCCGCGGCACGGCCTGGTGGGGCGCCTTCCTCGCCGCCGCGCAGCCCAACACGCCGGCGGTCGGCTGGAACGGCGGCGGAAGCCTGTCCACGCTCGCCGAGCCCAAGACGATCCATGTCCAGGTCACCACCAGCGGCGCGTCGGGCGTGGCGCGCTGCTCGATCGGCTACGACGATGGCACGGCGACACAGAGCAACGTCACCATGATCTCGGGCGCTGCGATGACGCTCGGCGGCGGCCTTGCCGCGGCAACGATCACGCCGACCTGGTCAGGCACGCTGGCGGCGGGGCAGGCCTGGGTGGCGACGGCCTGGCCGCCCGGGATCCAGTATCTGCCCTCGTCGGACGATTCCGACTACGGCAGCCTGACCATCCGCATGTTCAAGGACGGCATGGCGCATCTGCTGACCGGCGCCTACGGCTCGTTCAGGATCAACGCCCAGGCGGGACAGCGCGCCACCGTCGAGTTCGAGTTCACCGGCTTCTACAACGCACCGACCGATGTGCCGCTGCCGGCCAACCCGGTGTTCGAGACGACGCTGCCGCAGCAGTGCGAGCTCGGCCGCCTGCATCTCGACGGCTTCGGCGTGGCGGGCCCGATCGGCAACATCTGTGCCGTCGACACCTTCTCCTACGACATCGGCAACCGGATCGACCCGCGCATGTCGATCAACGCCGCCGACGGCTTCACCGGCATTCGCGTCACCGAGCGCAGCTCGACCGGCGGCGTCGATCCCGAGGCCACCCTGGTCGCCCAGCAGGATTTCTGGTCCAAGCTCGCCAACGGGCGGCAAATGCCGTTCGGCATGCGTGTCGGAACGGCGGCGGGCAACATGTGGGCGATCCACGCGCCCGCGGTGCAGTACACAGGCCTCGCCTACAAGGATCGCAACGGCCTCGCCGCGCTCGATGCGGCGCTGCAGTTCAATCGCCTCAACGGCGACGACGAAATCCTGCTCTACGCCTGCTGACCAACCGCTCGAAACAGAAGAAGCGGGCGACTGGGGCCGCACCGGCGACGGTGCGGCCCCTACTTTTCGGTGCACACGTCCGTCGGCGCCCTATAGGCGTCAAAATAGAAGGAAACCTCATCCTGAGGAGCGGCCGCAGGCCGCGTCTCGAAGGATGGGCCACACAGAGATCGTCAAAAAAAGTCGTGTCGCGGCGCTCTTCACTGTGGCCGACCAAGGGGCGAGGGTTACTTCGCCCTAATCGAGACGCGGCCCTCCAGGCCGCTCTTCAGGGTGAGGTCCCTTTGCATTCTGATGCCTATGCGTCGGCGCCCCGTCCGCGCCCCGTGACGCCGCGAGACGTTGCCTGTTGCTCGTGCCCCGCCTCCCCCGTCTCCGATCAGGTGTCGTCGATCGCTGCCAGCAGGCGCTCGCGCGTCAACGGCAGGTCGCGCACGCGCACGCCGATGGCGTCGAACACCGCGTTGGCGATCGCTGCCGCGACCGGGCCGGCCACCGCCTCGCCGACACCGAGCGACGGCTGGTCCGGCCGGTCGATGATGGAGACCTCGACCGGTGGCGCTTCGCTGAAGCGCAGGATCGGATAGTCGTCCCACGTCCTGGTGGTTATGCGGGTCCGGTCGAATCGCACCTGTTCTTTCAGGACCCAGCTCACCGTCTGCACGATGCCGCCCTCGACCTGGTTGGCGACGCCATTCGGGTTGATCGTGCGGCCGCAATCCACGGCGGCGACGACGCGCACTACCCTGATCGTCTCGCCGGCCTCGACCTCGGCCACCACCGCGGCGTAGGCGGCTTCGTTGCTGTAACGTGCAAAGCCCAGGCCCATGCCGCGCGATCCGTCGCGCCCCGACCCGTCGTGCCGCGACCGCGACGCGAGCCCCGACCGCTCGCGCGCCGCCTCGATAACGGCAATCGCCCGCGCGTCGCTCAAGTGTTTCAGGCGCAGCTCGACCGGCTCGATACCGGCGGCGTGCGCCAGCTCGTCCATGAAGCACTCGATCGCGAAGGTATTGAGGAAACCGCCGATCGCCCGCAGGGTGCCGGTGCGGACCGGCAGGCGGTCCAGCGCGTTCAGCACGACCCGCTGGTTGGCGAAATCGTAGATCGGCACCGCGTTGCGCTCGCTGGTCGGCTGGATGCCGGGCAGGGAGTCGATGCCGGGCGGCTGCGCGAACGGCTGGCCGAGGTGCCATGCCGCCAGCAGGGACGGGCTTTCCTGCAAGCCCGGTCGCGCGATGTGCGGATTGCTCCACAGCTCATGGCGCCAGTTGACGATGCGACCGGCATCATCGACCGTGCCGTTCATGGCGACCAGCATCGCCGGCCCGAACGGCGACCAGGCCAGCTCGTCCTCGTGCGACCATTGCAGCCGCACGGGGTGGCCCTGCACGGCGCGGGCGAGCAGCACCGCGTCGAGCGCCGCATCGTCGGCCGCGTTGTGGCCGTAGCATCCGGCGCCCTGCACATGGCGAACGGTGATCGTGTCGGGCGCGACGCCGAGCGTCTTGGCGATGTCCAGCCGGGTCGGGTGGATCGACTGGCTCTGGCACCACACCTCGATTGCGCCGGCCTGCACCCGCGCCACCGCGCAGGCCGGCCCGATCGAGGCGTGCGCCAGGAACGGCCGTGAATAGCTGGCGCTCACGGCGTGCGCGCCCTTATCCTGCGGCACGCCCTTCTCGCTCAGGACCTTCACCTGAGAGGGCCGCGATCGCAAGAAGGTGGGCAAGGCATCGACGTCCGGCAGGTCGGCGGCCTCCTGCCAGGCGGCGCATCTGGCCAATGCCGCCGCTGCGGCGACGGCCTGCTCCTCGCGGGCGGCGACGACGCCCAGGAAGCGCCCGTCGCGCACCACGGCGCGCACGCCCGGCATCGTCTCGATCCGCGTGCCGTCGAAGGCTTTCAGCACCGCGCCATAGGAGGGTGGGCGCACGACCCGGCCGTGCAGCATGCCCGGCAGCTCGAGGTCGTGCACGTAGACGCCGGCGCCCGTAACCTTGTCCGGCAGGTCGAGCCGCGGCAGGGGCTTGCCGACCAGCGTCAGCTGATCGGCGCGCTTGGGCGCCGCGCGACCATCGGCGTCGCGGGCGAGATCGACCTCGGCGCTCAGCTCCCAATAGGTCGCGCTCTCGTTGCTCGCCTTGCGGTGGATGGTACCGTCGCGCACGAACAGCTCGTCGATTCCGGCGTCGAGTCGCCGCGCCGCGGCCTGCAGGAAAGCGTCGCGTACCTCGGCGCAGGCCTGCCGCAGCGCGCCGCCGCCGTCCATCGTCGACCGGCTGCCGGCGGTGACGCCCTCGTTCGGGCTGCGGCCGGTATCGGCCGGGATCATGCGGATGCGGGTGTAGTCGACATCCAGCTCTTCCGCCGCGATCTGCGCCAGGGCGGAAACGATGCCCTGGCCGATCTCGACCTTGCCGGTGCGGACCTCGACGACGCCGTCGGTCCTGATCTCGACCCAGCGGTCGAGCCGGCGGTTGCGGGCGAGGCTCGGGGGAAGCGGTTCGGACGTCATCTCACCCGCTCCTCTTGCCCATCGTCTCGCTGGCGCGCCGGATCGCGCGCAGGATGCGGTCGTAGGCGCCGCAGCGGCAGAGATGGATGTCGAGCTCGGACCGGATCTCTGCCTCCGTGGGCGACGGATTGCGGCGGAGCAGCGCCGCGGCACCCATGACGATGCCAGTCAGGCAGTAGCCGCATTGGCCCGCCTGCTCGTCGACGAAGGCCTGCTGCAGCGGATGCGCCGCCGCCTTGCCGCCCATCCGCTCGCCGCTCTGGCCTTCGCCGCCCAGGCCCTCGATCGTGGTGACCTCGCGCCCGTCCGCCGCCGATAGCGGGGTGTTGCAGGATTGGATGCCGCGCCCGTCCAGCAGCACGGTGCAGCATCCGCACACGCCGGCGCCGCAGCCGAACCGGGTGCCCTTGAGCTTCAGGTCGTTGCGCAGGACGTAGATGAGCGGCGTGGCCGGGTCTGCCGTGACGGCCCTGCGCGCGCCATTGACGTTGAGCTCGATGGTCTGGGTCAAGCGTGGTCTCCTCCTGCGCCGAGCTTAGGTTGCGTGCGCCATGCCTGTCACGCGGCGCCGGGCGGCACCGAGGTTGCCGCACGCCTCGGGTTTCGCCTCGACGGTCTCGAGGAGGATGCGGCCGCGCTGCGCGACGCCTGCCATCTCGAGTAGCCGCACCGTCGACGGCCGGCACGACAGGTCGGTGGCCGCAATGGCGATCCAGGCCGTTTGCCCCGGGTAGGCGCCGTGAACGCGGTCACTATCGTGCTCGTACAGTCGAGCAGCAACCCGGAGAGGGTGGAATGGCGATCAGGGCTCTCACATTGTCGTCCGTGCAGGTGATCGAATCGGACAGCGATCCGGCCAGGGGCTCGGCAGACGCCACGAAGTTCACGATCGGCGCGATCGACGCTTTCGTATCGGCCTACGTCTTCGACCGCACGCTCACCTTCAGCGACAGCGACGCCGGCGGCATCGCGATGGCCCAGGTGAAGATGAGCGAGGCCAACCTCGAGGCCGTCCGCTTCGGCCTGCGCGGTTGGGAGAATTTCAGGGACGATCGCGGCAACGACGTGCCGTTCACGACCACCGACCGCATCGTCCTGGGCAAGAGGTATGTCGCCGTCGCCGACGAATGCCTCGCCGTGTTGGGCCAGGATCTGGTGCGCGAGCTCGCCAATGCCATTCGCAGGATCAACGAGGTGACGCCCGACGACGCAAAAAAGTCCGTCGCGGCGTAGCCGCGCTCGTCCTGCTGCCGGAACGTGTCTGCAGCAGCTGCTCGACGCGTCGACAGAAGGAGTACGGCTGCAACGCACGGCAGGACGAGACCGGGGCGTGGATCGACAAGGCGGTGGCGCCGGTGGTCTTCGATGGAGCGGAATCGTGGGCCTGTCCGCGCCGCCCGGTGAAGGATGAGCCCGCCGCCTTTGCGGAGCTCTTGGGACTTTATGCGCTCTACACGGAAGGCGTGCTGGCCGACGACGGCGCGCTCATGGGCCAGGCCGTCAAGTACGTGACCCTCATGCGGCTGGTGCACTCGGTCGTCGCGGAGTGCCAGGCGCAACAGCGAGAGGAAGCCAGGAAGAGATCATGAATGCCCAGACCGAGCTGACCCTCGTGCTCAGGATGCGCAACGAAGCGGCGGAACTCCTCAGGAAGCACGGCGAAGCGACGAACCGCGTCGGCGCGGCCTATCGGCTGGCGGCCCGCCAAGTCGAGGCGTTTCGCGAGTCGTTGCAGCAGACGGCGAGGGGAATGGCGTCCCTGACCGGAATCGTGCGGGACGTGAGGGCCGATGTCGCGGAAAATCCTGCGCTGTTGGCGTGGGTGGCCGGCGATGGTGTCCGGGCCCCGGAGGCGGAAGGGGACGTCGTCCGCGAGAGGACCGTGCGTCGCACCGAGCGGGATGAGCCGATCATTATTCTGCGGAGCAGGGTGCTCGACCAGGTCGACGCGGCCGACCGGGACGCAGCAATAAGGATTGCCTCCTCGCGCGGACGATCGCCAGCAGCAGATGATCGGGAGGCGACCGGGTGGCGAGGCCATCGCAACCACCGACCTTTCAGCGTGGACGATCCTCCTTTCGGGCTGCGCGAAGGCCGCCCCAGCGCGGCCGCGTTCGATCTGCCGGACCTGGCGACCATCCGTGAGCTGAAGGCGGCGGTCGATGCGACCCTGCGCAATCAGGTCCTCCTGATACGCAGTCATCCCGGTGCGTCCTTCTGGCGAGAGGGCAGCGGTATGCCCGGCATGGCCCTCGAGCGTTCTTCCGGCAGGCCGATCGAGCAAGGGACGGAGGAGACCAGGCCTGTCGTCCCGGTACCGGGCGCGGCGAGCAGGCGGGCAGACCCGTCCACCGAGCTCATGCCGGGGTATCCCATTCGGGATGCTCTCGCGCGATCCGTGCTCGACGTGTCCTCCGATGTCGCCGCAATCACCGAGGAGCGGCGCGCGCTCATCGCCGAGATCAGCGCCTGCTTCACGTCGCTGTTGCGGGAGGTGGCCCGGGCGACGATGCAGGTCGGGGAACGGCCGCAAATCGAGGACGGCGGGGACAGAGAGGAGCGCATCCTCGAGCGGCTGACGCTCGCCCTGAAGCGCCTCGTACCGGCCGGCCGGCAGATCGAAGGGGCTGCCGCGGATCGCGCGGCCTGGTTGCCGGAGCGCGGCGCTCCTTCTGTCGCGGCCGCGGAGGGTCGGCGACCGTCGGTCGCGATGGGGCCCGGCTGGATCGGATCGACTTACCCCGAGCACGGTGCAATCGGCTCGCCCCTGCGCGATGTCACCGCGGACTGGCAGGCCTACGGGAGCGGGATCGCCAAGGCGCTCGGGGCCACCGATCACGTCCTGGCTGGCATCCTGACACAGACCCGGGATTGGCGGTCTGCCATGCACAGCCTGATCAGCTCCGTCGTGACCGACTTTGCGCGGATTGCCATTCGGCAGAACGTCACCGGGCCTCTGGCCGACGCGGTTTTTGGCGGCGGCCGCAGCACCGGCGACGCCGGCCTCCTGGGCCGCGCCTTCGGCTGGATGACCTCCCTGTTCGCCGGCGGCGGAGTCATGACGAGTCGCGGCCCCGTGCCGCTGCGCACCTATGCATCCGGTGGCATCGCCACCAGCCCGCAGCTCGCGCTGTTCGGCGAGGGGTCGACCCCGGAGGCCTACGTTCCCGTGCCCAATGGCCGCATTCCTGTGACGCTGCGGGGCGGCAATTCGGGCATCGGCAGCATCGCCACCAGCATCGTGATCAACGTGACGGGAGGTGGCGGTGGGGGTGCTGCCGCCGAGGCCGTCGCCGGTCCCGATCCGGCCGAGCAGGCGCGCAACATCGGCGCCATGGTGAGCGCGGCGTTCAATCGCAATCTCGCCGAGCAGATGAGGCCAGGCGGGCTCCTCAATCCTGCCGGCTATCTCGGCAGCGGCCTGGTTCACTGATGCCGACGACCACCGCCTTCCCGGGCATCGCCGCGTCGTTCGGCAGCGAGCTGTCGCGGTCGCCGCGAACGCTGAAGAACGCGTTCGGCAACGGCTACGAGCAGCGTGCCGGCGATGGCCTGAACGCGACGCCCCAGAGCTGGCAGGTCGTGTGGGAGGGCATTGCCTTTGCCGAGTGCAGCACGATCGACTCGTTTCTCGCCGCGCAGAAAGGCTATCTCGCCTTCCTGTGGACCCCGCCCGGCGCCGCCGGCGCGCTGCAGTTCAAGTGCGAGACCTGGTCGGTCACCAAGACCAGCGGCAACACCGGGATGGTGAAGGCGCGCTTCGAGCAGGTGTTCGACCTGTGACCCTCTCGGCCGCGCTCTCTGCCGATGCACAGTCGCTGGCACCGGGCGACGTCGTCGTGCTGTTCGACATCGACACCGCGCCGTTGGGCGGCAGCGACGTGTGGTACCTCTGCGCCGGCACGATCAACGGCGCCTTGCCGGCGTGGCGCGGGCACGTCTACACGCCCTTTCCGCTCGAAGCCTCGGGCTTCGAGTGGGCCGGGCGCGGAGCCCTGCCCAAGCCCAGGCTCACGGTGGGCAATGTCGCCGGGCTGCTGCTGCCGGCGGTGATCCAATACAACGATCTCGTCGGCGCCAGGGTGACGCGCTGGAAGACGCTGGTGAAGTACCTCGACGGCCAGCCTGCCGCCGACCCGAACTCGTGCTTCATTCCCGACATCTATTTCATCGATCGCAAGTCGCAGCAGACCAAGGGCCTGATCGAGTTCGAGCTCGCGGCCGCGCTCGACCAGCAGGGCGTCATGCTGCCCCGCCGCCAGCTGATCCGCGACAATTGCAGCGAGACCTATCGGCGCTGGAACGGAACGGCCTTCGTCTACGGCACCTGCCCTTATGCCGGCGTGGCGAGGTTCACCAGCAAGGATGCGCCGACCAGCGATCCGGCGGCCGACCGCTGCAGCAAGCGCCTGACCGGCTGTCAGGCCCGCTTCGGCGCCGCCAGCGAGCTGCCCTTCTCGGGCTTTCCCGGCATCTCCAGGACACGGTGAGGCGATGCTCGACATCTCTCCGCAGTGCCGCGACGACTTGATCGCGCACGCCAGAGCCGAGGCGCCGCGCGAGTCCTGCGGCCTGGTCCTCGGCGACGACTACGCGCCGTGCCGCAATGTCGCCGACGATCCGGTCCGCTCCTTCCAGATCGACGCCGCGACAATCTTGCTTGCCAGGCAATCCGGTCGACTGCGTGCCGTCATCCATTCCCATCCCGACGGGCCTGCCTGCCCGACACGCACGGACATGGCCTATCAGGCGGAAGGGGAGATTCCCTGGGGGATCGTGGCCCTGAGCCCGGTGCACGGCGCCGAGCTGTTCTTCTTCGGCGACGGCCTGCCCATCGCTCCCTACGAGGGCCGCGTGTTCCGTCACGGCGTCGCCGACTGCTACGCGCTGGTGCGCGACTGGTACCGTCGGGAAAAGGCCCTGACCCTGCCGTTGACGCCGCGCGATCCCGGCTGGTGGGACATCGGCCAGAACGTCATCGAGGACAATCTCGGGGAGTTCGAGTTCGATGCGCTTGGCCCGGAAGCCGAGCTCGAGGTCGGCGACGTGCCGCTGTTCCAGGTTGCGGCCAGGGTGATCAACCACACTGGCATCTACCTCGGTCACGGCCTGATCCTGCACCATCTCGGCAATCGGCTCTCTCGCGTCGACGTGCTCGGGCCGTGGCGCCAGAAGTTCCACCGCAAGACAATGCGCCTGCGCTCGATGGTCGAACCGGGATTCTTGTGATGCTTCGCAAGGTCTACCTCTATGGCGGGCTGGGACGCCGCTACGGCTGGCGCCACGAGCTCGACATCGAATCCCTGCCGGAGGCGGTGTGGGCGCTCGACGCCAACCATCCGGGATTCAAGCGCGATTTCCTGCGCGGGCCGGCCTATTCCTTCGTCAAGGGCGCGACGCGTCGCGCGGGGGCGCCGATCGCGCTGGTCGAGGTGGCGATGCCGCTCAGCCGCCACGACCTGCACATCGTGCCTGCCGCCTATGGTCAGGGCGGCGGCAACGGCGGCCTGGCCGTGGGCAAGATCGTGCTCGGCGTCGCCATGGTCGCCGGCGCGTTCTTCACGGCCGGTGCCGCGGCAGCAGGCACGGCCGCGGTAGCGGCCGGTTCGGAGGGCCTCGGCGCCTCGGCGGCCGGCCTCGGGTTGGGACTTTCGGTCGAGCTGCCGCTGATCGGCGCCGTCACCTATGGCCGCATCGCCGGCATCGGCGCCATGATCGCGCTGGGCGGGGTATCCCAGCTCCTGTCACCGACGCCGCAGGTCGCGCCGAGCTACTCCGCGGAAAGACCCGAGGCGCGGCCTTCCTTCATCTACAACGGCCCGACCAACACCGCCGAGCAGGGCGGGCCGATCCCGATCGTCTATGGGCGCATGCGCGTCGGTTCGGCGCTGGTGTCGTCATCGGTCAGCACCGACCAGGTCGAGGGCGCCCAAAGCGCCGGCGCGGTAACCGGCACGACGGCGCGCGCGAGCTTCTCCGGCGGGGAACTGTGATGGCGATCGTGGAGAAGCGAGCCGTCTTCGGGCGGGGCGGCGTGCTCGGCAAGGGACAGGGCACGCAGCCGATGGGCCGCGTGCCGAGCGAGGCGCCCAACTCGCTGCAGTCGCGCTCGATCGCCCGCTTCCTCGACGTCTGGTGCGAGGGCGAGATCCGCGGCCTGGTGGCCGAGGACCAGTCGATCTTCTTCAACGACACGCCGCTGCAGAATGCCGACGGCACGTTCAACTTCACCGGCATCTCGTGGGACACGCGCTACGGATTGCCGTGGGGCGCGCAGCCCTACATGGCGGGCTTCCCCTCGAGCCGCAGCGTGGTCCAGGTCGGCAGCGGGCTCGGGATCAAGGTCACGCATTCTGCGCCAGTGACGGTGAGCTTCACTGATCCGAGCGCCACCCGCAGCGCGGTGATCGTCAAGCTCTCGATCCCGGCGCTCTACGACCAGACCGACGCCGATGGCTCGGTGAAGACGCGAGCCGCCGCCTACAACATCCACCTGAAAACCGGAGCCGGGCCGTTCGTGCTGCAGGTCGGGAGCGCGTTCGACGGCAAGTGCACCAGTCCCTACCAGCGCGATCATCGCATCGCCCTGCCGGCCGGCACGTCGTGGCAGCTCAAGGTCGAGCGGCCCGGCGTCGACATCGACCAGTCCCGCATCAAGGACGAGTTCTACCTCACCTCGTACACCCTGGTGACCGACGGCAAGCTCGCCCATCCCAATGTCGCCTATTGCGGCATCCAGATCGACACCGCCCAGTTCAGCGGCAGCGCGCCGACCCGGTCCTACGACATCCATGGCTTGAAGGTCAGGCATCCGGCCAACTACGACCCGCTTACCCGCCAGTACACCGGGGCCTGGAACGGCACCTGGTTGGTCGGCTGGACGGACAATCCCGCCTGGTGCTTCTACGACCTGCTGACCAACACGCGATACGGGCTCGGCCTGCCGTCGAGCGCCGTCGATCCCTGGAAGTGGGACCTCTACACCATCGCCCAGTACTGCGATGCCGTGGTCGCCAGCGGCGCCAACATGGTGTTCCAGGGCGTCGACGACGGCAATGGCGGCGTCGAGCCGCGCTTCACCTGCAACATCTGCCTGAACAGTCGCCAGGAAGCCTACGCCGCCATCAACACCATGGCGTCGATCTTCCGCGGCATGCCGTTCTGGAGCTCCGGCGCGGTGCGGGCGACGGCCGACATGCCCAAGGCGCCGGTCGCCCTGTTCACCAACAGCAACGTGATCGGCGGCGAGTTCAAATACGAGGGCACCTCGCAGAAGGCACGGCACACGGTCGCCAAGGTGATCTGGAACGATCCCCTCGACGGCTACCGATCGGCGGCGGAGTTCGTCGAGGACCCGGCCGGCGTCGGGCTGTACGGCGTGCGGCAGATCGATGTCGTGGCGTCCGGCTGCACGAGCCGCGGCCAGGCGATCCGGGCCGGCAAGTGGGTGCTCGACACCGAGCGCACGGCGACCGAGACGGTCCATTTCCGGGCCGGCCTCGACATGGCCGACAAGTTCCCGGGCGATGTCATCTCGATTGCCGACGAGAACTATGCCCAGTCCGTGTTCGGCGGCCGCGCCGCGTCGGCGAGCGCGACGAGCCTCGCCATCGACGCGCCCTACACCATCGTTGCCGGCCGCATCTACACGCTGCGGGTCATGTTGCCCGACGGCACGATGGCGAGCCGTACGCTCGCCAACGCGCCGGGCAGCACGAGCCTGTTCATCTGGTCGACAGCCTTGCCGACCCTCCCGCTGGTCAGTGCCGTCTGGGTGGTGACGTCGACCGCGCTCGCCACGCGCGACTTCCTGGTGGTGTCCAACGTCGAGGTCGGGCCGGCAACGTTCGAGGTCATGGCGGTCTTCCACGACGCCGACAAGTTCGGCCGCGTCGAGGCCGGCATCGTCACGACGTCGCTTCCCTACAATGTCGTTCCGACGGGGCCCGTCGCGCCGCCGACCGGTTTGAGCGCCGTCCTGAGCAACTACGTCGCCGGCTCCGCGATCGGCACCTCGATCATCGTGTCGTGGTCGAGGCCGGACGATGCAAGGGTCTATGCCTTCGACATCCAGGTGCGCGGGCCCGACGACTCGCAGTACGTCGACGTCGGCGTCAGCTCGACGACCAGCATCGAGTACCAGGACTCGGTCGAGGGCGTGTACGATTTCAGGGTCCGCGCGAAGTCGCTGAATGGCAAGGTGAGCGCCTGGGCGGAGCTGCTCGCCGTTGCGCTCACCTCGCAGATCCAGCCATCCGACGTGACCGGCCTGACGCTGCTGACCGACACGACCGGCGTCGCCTTCAAGTGGACGCCTGTGCCGGACCTCAATGTCAGCCGCTACGAGGTTCGTCAGGGCGCATCGTGGGCGAGCGGCACTGTGGTGGCGACCACGGTCGAGGCCTTGTTCGCCCGCCAGGGTCTTCCCGTCGGGACCTATACGTACTGGGTGGCGGCGGTGACGGCGCCGCAAGGAGTCTACAGCGCTCATCCGGCAAGCCTCACGGTCAGCGTGACCGTGCCCGGCTCGCCCTCGGTCGCGGGTGTCATCGATGGCGCCGACTATCGGCTGAGCTGGCCGGCCGTATCGTCCACCCTCATCGTCGATCGCTACGAGATTCGCCAGGGCGCATCGTTCGCTGCCGGCACCCTGGTCGGCACGACCAAGGCGACGACGCTGCAGGGGCCGGTCACGTGGGTGGGGGCCCGGCTGTTCTGGATCGCGGCGATCGACGTCTCGGGCGCCGTCGGGCCGGCCGTGGCGACCACCGTGCTCGTGTCGGCGCCCGGTGCCGTGTCGGGACTCGCCGCGCAGGTGATCGACAACAACGTGCTGCTGAGGTGGACGGCTGGATCTTCGGCGTTGCCCATTGCGCACTACCTGGTGAAGCGCGGCACGTCGTGGGCCGGCGGCACTGTAGTCGGTCAGAAGCAGGGCACGTTCACCTCGACGTCGGAAACGGCAGGCGGCACCTTCACCTACTGGATCGCGGCAATCGATTCGGCCGGCAACGAAGGGGCGCCGGCCTCGGTCGTCGCCATCGTCGGCGCACCGCCCGACTACGTGCTGCACAACGAGTGGCAGTCGAGCTTCGCCGGCACGAAGACCAATCTACATCTCGAGAACGGCCGGTTGATCGGGCCGGTCGCCACCGGCGAGAGCTGGGCATCGCACTTCAGTGCGCGCGGCTGGAGCTCGCCGCAGGACCAGATCAATGCCGGCTACATCCACTTCATCGAGCCATCACAGACGACGGCACAGTACCGGGAGACCTTCGATTTCGGTAGCGTCATTGCCACCGACCTGGCCACGGTGACCTCGAGCAAGGCGGACTTCCACGGCGTGGTCGCCAGCACGATCACCATCGAGACCAGCCTCGACGCGGCGAGCTGGACCACGGTCGGCACCGGAAGCCAGCAGTATGTGTCCAATTTCCGCTATGTGCGGGTGACGGTCGATCTCGCCGGCAGCGCCGCGGCGTTCTGCATCCTTGCCGGCCTGTCGCTCAAGCTTGCGGCCAAGCTCAAGACCGATTCGGGAAGCGTCGCCGCCGTCGCGAGCGACCCGGGTGGCACCGCCGTCGCCTTCGCCCAGGCCTTTGCCGCGGTCACGGCGATCACGCTGACGCCGGCCGGCACGACGCCTCTGACGGCGGTCTACAGCTTCGCGGGCGGCGCCAATCCAACCACCTTCAAGGTGCTGCTGTTCGACAGCAGCGGCACGCGTGCAAATGGCACCGTCAGCTGGACGGCGAGAGGAGTGTGATCCATGCCCGACTGGAGCAAGCCGACGGCCTCCGACCTCTATGTGAGCTGGCCGGGCCTTCTCGCCGATCGCGATCTGGCGTCGGCGACCATGTTCGATGCCGCGGTCACCAACACGCCGACCGGCGCCATCCGCTACGACGTCGCGGCGCAGAAGCTGCAGCGCTACAACGGCACGACCTTTGTCGATCAGGCGATCTCCGTCGCGGGCGGCGGAACCGGCGCGGCGACGGCGGCCGGAGCGCGCGCCAATCTGGGGCTGGGCGGCCTTGCCACCCAATCGGCGAGCGCGCTCTCCGTCTCGGGCGGCGCGATCGACGGCACGGCGATCGGAGCCACGGTGCCGTCGACCGGCCGGTTCACCACGGTCACGGCCACTCAGATCAACAGTTTCCGCCACGGGCAGAACACCACGGACCAGCCGGGTTCGGGCAATGCGATCGTCGGCGGAGCGATGACCTTCGATGCCACGGCGGGGATCGGCGGCTCGTCCCTGTTCCTGTCCAAGGGGCAGTTCTGGTCGCTGCTGCTGAACAACAACAGCGGCGGCGGCGACGCCATCCAGATTTTCGCCTATCAGGGCACGCCGGTCGGCAGCGTCACCATCGGCGCGGCCGCGGTTACCTTCAACGGCCATGCCAACCCGCCGTCGGACTACCGGCTGAAGGAGGACTTCGCGGCGATCGAGAACGCTGTCGCCCTGGTGGCGCAGCTTCGCCCGGGCTGGTTCACCTGGAAGCAGTCGCGCGAGCGCTCCATGGGCTTCCTGGCGCACGAGGTGCAGGCCGTCCTGCCCTTCGCGGCGACCGGCCGGAAGGACGATATCTGGGGTCATGACGGGCCGAAGGGCCCCGACGGAGAGCATCTGCACCGTCCCGGCACCATCAGGCCGCAGGGCATGAACCCTGCCAATCTCGTGCCGGTGCTGACGGCCGCCGTGCAGGCGCTGGCGGCAGACGTCGCCAAGCTCAAGGCGGAGATTGCGGGGTTGAAGGCGAAGGCGTGACAACAGGAATCGTGAATCGCCCACCGCGATTTCGATTGCCATCGTCCGGATGTCGGCTACTCAGGATGAAGGCGCTGCGCGCGCCGACGTGACACCGAGGAGGGTGGATCGATGAGTCTGGTGATTGCCCTGACCGGCACGACCGGCGTGGGAAAGACGACGGTGGCCGATCATCTTGTCCTGCGCCACGGCTTTCAGCGCCTGCGCTTCTCCGATCCCTTGAAGCAGATGATGTCCGGCATGCTGGCCCGCCAGGGCTGCCCGCCGGACTATGTCAAGCGCTGCATCGAGGGCGATCTCAAGATGGTGCCGGTGCCCGAGCTGGCGGGCCGCACGCCGCGGCTCGCGATGTCGACCCTGGCCAGCAGCTGGGGATGGAGGCTTCACCCGGACCTGTGGGTCACCTGCTGGCGCGGAGCCGTCTTGCAGGCGTTGCCGAAGGGGCCTGTGGTGGCTGACGATTGCCGGTCGGGCAACGAGTACGACGCCGTGCATGACCTCGGCGGCCTGGTCTGGCGAGTCGCCCGCGACGTCTCTGGGCTTCAGGGAACATTGGAAGAAGGGCTGCCGGGATTCGAGTGCGACGCCAATCTGCTGAACAACAGCTCCATCAACGCGCTGCTGCGCCGGATCGATCAGCTGCTGCGCGACTATCGCCGCGGCCGGGCTCGGCACGGCGACTCCCTACCGGTGAAATGGCAGGGCGAGCGCGCGCGGCGGCGATTGACGGCCGACCAACCCGGAGACCGCCAGCAGCGCCAGGACATAGGGCATCATGATCAGCAGGGCTGGCGGCAGGAAATCGACGCCGAGCGCCGGCAGCTGGAACTGCAGGGAGGCGGCCGCGCCGAACACGAGGCTGGCGACGATCGTGCCGACGACCCGCCAACGGCCGAATATGACCGCGGCGAGCGCGAGGTAGCCCGCGCCTGAGGTCATGTTCTCGGTGAAGGTATGGATGTCGGCGAGCGAGTACACGGCGCCGCCCAGCCCGGCGGCGAGGCCGGTGACGAGGATCGCCAGCCAGCGAATGGCGGCGATCGAGGCGCCGCTCTTGTCGACGGCGCGCGGCTCGTCGCCGGCGGCGCGCAAGGCCAGACCGGGAGTCGTGCGATAGAGGAGGAGGGCGATCAGCAGCGCGACCGCCGGTGCGGCATAGACGAAACCTGACTGGGAGAACAGCACCGGCCCGAAGAAGGGGAGGTCGGCGAACCTGGGAATGGCGAGCTTGCCGAAGCCCGGGATGGTGAAGCCGGCGTCGCGCCCGAACAGGGCGCGTGCGGCGATCGTCGTCACGCCGAGCACCGCGATGTTCAGGCCGATCCCGCTCACGATCTGGTTGGCCCGCAGGACGATGCTGAACAGGCCCTGCAGGCCGGCGACCACGGTCGAGCAGGCCAGAGCGACCACCAGGCCGACGACCGGCGAGCCGCTGGCGAAGCAGCCGAGCGCGCCGCCGAATGCGGCCGCCAGCATCATGCCCTCCAGGCTGAGGTTCAGCAGCCCGGCCTTCTCGCTGACCAGCTCGCCCAGGGCGGCGAACAGGAGCGGGATCGCAAGCCTGACGGTCGACGCCGCGAGCACCACCAGGATGGCGTCGGTCATGGCACGCCCCGGGCCTGCCTCTGGCGCAGGAATTCCATGCCGGCGACCGCCAGGATGACCAGGCCCTGCATGGTGAGCACGACGGCCGACGGCACGCCGGCCCCGATCTCCATGCCGATTCCGCCCGAGCGCAGGAAGCCGAAGAGCAGGGCGAACACCAGCACGGTCGGTGCCGAACCGCGCGCCAGCAGGCCGACCACCAGCCCGTCGATGCCATAGCCGGAGCTGAAGCCGGCCTTGAGGTTGTACTGCTCGCCCTGGATCATGAAGGCGCCGGCGAGGCCCGCGAGCGCGCCGCTCGCCAGCATGGCACCGATGGTCAGGCGCGGGATCGACAGCCCGGCGCGCCGCGCCGAGGCGGCGTTGAGGCCGATCGCCTGCAGCCGCATGCCCCAGACCGTCCGCGTCATCGCCAGATGGACGAGCCCGACCAGCAGGATCACCACGACGATGCCCTGGTGCATCGGCGGCACCAGCATGCCGATCATGGTGCCGTCGGGGATGTCCTCGGACTCGGGCAGCGAGGTCGCGCTGGTGCGCGGCTGGCGCAGCAGCGCATCGCTGTGGACCGACCAGTAGACGAGCCACAGGGCAATGAAGCTCAGCAGCAGCGTGCTGATGACCTCGTTGGTGCCCCGCCGCACACGAAGCCAGCCAGCTACGCCGGCCCACAGGCCGCCGGCACAGGCGCCGGCCAGCGCCGGCAGCACGACGGCGAGCCCGAGCGGCAGGCCAGCGACATCGGTCTTCAAGGCCACGGCGGCAGCAACCATGCCGCCCATCGCAAGCTGGCCCTCGCCGCCGATGTTCGTGAGGTTGGCGCGAAAGGCCAGGATGAACCCGAGGCCGACCAGCGCGAGCACGGCGGCGCGGTTGACCGAAGCGCCGACGGCGTAGGTCGTGCCGAAGGCGCCGCGGGCGAACGCTGCCAGCGCGTTGGGGAGCGACGGCGCGAGCAGGGCCATCAGGAGCAGGCCGGCGAGCAGCGCAACCAGGACGGCCCCCGCCGAGGAGGTCGACGCGCGGCGCAGGATGGCGGCGAGCGCCGTCACGCGTGCCCTGCCATAAGGGCACCCAGCGCCGTGCGATCGTAGGCGCCAGCAGTCTGCTCGCCGATGATGCGGCCACGATACATCACCACGATGCGATCACAGATCGCCATCAGGTCGTCGAGCTCGCTCGAGACGAGCAGCACGCCCGCGCCGTCGCGCGCCGCGGACTGGATGTGGCCGTAGGTCGCGCGGGTGGCGCCGATGTCGAGGCCGCGTGTCGGCTGCGCGGCGACCAGCAGGCGCCGCGTGTTGAGCGTGATCTCGCGAGCCAGCACGACCTTCTGCTGGTTGCCGCCGGACAGGCTGGCGAACGGCGCGGCGGGGCCTTCGCAGCGAATGTCGAAGCGCTGGATCAGCTCGCCAGTCGCCTGCCGCATCGCCTTGCGATTCACGAAGGGGCCGAGCCGGTACTCGCCGAGGGCGCCGAGGAAAATGTTCTCGTCGACTGCCATGCCGAGGATACAGCCGAGCGCGTGGCGATCCTCGGGAATGATGCCGACGCCGGCCGCCGAGACCATCGCCGGAGACGCGGCGGTGAGCTCGGTATCGGCAACGAAGTAGCGGCCGCGGGCGAAGAGCATCAGCCCGGAAAGGGCGAGCGCCAGCTCGTTCTGGCCATTGCCCTCGACACCGGCGACGCCGACGATCTCGCCGGCGGCGACGATCAGCGTCAGGTTGTCGACCCGTCGGCTGCCAAGGCGATCGAGGAGAACGACGCCGTCCAGCATCAGGGCGGCTGGCGGCACGGCGACGCCGGACTGGCCGCGGACGATGCGGTGCGGCCCGCGGTCGGCGGTCACGTCGATCCCGGCGACGGCGTCGCCGACGATGGCGGTTGCCAGCGCTTGCCGGCCGACCTCCCGGCCGGCCGCCTGCAGCGTCACCCGCCCCCGTCGCAGCACGGTGATGCGGTCGGCGACGCGCTCGATCTCGGCGAGCTTGTGTGTCACCAGCAGGATCGCCTTGCCGGTCTCGGCCATCCGTCTGATCAACCCGAGCAGCGCGTCGATCTCGCCGGGCGGCAGCACCGCGGTCGGCTCGTCGAGGACGACGATCTCGGGCTCCTGCACCAGGCACCGCAGGATCTCGACCTTCTGGCGCTCGCCGACCGACAGGGTCTCGACCAGGACATCGAACGGCACGTCGATCGCGAAGCGCTCGGCCGTCGCCGCCATTCGGGAGCGTTCGCGCGCCCGGTCGAAGCGGCGCCAGCCGCTGCCGAGGCAGAGGTTCTCGAGCACCGTCAGCTCGGGGACGAGGCTGAAATGCTGATGCACCATGGCGATTCCGGCCGCCAGGGCATCGGCCGGCCGGCGCGGCCGATAGAGCCGGTCGAGAAGCTCCAGGCGGCCAGTGTCCGGCGCCTGCAGGCCGAACAGCAGATTGCACAGCGTGGACTTGCCGGCACCGTTCTCGCCCAGCAGGCAGTGGATCTCGCCGGCGCGCAGCGCGAGGTCGACGTCGGCAAGCGCGGAGAGCGATCCGAAACGCTTGCCGACGCCGTATGCCGCAAGCAGGAGCGGCATTCGCGCCTCGTCTCGGCTCGGTCTGTCGCAGCCGGGATCAGGCGGCTGCGACAGACCGGGCCGCGAGACGAGGTCAACCATCCAGGGTGACGATCTGGCCGCCGATGATCGCCTTCTTGATCTCGTCGACCTTGGCCTTGATCGCCGGGTCGGGGGTGCCGCACAGCACCATGTCGCTCGCCTCCGGGCCGGCCTTGAGGCCGAACGAGGCAGGACCCGGCTTCCAGGTGCCGTCGACAAAGGCCTTCACCGCGTAGTCGACGAGATAGCCGACGCCGGTGCGTGAATAGGCGATGTAGAGCGGATCGCTGCCGCATGCCGGCAACGGGCCGCCGATCATGCGCGTGCCCTTCTCGCGCGCGGCCTGCTCGATGCCGGGCAGGCCCTTGTTCATGACATGGACGTGCACGTCGGCGCCCTGCGAGATGGTCGCCAGGGTGGCTTCCTTGGCCTTGGCCACGTCGTCGAAGCTGCCGGTGAAGACCACGATGGTCTTGATGTCGGGCCGCGCGTACTTGGCGCCCTTCTCGAATTCCTTGCTGGCATTGACGACGCCCGGAATCTCGAGGCCGGCCACGAAGCTCACGGTCCCGGACTTGCTCGACAGGGCCGCGACCGCGCCCGAGATGAAGTTGATCTCGGCCTGGCGCATGTCGTACTGCGCCATGTTGGTCGCCTCGCTGATCTTGGCGCCGCCCACCAGGTTGAACTTCACGCCGGGGAAGCGCTTGGACACCTTGGTCATGGCCGCCTGCGAGGCGCCGCTCACCGAGACGACGAACTTGTTGTCGGTGGCGAGTTGCGTCAGCGCCTGTTCCATGTCGGCGTAGTTGATGTTCTCGATCAGCTGCACCTTGCCCTTGGCGCCATAGTTCTGCTCGACCTTCTTCGCGCCGCCATAGGCCGACTGCATGAAGCCCTTGTCGGTCTGCGAGCCCGGCACGAGGATGCCAACCTTGATGTCCTGGGCGCCCGCCGGTGCCCCGGCGCCGATCAGGATGCCCAGGGCCGTGCCCGTTGCGAGAGCGGTGAGAAGTCGTCTGCGGTCGCTGCGCATGATGCCTCCGTTTTCAGTGAGCGGCGATGGGGGACCCTGCGAGCTCGACGGCGAGCGCCAGCAGGTCGAGGTCTCGGCCCGGCGGGCCGATCAGGGAAAGTCCGAGTGGTGCGCCGTCGACCGTGGCGACGGGCAGGCTGACCTGCGGCAGCCCGCTCAGCCCGGCGATGCAGGTCAGGCGTTGCGCGCGCTGCCGGAAGGATTCGACCGCCTCGCCGGTTGCCGAGCGCAACGGGGCGGGGCCGGGAGAGGTCGGCAGGCAGACCACGCCGTCGTGCTGCACGATCTCGCGCAGGCGCCGGCGGATTGCGTCGCGTGCCGCGTGCACCGGAGCGACGTCGAGGCCCGACGCCTCGCGGGCGAATGCGAAGCGGTCGGCGATCGCCGGCCCGAATACCGGCTTCGCGGTCTCGATCCAGGCGCCGTGGATCGACCATGTCTCGGCCGCCGACAGCAGGCGAAACTGGTTGCGCCAGGCTTCCAGGCCGTCGGGTGCCACGCGCACTGCCTCGGCGCTTCCGAGCCGGACCGTGACGGCGGCGAAGGCGTGCTGCAGCGCTTCGAGCGAGGCCGCGTCGGTTTCGGCCTCGGCGTCGCTCGACCGCATCAGTCGGCGCAAGGGCGGTGCGTCGGCCGGCGCCGGCGGCAACAGCAGCCGGCCGATCCCGGCGAACAGGCGCGCGTCGCGGGTGAACCAGCCCAGCGTGTCGAGGCTCGGCATGAACGGCACGATGCCGTCGAGCGGGATGAGATCCTGCGTGGTTCGTATTCCGTAGACGCCGCAGTAGCTCGCGGGAATGCGTACCGAGCCGCCCGAGTCGGTTCCCAGCGCGAAGTCGCACAGTCCCGCCGCAACCGCCGAGGCCGAGCCGCTCGACGAGCCGCCCGGCACGCGGTCGGGTGCCGCGCTGTTCCTCGGCGTGCCGTAGTGGAAATTGTCGCCGTTCAGGCTGTAGGCGAGCTCGTCGCTGATCGTCTTGCCGATCATGGTGGCGCCGGCGGCGAGCAGCGTCCGAACGCACGGTGCCGTCGCCGACGCCGGTGGGTGTGTCTCCAGCCAGCGCGGATTGCCGGCGCCGGTGACATGGCCCTCGATGTCGATGAAGTCCTTCACGCCGAAGGTGAGGCCGGCCAGCGGGCCGCTCGCCGCCCCCGCGAGGGCGAAGCGGCCGTGCGGGCAGAAGGCGCCGGCGAAATCGTCGAAATCGGCCGGCGAGGTCATTCGGCGGCGGCCCGCGTCGGCGCGGACATCGGATAGCCGCGCCGTCGCGCCTCGGCGCGGTAGCGCACGGCGAGCCAGCGATTGAACTGGCTCAATGTCTCCTCGAGGTAGCTGAAGCGGCCGCGCGGCGCGAAACGCGAGTGCTTGGAGCGCTGCATGGCGAGGTTGACCGTGGTGTCCTGCTCGCCGAGCTGCCGCGAGCCTTCCATCATCCGGCCGGCGCGGGCATGGAAGTCGGGCAAGGCGACCGTGCTCTTCGGCATGCACCAGCCGCCGGCGGTGAACAGGCCGCCGCCGACCTTCAGGCTGCTCGGGCCCTGCGGGAAGACCAGCCCGTAGCACAGCATGTCGGGCATGAAGATGATGTTCATGTTGGGCGGCACCATGCCGAAGCCGACCCGGTTCCTTTGCTTATCGCTCAGCGTCTCGATGATCGGGAACAGTGCCGGTGCCGCCCACCCTTTCTCTGTGAGGCTGCCGTCGCGCTCGAGGAAGGGCACGTAGCGCACGATCACGTTGTCGTCCGGCCCGCGCCAGGGGTCGAACTCGACGCCCACGCTCGGCGCGAAGTCGTGGATGACCGGATGGACGAACTGGGTGTGATAGGGCTCGATGTAGTTCTCGAGCAGCATCTTCCAGTTCCACGGCAACGGCTTGGTCGTGATCTCGGGCTCGACCGTGGCCATGTTGTCGAGGTCGTATCCCGCCATGTAAGGCTCGAGCTTGGCCATGGTCGGGGCGAGCGGCCGCGCCGCCGGATCGAAGTTCACGAAGATGAAGCCGTACCACAGCTCGACAAGCAGCTGCGGCAGGCCCGCCTCGCTCTTCAGCTCAGCCAGGGCCACGGTCTTCGCCATGTGGGGCGCGCCGGCGAACGCGCCGGCGAGGTCGTAGCTCCAGCGATGGTAGGGGCAGGTGAAGAGGCGGGTATTGCCGGTGCACTCTTCCCTCAGGGTGTGACCGCGGTGACGGCAAACGGCCGACATGGCGCGGATCGCGCGGTCGGCGCCGCGCACCACCAGGATCGGCTCGTCGGCCAGGGTGAGGGCCATGTAGTCGCCCGGCTCGGGAATCTGCTGGGCGCGCCCGACGCACAGCCACGAGCGCATGTACACCGCCTCCCTCTCGAACTCGTAGAAGGCGGCCGACCTGTAGGCTTCGGGCGGCAAGACTCGGGCATCCTCGACCGGCTGGTCGGAGGCGTCGAGCCCATCGAGGACGGCGGCGACGTCGGGATGCGGGTGTCTGGCGCTGGCTGACATTGACGCGGCTCCATGAGACCGCCGGCCTCGCGACCGGCGAAATCATAGATGCATCAATTATGCCACTTTGAGTTCACCAGGCGCGGCGCTTGCCGAGCACCGGGCTGGCCGGGCCTTCCGCCGGCTCGTCGAGATGGAACAACTCGGCCATCAGCGGCCGCGTGACCAGGAGGTCGGCCAGCGTGTAGTCGTCGAGCACGCGGAAGAACGCTTCCAGCGCCTTGCGCAGCGATGTTCGCAGCAGGCAGGCCGACTCGATGCGGCATCCCGGCCCGCCGGCCTCGAAGCACCCGACCAGGTCGAAATCGTTCTCGGTGTGGCGCACGACCTCGCCGACGACGATGTCCTCGGGCTTCTGGGCGAGCCGCATCCCGCCGCCATTGCCGCGGGTGGCGGTGACGTAGCCGCCGGCGGCGAGATGCGTGGCGACCTTCATGAGATGGTTCTTCGAGACACCGTAGGCCTCGGCGACCTCGCTGATCGTCACGGTCCGGTTCGGCCGCGTCCCGAGATAGAGCAGCATCCGGAGCGCGTAGTCGGTGTAGAAGGTAAGGCGCATCGGATCTCCGCCGGGGTCGGTGCTGAGCTTCTAGCAAAGAGCCTGCCTAACAAACATCCGAAATGCGCATTTGGAGGCAGAGGCCTGCGGATCAGGCTTGGTTGTGGACACTGATCCCGATTGCTCCCGGAAGCTCTTGACTTGGCGTCCCGGTTGGACAGAGTGATCGGCAGACCAAGGAGGGTCGTTTGTAGGCTGTCAGCGAGCAGCCTTGCACGCCATCGCACCGACATCATCGCCCGGTAGAAGCACGCCGACGCGTGCTGCCCGTGCTCGAACAGCCCAAGGAGGGGCGCTTCATCATGCTGCTCGATTGGCAAGAGCCGGACCTGCCTGCGCCACTTCCGTCGACCCAGCTCTCGTGGAGCGCGCGCAACCTGAGCGAGCGACAGGGAACCGTGGAGTTCAAGCGCCGCTCGTCCCTGCTGCTCATTCATCGGGCACGGCTGCTGCGGCTTCAGGCTTTCCCCCGCCTTACGCGCGACCAGGAGCTCGAGGCGCTGGATCAGTTCAAGTCCGCGCACGGCGTCGTTCGCTGTCCGCCGGCATTCGCCGCACCGACGCAGGCTTTCGTCGGCTGAGATCCGACCGGTGAGGAGAGCCGCCGCATGACCACCAGTTCGCCGCTGGCCCTGCCGAGAAATGCCGATTCGCCGGAACCCGAGATCGTGTCGCTGGCCGGCCTCGACGGCGAGGTGCTCGGGCCCGATGCCTTGGCTCGAACGGCACGCGAGATCGAGGACCTGACCGCCGCGCGCGCGGACGCGCTGGTGGGCGAGCTCGCCGATGCCTCCGACTACAATGCCTTCAGGCTGGGCGGGGTCCTGGCCAGGATTCTTGCCGAGAGATGGTATGCTGGCGCGGGCTACGTCGATTTCGCGTCCTATGTCGAGAGGCGCCACGGCTTCAAGCGGCGCAAGGCCTACTATCTCGTCCAGATTTACAACACGGTGTCGGGCCTGGGGCTCGGCTGGGACGAGCTGAAGCCGATTGGCTGGACCAAGCTCAAGGAACTGGCACCCGTCCTGGAGAGCGGCAATGCCGCGGAGTGGCTCGAGCGCGCAGCTGCGCCCGGCATGACGGTGGCGAGGCTGCGCGACCTCGTCCAGGCATGCCGAGACGAGCCTCCGTCGCGCTTCGAGGATGTCGCGCCTAGTCGAACCACGGTCCGCACGTTTGCTCTCGATGACGAGCAGCTGCGACTCCTGGACCAGGCCCTGGCGAAGGCGAGGGCAGACGCCGGAAGTGCCGACGATTCGACCGCCCTGGCGCATGTCGCGCGGAACTACCTCGGCCCGCCCGGCAAGGTGGTCGAGCGTCACCTCGCGGCGATCGGCCTGGTTGGCGCCCTGTCGCTGCTCGAACGAAGCTTTCCCGAGGCCGACCTCAAGGTCGAGGCGAATCGCCCGGAAGGCGATCATCCACACGATCCAACCCAGGAGGACCGATGAGTACAAACGAGGAGATTTCGCCGTTGGCTGCCCTGCGCAGTGAGTGCCTGCATCTCGCCGTTCGGATGCTGGCTTACTGTGACGCCGGCACGATCAATCCGCAGGACGCCATCCGGCTGGCCGAGGAGTATGTCGTGTGGATCCTCGGGGTCGGCGGCCACGATAGCGCGGCCGAGCCCGGCAATGCCCGCGCGCTGCAACCCCTTCGCGGCGACACGGCGGTATTTCCCGACGAGCCCCCCAGGCACTGACCGGCGAGCGATCACGCCGCCGACGCGCAGCGAAGCCCGTTTAACCGACGCAGACACCAAGGAGGGTGGAATGCGGCAACCGAGCATATTGGCAGTTGGAGTATTGCTTCTGGTGATTGCCCTGATCGGAGCCATCGGGATTGCCAGGCCGGCGCGTGCGCAAGACGGCGGGCACGGGCAGGGCCACGGCGAGCGTCATGACTGGTACCGGGCTCTCGAGCAGCCGGGCACGGGACTGTCGTGTTGCAGCGGGCGACGGGTGGCGCCGGACGGAGGTGTCGAGGGTGACTGCCGGCCGACCCGGGCATTCCGGGGCGACGACGGCCAATGGCGGGCCCTGATCGATGGTCATTGGCAGGTCGTGCCGCATCATGTCGTGCTCGATCCCGCCCTGAACCGCGAGCCCCTCTACGCCCATGTGTGCGCCAGCCTCGCGGGGCTAGTCTACTGCTTCCTGCCCGGCACCCCGGGAGGCTGATCATGGACGACGAGACTTTGGAACTGATCGCCAGCCGACGCGCTGCCGCGGGGAGGCCTCCCCTGTCGGCCGATACGATGCGGGACATCGCCGAGCATCATGCGCTCAAGGACGACCTGACCTTCGACATGGTGCTCCACCTCGTCACCCTGGCGCAGGCCGGGAGTTCGTGAACTCGCAAGCTGAAAGTCGCAGGTTCAAATCCCGCCCCCGCAACCAGCAAAGCCTGCGAACTCAAGAACATAGCGGACCTCAAGCTCGGGCCCCACTTGGCTCTCGTCGCGACCCATCAGCCTGGAGTAGCCGGCGACGTCGGCCGACGCGATGGCGGCGAGGCGGTGCTGCTCTCGGCTCATCGAAGCGCGTCGGCAGCACTTGGGTCCTCGAGGCTGGCAGCAACGCGCAGGAAGACATCATAGCGGCGGTGGTGCTCGGCGATGCGAAAGCCCCCTGGCGGGGCAGAAGTTCTCAGCCATCTGTCTAGATGATTCGGATCTAGTCGAAGTATTTCCGCTAGTGCTGCGCGGGCGCCTTCGATGTCCTCTCGGCCTACTCGGTGCCTGACAAGCAATGCATAACTGAGTGGCAAGTCGGGAGCCTCACGGATCCCTGCGAGGGCGTGCGCCTCTCCTTCAGCGTAACGACGGGTAATGAAGCAGGCCCGTGACAGTTGATGGAACATGAAATGACGCAAGGGATCGCGCGGGCTGATGCGCAGTGCCTGCTCCAGGTGGCCGAATGCACTTTCGGCGTCGCCTTCGTTGATCTCTACAAAGGCCAGCATCATCAGTGACAGCGAGTCATATGGATTGAGCTCGTGACCACGGCGTGCGTGACCAAGCGCATCGTTCCGGTGCTTGTCCTCGACCGCGAAGGATAGCAGGACGCCTTTCCACGTGTGACCCACATTGCCGTTGCGGTCGACTTCAATCGCCCGCGTCGCCGCGGCCAGGCCGTCTTGCCACACGGCTTGTCGGTCGGCCGCGATTCCTAGAGGGAGCTGTTGGCACTGAGCGAGCGCAATGGCGTTGAGTGCGATGGTGCTATCCGGATCGATCGCCAGGGCCGATCGAGCATCGGCAAGTGCCTCGTCTCGCAATGCACGATCCGCTTTAGCATAAGCCTCCCAAGCCTTGGCATTCGCTCGAACGGCGAACTCGTAGGCGCCGAGGCTGCCTGGGCGGCGCCGTACGTGCGCGGCCTCTGCGTCACGGATGTGGGGCGCGATGGCACCGACGATACTCTGGGTCAGTTCCTCCTGGACGGCGAACACGTCCTCGAGGACGCGGTCGTAGCGCTCCGCCCAGATGTGGTTGCCGGTGGTCGCGTCAATCAGCTGGCCCGTCACGCGGATTCGTTGTGCGGCACGTCGTATGCTGCCCTCGAGCACATAGCGAACGCCGAGCTCGCCGGCGACGCTGCGTACATCCACGGAGCGGCCCTTGTAGGTGAAGCTGCTGTTTCGTGCGATCACGAACAGCTCGTGGAACCGAGCCAACTCTGTGATGATGTCTTCGGTCACGCCGTCGGCGAAATACTCCTGCTCGGGATCGCCGCTCATGTTCTGGAACGGAAGGACGGCGATCGACGGCTTGTCAGGTAGCGCAAGCGGCACGTCTGCTGTGGAGGGCGCGCTCGTCGCCCGGGCTGAAGACGACCTTGGAACCCAACGCCACACGTGTACCGGCCGCGCGATGTTCTTCAGCGTTTGTGCGCCTCCGTCCTCGAACGCAGTCTCCAGTCGATCGCGCACGTCGTCGTGCACCCGGCTCGACACGCACACACCGCCGGGTTTGGCGATCTCCTGCAAGCGTGCGGCGATATTCACTCCGTCGCCAAAGATGTCGTCGCCATCGATGATGATGTCGCCGACATGGAGACCGATACGGAAGGCGATCCGGCGACCCTCCCGGACTTCGGCTGTTCTCACAGCCATCGCCGTCTGCATTTCCACCACGCAGCGTACCGCGTCGACGACGCTTGGGAACTCCAGCAGCAGACCGTCGCCAGTCGTCTTCACGATACGTCCGCCGTGAGTTGCAATCCGCGGATCGACCACCTCGCGCCGTATGGCCTTCAACGCCGCCAGCGTGCCGCTCTCGTCCTTGCCCATCAGGCGCGAGTAGCCCACCACGTCGACCGAGGCGATCGCCGCCAATCTGCGCTGCTCGCGCGTCACCGGAATTGCCCCTGTGCTGTTTCGGGGGATCGTAGAGTCGCGTATCGGCGGGGGCAACTGCGCCTGGTCGACAAAGGACCCTTGGTCCGGTCGATCTCTCGGGCCTCGGGGATTCCCGGCGACGCGTTCGCAAAGCTGTCGGTAGCGACCTGCCCGCCTTGGCGTGGCTGTCTAGCCGGCTTCCGGCCGCGAGTTCGCTGAAACATTGGAGGTCGACACTGCATCTCCCTCATGACGTTAGCTGTCGAAGGGGGCTGGCGCCGGCAGCGAGCCATTCGTTCAATTTGGACCACCTCCGGCGCCCGGATACGTTCTTCACCGTGATCGCGACGGCCTTCTTCTGGCCGACCAGCACGACCAGCTTCTTGCCGCGCGTGATGCCGGTGTAGAGCAGGTTTCGCTGCAGCATCGCATAGTGCTGGGTGAGCAGCGGGATGACGACGGCCGGATACTCCGAGCCCTGGCTCTTGTGGATGGTCGCGGCGTAGGCGGGCACCAGAGAATCGAGCTCGCCGAACAGGAAGGTGACCGGCCGGCCGTCGAAGCTCGCGACGAGCTCCGCCGCGGCGGGGTCGACATCGTCGATGTAGCCGATGTCGCCGTTGAAGATGTCCTTGTCGTAGTCGTTCTCGATCTGCATGACCTTGTCGCCGGGCGCGAAGGTCCAGCCGAACCGTTCGACCTTCTTCTCGCCGGCCGGGTTCAGCGCCGCCTGCAGCTCGATGTTGAGCGAGCGCGCGCCGACGCCGCCGCGATTCATCGGGCACAGAACCTGGATGTCGCGGATCGGGTCGAAGCCGAAGCGGTGCGGGATGCGCGTCTTCACCAGCTGGACCACACGCGCCACCGCCGTCTCCGGCTCGTCGGCCGGCACGAAATAGAAATCGCTGTCGCCGTCCGGGCGCGCGAGGTCGGGCAGCAGGCCCCGGTTGACCCGGTGGGCGTTGACGATGATGCGGCTCTCGGCGGCCTGCCGGAAGATCTCGGTGAGACGTACCACCGGCACCGCGCCCGAGCCGATGATGTCGGCCAGCACCTGTCCCGGGCCGACCGATGGCAATTGGTCGATGTCGCCCACGATCAGCAGGGCGGCATGACCGGGCACGGCAGCGAGCAGCGCCTGCATCAGCAGGACGTCGACCATCGAGCTCTCGTCGATCACCAGCAGGTCGCAGTCGATCGGATTGTGCTCGTCCCGCTTGAAGCCGCCGGCGCGCGGATCGGTCTCGAGCAGGCGATGAATCGTCCTGGCCGGCATGCCCGTCGCCTCGGTCATGCGCCTGGCGGCGCGCCCGGTCGGCGCGCAGAGCTGCAGCACCGTGTCCTTGGCTGCCAGAACCCGCAGGATGGCGTTCACGATCGTGGTCTTTCCGACCCCGGGGCCGCCGGTGATCACCAGCACCTTCGATCGCAAGGCGAGGCGGATCGCCTCGGCCTGGCTTTCGGCCAGGGCAAGTCCCGTCCTGGCCTCGATCCACGGCAACGCTCTTTCCGTATCGATCGGCGGCCATGGCAGGGCGCCCGACGACAGCCGCAGCAGGGTCTCGGCGATCGCTCGCTCCGCCCGATGGAGCTTCGCGAGAAAGATGCACCGGGTGTCCCCGACGTGGTCGGCCACGACCGTTCCTTCCGCCAGCTCCAGATCGAGCGCGGTCTGCACCAGGGCAGCCTCGACCTCGAGCAGCTCGGCGGCCAGCGGCAACAGCTCTTCCAGCGGCAAGCCGCAATGGCCGGCGTTGGTCGCCTCGGTCAAGGCATACGAGATGCCGGCGCGCACCCGGATCATGGCCGTCCTGGCGATACCGAGCCTTTGCGCGATGGCGTCGGCCGTCTTGAAGCCGATACCGCGGATGTCGCGTGCCAGCCGATAGGGGTTCTCGCTCATGACCTGGACGGCGTCGGTGCCGTAGGTCTTGAAGATGCGCACGGCGCGCGCGGTGCCGACGCCATGGCTGTGCAGGAAGACCATGATCTCGCGCACGGTCTTCTGGTCGGCCCACGCCGTGGTGATCCTGGCGGCGCGCACCGCGCCGATGCCGGTCACCTCGCGCAGCCGCGCCGGCTCGGCCTCGATGACGTCGAAGACCCTGTCGCCGAACGCCTTGACCATCTTCTTGGCATAGACCGGGCCGATGCCACGGATCATGCCCGAGCCCAGGTACTTCTCGATGCCGTCGATCGATGTCGGCGCCGAGGTACGCAGGAAGCGCGCCTTGAACTGCTGGCCGTGGGCGCGGTCGTTGACCCATTCGCCCGAGGCCGTCACCCATTCGCCGGCGGCGATTACCGCGGCGTGCCCGACCACCGGCACGAGCTCGCGGTGTCCGCGCGCCTTCACCCGAAGGACGCAGAAGCCGGAGTCGGGATTGTGGAACGTGACCCGCTCGACGAGGCCCGCGAGCACGTCTTCGGAGGAGGTGATCGAGGCCGGCGACGATGTCATCGGAGCTCGGGTGTCGCGCCCGGCGTCGCTGTGGACATGCCGGGTCTAGGTTTCCAGGAACTTCACCCCTTGAACGGTGATGGTGATGGAGGAGGCGGGGTCGCCGTCGGCGCGCAGCCAGCCCTTCTTCACGGCGATCCGGATGGCGGCATCGATCGCGTCGACGTTGTCGGTCGCGAGCTTGCCCTGGACCTTCGACACGTGCGTCCAAGCAGGAGGCTGCCGGTGACCGGTGACGTCGCGCACGGCGCGCAACAGCGAGGTCAGGAACTGGGCGGGGCTGATGGCTTCCTTGGTCATGCCGGCATCATATCCCGACGCTCTCCGAGCGACCATCCGGACAACTCGGGCACGCGGCTCGCCCGCGCCCTGCCCCGAGCCCTATCGCGGGAGCAAGATCGAAGGCCGCGCCTCAGAAGCCGTAGAGGTCGGGACGCGGCGTGCCGTCGGACCATGTGATGCGGCCCTCCGACCAGGCGAGCAACAGCGCGCCGTAGCGGCTCGTCATGATCGCTTCGGTGCCGGGCTCGATGCAGACGAAGGTGCCGCCGCGCGCCGTCGAGTCGCCGATGCTCACGTCGCCGGCCAGCACGAACCATTCGACCAGCTCCGTGGTGCGGTGCGCCGGGATGGCGGTGCCGGGCAGGATCTGGAGCTGGACCAGGCGACGGTCGTCGCCGGTGCCGTGGTAGTCGAAGATCAGGCGGCGGCCGACGCCCGCCACCGCCGTCACCGCCATCGGCAGCGCCTCGACCATGACGTTGGTGTCGGGCATCACCTCGGGCGCGCGATTGACGATCGCGGAATGGCGTGCGCCGGCGTGCAGGCGATGGATCGGGCCGTCCTGCAGCGGATAGGTGACCGGCCCCTCGAGCCGCGCCGCGAGCAGGCATCGTTCGTACGGGATGGCGTCGTGCGTCGACCCCTTGAAGTTGATACCGACCTCGCCGCGCCGGATCGTGCCGGCATAGTCGGTCAGCGAGCCCTCCAGCACGTAGCTGGTGGCGACGCCCTGGTGCTGGTGCAGGCCGCTCGCCACCAGCGGATCGAAGGCGACCAGGCCGAGATAGTGGCCCTTGGCGTGGTCGACGCGCACCACCTTCTGGACGATGCCGGCCTTGCCCGCCTCGGTCCACGGGGCCGCGGTCATGTCGTGGACGGAGACGGCGGCGGCGCGCGCCCGGCGCACGAGGGTGGGAGCGGGCAGGGGGTGCGAGGATGTCGGGGACGCTGGTCTGACGGCAGCCGCTTGCATCTTGCGGGTCCTGTTCATGCGCTGTCTCCCCGGCGGTAACGCTTGATTGCTTTCACCATAAGGTTGCCGCTCGCCGGTCGACAAGGGGAATGGCTCAGCCCGCTGCGTGCTCGACGAAAGTCCGTCCCAGGAAAGGCGCTGCAAGCGCGCCATTCACGTGCCGCGCTTGGATGCGCGATCAAAGGGAAGAGCTTCCCTTGGCGGCGTGTTGCCGGCCATGGGTTTGCTTCACGCAGTCGCCTCGCTCCGCCGTTCGCCGACATGGTCGATCCACGCCCACGCCAAGGTGCGTTCGAAGTCGGCCAACCAGAGCAGGTCGGCAGGAGGAATGGACGGTGCCGCGGGCTCCAGCCGGACGGCGAGCCAGGGCGGCTGGGGCGGATCGCCGGGTTCGGTGCACGGCACAAGGCCCCGGAGGCTACTGTGCCGGCGGTGAAGCAGCGCCCAAAGATCGGCGTAGCTGTCGTCGACAGCGACCCCGAACGTGACGACGGGCGCCGGGCCGTGCGGGGAGACACGCACCAGCGTGACCAACAGCCCGGCTCGCTCGACGGTCGCGAGATAGGCATAGTCGCTGCGGCACGGCACCGGCACCAGCCTGCCGGACGACAGCGGCGCGCCGGCGAGGCGCGCGCGCAGGAGCGCAACGGCGCGTTCGCGGGCCGCGCTGCGCGGGCTCAGGAAGACGTCGCCGGTGTCGAGCGTCACATGGGCGAGAACGGCGATCGGGCTAGACGTCATCGGTCGCCCCGCGCGAGGGATTCTTCGCCAGGACGCATGGCAGACGTCGTGCGGACGGCGGTCCTGGATGTCGCACACTTCCATCGCTGGATCAGCGCCTGGCCTTCTGCCGTCCGAGCCCAAGGGCAAGGACGACTTCTACAAGTTGATCTCGACGGTACCCGGCGATCAAGCCTATCGTCCACTCGAGGACGGCAAGTGCCCGTCGTGAAGGGTTGAGCACTTCCACACCGAGGAAAAAGGGCGCCCGCGGGCGCCCTTTCTCGTGTCGAACGCGCGAGGGGGAGCGGAGCGTGACCGATCGGCAACGGCCCCAGCCCGGGGCATGGAGCATCACCGCCCTGATCTTCCTGTTCATGCTCATCAACTTCGCCGACAAGGCAGTGATCGGCCTGTGCGCCAAGCCGATGATGGACGAACTGAAGATGACACCCGAGCAGTTCGGCCTGCTCGGCTCTGCCTTCTTCCTGCTCTTCCCGGTCTCGGCCGTGCTGGTCGGCTTCGTCACCAATCGCGTTCAGGCGCGTCATACGCTGCTCGCCATGGCCGTGCTGTGGTCGCTGATCCAGTTTCCCATGCTGAGCGCCGTCACGTTCGAGGTCCTGCTCGCCAGTCGCATCGCGCTCGGCGTCGCCGAAGGGCCGGCCTATCCGGTGGCCATGCATGCCGTCTACAAGTGGTTTCCCGATTCACTGCGCGGGCTGCCGACGGCGGTCATCGCCCAAGGATCGTCGATCGGCGTGATCGTCGCCGTGCCGATCCTGAACTGGATCATCGTCAACCATTCCTGGCATTGGGCCTTCGGCGCACTCGGTATCGCCGGCCTTGCCTGGGCCGTGCTGTGGGCGCTGTTCGGCCGCGAAGGAATCCTGGTCGACGAGTCGCACGATGAATTGACGACCGGCGCGTCGAGCCAGCCCGGTGGCGCGATCTCCTATCGTCGTCTTCTCCTCTGCCCAAGCATCGTGGCCGTGTGTTGCGTCGGATTCGCCAGCTACTGGGGCCTGTCCCTTGGCCTGACCTGGTTCACGTCATACCTGGTCGATGGCCTTGGCTTCAGCCAGACGGTCGGCGGTGACCTGAGCGTGCTGCCTTGGCTTGCGGGCATGGTCATCGTCCTGGCCGGCGGCTGGTATTCCCAGCACCTGATGAAGAACGGCGTGTCCAGCCGCACGGCGCGTGCCGTGTTTCCCTGCCTCACCATGGCGATCGGCGGATGCATCCTGCCGTTCATCGCCCTGGTTTCCCAACCCGAGCTCAAGATCGCAATCCTGGTCGTCGGGCCGGCGATCGGCAGCACGACCTTCGTCATCATTCCTCTGATCGTGAGCGAGCTCACGCCACAACCGCAGCGCGCCGCCATGCTCGCCATCGTGAACTCGATCATCACCCTGGGCGGCGTCGCGGCACCTCTGCTCATGGGTGGCGTCGTCCAGACGGCGGCCACGCGTCTTGCCGGCTACGACCGCGGTTTCGTCATCCTGGGTTGCCTGCTGACCGTGGGGGGCCTGATCGGGATGATATTCATCCGTCCCGAGGCCGACCGGCAGGGGCTCGCCAGGCGCGCCGCACCGCCTGTACAGGCAGCCTGACCCTGATCGAGCTTGTGCGTGCCGTTTGATGCCGGCAAACGCAGGTTCTTCCACAGGGCGTCGAGGAGGATCGACGCCAAGTGTTCAATGATTTCCGAGGGATAGATGGTGGGCGCTGTAGGGATTGAACCTACGACCCCACCCGTGTGAAGGGTGTGCTCTCCCGCTGAGCTAAGCGCCCGGAAGGGGCGCGTATAGGACCTCGGGTGGGGCACGTCAACTGGGGTGCAGCGGGTGGTGCAGCAAGTGGTGCGGCGCCGGCCTGCCTGCCCGGCGCTGCCGCTCGAGCGGGCGGCTTGGAGCACCGCGCCCGCGGTCGATCCGCGGCCCGTCGGTGGGGTCGGGTGGAGCGATCGACCTCCAGCGTTCTGCCGCTTGACAAGACACTGCGGCTCGGAAGATCACAGGGCCGTGATGCGACGGGCTTTGGCAAACGGATTGCTAGTCACGGTATCGGTCGTGATCTGCCTTCTCGTGGCAGAGGTGGCGACGCGCTGGATCGATGGACATTCGCTCGCGGAACTCCGACTGCCCGAAGCCAAGGGCTCGATAGGCCTCGACACCACGGCCCGGCATCTCGATTCGGTGCCGCGTGCGGCCGGCGTCGATCGCGCCTGGTTCTACATCCCGCCGCCGCCCTTGCCGAACCGCAGCCAGCGCTCGCCCTGGACGGAAGGGGCGGCGTCGGCCGACCCCTTTGCGCAGGCCGATTTTCGCACCGACTTCAAGCCACCGGACTACTTCAAGGCCTGGAACGCCGCCTTCGTCGGCGATCCCTGCGCCAGCTCCTTCTTCAGCGGCGCGCCAGGTCGCCTGATCGTCTTCGACCCGCCTTCCGGCCAGCGCCGGCCGATCTACCGCTACCTGCCCGATACGACCACGCCGCTCGGACTGGTGACCAACCAGTTCGGCTTCCGCGGACCGCCGGTCGATTTCAAGCGCCGGCCCGATACGGTGCGCATCGTCCTCGTCGGCGCCTCGACGACGGCGGAGGCGCACGCCACGGCGTATTCCGGCGCGGAGATGCTTCACCACTGGCTCGGGTTGTGGGCCGCCGCCAATCATCCCGGCCTCGAGTTCGAGGTCATCAATGCCGGCCGCGAGGCAGTGGTCTCCTCCGATATCGAGGCGATCGTGCGTCAGGAGGTGCTGCCGCTTCGCCCCGACCTGGTTCTCTACTACGAGGGCGCCAACCAGTTCGAGCTGAAGCCGCTGGTCAGGGATCTGCCGGCGCTCCCGTCGGGCGACCATCGGCAGGGTTGGCAAGAGTTCGTCGCCGGCTGGTTGCACGAGGCGTCAGGCTGGTCGGCGCTGGCGCGCCGGGCGCGCGCGCTGTTCGGCATGACGGAAGTGACCGAAGGCGGCGTCGAGCCGCCCAAGCCCGACTATACGCTGCAATGGCCGCGCAGCGTCGACGAGGCCGACCCGGATATCGCGAGCCCGGACCTGCCGGTCAATCTTCCTATCATCGTCGCCGACCTCGACCGGATGCGCAAACAGCTCGCCGAGGCCGGCAGCGAGCTCGCGGTCGCATCCTTCATGTGGCTGGCGCATGACGGCATGGTCCTCGACCCGCTGCGCAACCGGCTGATCTACGATTACCTCAACGTCAGGCACTTCCCCTTCCGCTATCGCGACATTGCGCGGCTGGCGGCCTTCCAGAATCGCGTCTTCGCGAAGTATGCCGCCACGCGCGGCGTGCCGTTCATCGACATCGTGCGCCACATGCCGCTCGATCCGGACCTGTTCGCCGACGCCATCCACAACACCCAGCCCGGCATCAACCTGCGGGCCTGGATCGTGCTGCAGCAGATCGTGCCGATCATCGAGGCGCGCCTGGCCAGCGGCGCGTGGCCCAGGTCGCCGCCGCCCGCCCAGCCTGACAGCCATCTGGCCTTCGGCGTCGAGCCGCGGCTGATCACCGTCGATTGCACGCCCTCGCCGGTGGCGTCTCCCGGCGACTCCAGGGATTCGCGAGGCTGAAGCCCGCCGGCGGAGCGGGTCAGCCGCGCGCGGCGATCTGCTGCAGGGCCTCGGGCAGGCGGCCGAAATGGTCGATCACCGCCTCCGCACCGAGCTCGCTGGCCGGCCGCGCCGTGTAGCCCCAGCTCACCAGCACCGCCGGCAGACCGCCGGCGTGGGCAGCAGCGACGTCGTGGATCGAATCGCCGATCATGACGGCGCGGTCGCGGCGGCCGCCGATCCGGTCGATGAGCTGCAGGATGTGGCCGGGGTCGGGCTTGCGGACGGTGAAGGTGTCGGCGCCGGCGACGTCGGCGATCGGCGGCATCAGCTTGAGATCGCGCAGGATCATGCGCGCGGGGTTCTCGAACTTGTTGGTGGCGACGCCCTGCCGCAGGCCCAGCCGGTCGAGGCGGGCCACCACCTCGGCGACGCCGTCGAAGGCCACGGTGTAGCGCACCGGGAATTCCTCGTAGTAATCCACGAACTGCCGCGTCGCGGCGCTCAGCGCGGCGTCGTCCAGCGTGATGCCGTTCTTGGCGAAGGCGCGCTTGATGGTGACCTTGCTGCCTTCGCCCATGAACAGGCGCGCATCGTCGTCGCTGATCGGCGGCAGGGCGTGGTCGGCCATCACCCGGCTCACCGCCACGCACATGTCGCGCGCGCTGTCGATCAGGGTGCCGTCGAGATCGTAGATGACGGTGTCGAAACGGGTGGCGATGAGATTGTCGGCGTTCGGGTGCATGCCCACCCTCCTTAGCACACTCGCCTTGCAGGACCGCCAGCGCCGTGGCATCGGACGGTCATGAAATCGTCCCGTGCTGCGGCTCCTGCCGCGGCCCCCGTCGCCGTCGTCATCCTGGCGGCCGGGGCCGGCACGCGCATGAAGTCGCGCCTGCCCAAGGTTCTCCATCCGCTCGCCGGCTGGCCGATGCTGCGCCACGTGATCGAGAACGCTTCCGCGCTGCGGCCGACGCCGCGCCTCGTCGGCGTGGTGGCGCCGGGTGCGGAGAAGGTGGCCGCTGCCTTCGCGCCGCACGCGGTCGTCGTGCAGGACAAGCCGCTCGGCACCGGGCATGCGGCGCGCGCGGCATTGCCGGCGCTCGCCGGGCATCGCGGTCCGGTTCTCGTGATGTTCGGCGATGCGCCGCTGATCACGACGGCGACGCTCCGCCGCCTGGTGTTCGCCTTCATGCACACCAGGGCGTCTGTTGGCGTTCTGGGGTTCATGGCGGCCGATCCCGCGCCCTATGGCCGCCTGATCCTAAGCGACGGCGAGCTCGAGAGGATCGTCGAGAGCCGCGATGCCACGTTCGCCGAGAGGCAGGTGAGGCTGTGCAATTCCGGCGTGATGTGCATCGCAGGCACGCTGCTGGCCGAGCTGCTCGGCGCCATCGGCAAGCGCAATGCCAAGCGCGAATTCTATCTCACCGATGTCGTGGCGGTTGCCCGCGCGGCCGGCCATCGCACCATCGCCGTCACCGGCGAGGAGGCCGAGTTCCAGGGCATCAACTCGCGCGCCGAGCTCGCCGCCGCCGAGCGCGCCCTGCAGCAGCGCCTGCGCCGGGCCGCCCTCGATGCGGGCGTCGGCATGCAGGATCCGGATTCGGTGTGGCTCGCCGCCGACACGCGGCTCGCCGCCGACGTCTCGATCGGCCCGTGCGTGCGCTTCGGTCCGGGCGTCAGCGTCGGCGCCGGCAGCGAGATCAAGGCGTTCTGCGACATCGAGGGCGCCCGGATCGGCCGTGACGCCATCATCGGCCCGTTCGCCCGCATCCGGCCGGGCTCGGTGGTCGGCGAGCGCGTGCATATCGGCAACTTCGTCGAGCTCAAGGCGACCCGCATGGGGCGCGCCGCCAAGGCCAACCACCTGGCCTATCTCGGCGACAGCGATATCGGCGAGGCGAGCAACATCGGCGCCGGCACCATCGCCGTGAACTACGACGGCTACGGCAAGCACCGCACCGTCATCGGCCGCGACGCCTTCGTCGGCTCCAACTCCTCGCTGGTGGCGCCGGTCCGGATCGGCAACGGCGCCAACGTGACGGCAGGCAGCGTCATCACCGAGGACGTGCCGGCCGGTGCGCTTGCCTTCGGGCGGGCAAGACAGGTGACAAAGAAGGGCCGGGCGGGCGAGCTTCGGGCGCGGCTGAAAGCCCGCGCCGGCAAATAGCAACCAGCGAGCCTCTCCCATGTGTGGCATCATCGGCATCATCGGCAAGGCGTCCGTCACCCCGCTGCTGGTGGAGGCGTTGAAGCGGCTGGAGTATCGCGGCTACGATTCGGCGGGCGTCGCGACGCTGGTCAACGGCCACATCGATCGCCGCCGCGCCGAAGGAAAGCTGGTGAACCTCGAGGCGCGGCTCGCGCGCGAGCCGCTCGCCGGCACGATCGGCATCGGCCACACGCGCTGGGCGACGCACGGCAAGCCGTCGGAGCGCAATGCGCACCCGATCGCCACGGACCGCGTCGCCGTCGTCCACAACGGCATCATCGAGAACTACCAGGAGCTCAAGGACGAGTTGCTCGCCGAGGGACGCCGCTTCGACAGCGACACCGACACCGAGGTGGTGGCGCAGCTCCTGACATCGCTGCTCGAGCGCCAGGCCACGCCCCAGGAGGCGATGGCTGCGGCGATGGAGCGCCTGCGCGGCGCCTTCGCCCTGGTGGCTTTGTTCGCCGGCCGCCACGACCTGCTCCTGGGCGCGCGCCGCGGCAGCTCGCTCGCGGTCGGCTACGGCGACGGCGAGATGTATATCGGTACCGACGCGCTCGCGCTGGCGCCCTTCACCCGGCGCGTGACCTACCTTGAGGAGGACGACTGGGTGGTGCTGCAGCCAGGCGGCGCCACGATCTACGCCGGCCGCGAGGAAGTAAGCCGGCCGATCAAGTTGAGCGGCATCTCCGGCGCCATGATGGGCAAGGGCAACCACCGCCACTTCATGCTGAAGGAAATCCACGAGCAGCCGGCGGTGGTGGGCGACACCCTGCAGACCTACCTCGATCCCGCGACCCGCAGCGTCCGGCTCCCGGCGATCCTGCCGATCGACTGGCAGGGCGCGAGCCGCCTCACCATCACCGCCTGCGGCACCGCCTTCTATGCCGGCCTGGTGGCGAAGTACTGGTTCGAGAAGCTCGCCCGGCTCCCGGTCGAGGTCGACGTGGCGTCCGAGCTGCGCTACCGCGAGCCGCCGCTGCCGGAGAAGGGCGGCATCTGCCTCGCCATCTCCCAGTCGGGCGAGACGATCGATACGCTGGAAGCGCTGCGCTACGCCAAGCGTCACGGCCAGACGATCCTTGCCGTCGTCAACGTGCCCGAGAGCGCCATCGCGCGCGAAGCCGACGCCGTGCTGCCGACCCTGGCGGGACCCGAGATCGGCGTCGCCTCGACCAAGGCCTTCACCACCCAGCTGACGGTCCTGCTCGCCGCGGCGATCGCCGCCGGCCGGGCGCGCGGAACGCTTGCTGCCGGCGACGAGGCACGCCTTGCCCACGCGCTGATCGAGCTGCCGGCCGCTCTCAACGAGGCGCTGGCGCTGGAACCCCAGTACAAGCGCATTGCCGAGGACATCCTCGCCACTGCCCGCGACGTGCTTTATCTCGGCCGCGGCCCATCCTTCCCGATCGCTCTCGAAGGCGCGCTGAAGCTGAAGGAAATCTCGTACATCCACGCCGAAGGCTACGCCGGCGGCGAGATGAAGCATGGCCCGATCGCCCTGATCGACGAATCGGTGCCGGTGGTGGTGGTCGCCCCGAGCGACGCCCTGTTCGACAAGACCGCCTCCAACTTCGAGCAGGTCCACGCGCGTGGCGGCAAGCTGGTCCTGCTGAGTGACGCCAACGGTACCGCCCGGCTCGGCGGGCACGCCGCGGCGACGGTGACGCTTCCGGCGGTCGATCCGGTCGTGGCGCCGATCCTCTACACCGTGCCGGTCCAACTCATCGCCTATTACACGGCCGTCGCGAAGGGCACGGACGTCGACCAGCCGCGGAACCTGGCGAAGAGTGTGACGGTGGAATAGGGGCGAGCGGGCCGTCCCCTGGATTGGCGGGGGATTGGCGGGGGCATCCGCATAGGACATTCAGAGCCTTCATCCCGCCGGCGCCAAGCGTAGCGCCTGCCCTGAGCGTAGTCGAAGGAGGCGTAGTGGAGGGACCTTTCTCGTTGCTGCTTCGGCAAGGAAGTCGCTCGACTGCGCGCCCTCCGGGCGGCTCCGTTCGGGATGACGATATCTGTTGCCATGTGCGAGGCAGGGCAGGCGTCGCGTGGTGCCGGTTGTCTTGCGGGGGCACGAAAGAAAATGACCCGCCGCCTGAACGGACGCGCCGCATATTCGCCCTTGTTGCGCCCTAGCGTGCCGAATACACCCGAAATGGTGTACAATGTATCTATGGCAGCCAGCCATGCGGGCGTAGCCGGTCGGCCGTCGCGACGTCGGCGATCGGTTGTCTTCAAGGTAATGGCTGTCGTTTTCGGGTTGTAGGGCAATCGCCCAAACGTATGTGAGACGCGGCCGTGTGGGAACGGCTGCAGCCCGAAGGGTGGTTTGGGTGGCTTGGGGTTTCCGGGGCTGGTCGGCCTTGGAAACGGGGTTGAGGCTTCATGACCGATTTGATCGGCCGTATCGGCTGCCTACACGGGGGCGCCGAGAGCGGCATATGGGCGGCGCGCGAGATCGCTTTCATCGATCCGACGATCGTCGACGCGGGTGTGCTGAACGGCCACCTGCGACCTGACGTCGAATCTGCGCTGCTGATGCCGGGCGAGGTCGGAACGGCGCTGGCCGGGATTGCGCGCCGGCTGGCCGGCCGTAGCAACCTGCGGGCCATCCACCTGTTCGCCCACGGTGCGCCGGGCGCGCTGCACTGGGCGGCCGACACGCTCTCGATCGCGACGATCGCGCGCGATCAGGCCCATCTCGCCGCGATCGGCCGTGCGCTCGCGCCGGATGGCGCTCTCTGTCTGTGGGCCTGCAACGCCGGAAGGGGCCTGTCCGGCAGCGCCTTCGTCGCCGCGCTCGCCCGCGTCACCGGTGCGACGGTCGTTGCCTCGACGAAGCTCGTCGGCGCCGCGGCGCTCGGCGGCACCTGGGAACTCGAGGGAGCCGGCGACGCTCGCTCCCCGCTGACGGCGCATGGCATGGCCGCCTATGCCGGCGTGCTGGACACCACGACGGCGACGACCGGGACCGACACCCCGACGCTCACCGCCGGCGACGATACGGTCATCGTCACCAACACCAACCAGATCCAGGCAGCCGACAAGTTCGATGGCCTGGGCGGCCTCGACGCGATCCAGATCGGCAATGCCGGCGCCGGCGTCAGCGTCAATCTCAGCGCCGCCGCCAGCGACGGCGTGAACGGCTTCCTCGACATGGAAGCCATCACCTTCGTCAACACGGCGGGCACGTCGACGGCGACCTTCAGCGGCGCGCAGTTCGGTGCCGGCAAGATCTCCACCAGCGTCGCGGTCACCGGCACCGCCTTCAACCAGGCGCTGGCGATCACGGTGCCGGCCGACAGCGGCTTCGACATGTCGGGTTGGACGTTCGCCGGCTGGACCTCGGGCACCGACACCATCTCCGTCACCGGCTCGACCGGCAACGAGACGATCGTCGGCTCGGACCAGATCGATCGGCTCGTGGTCAGCAACACCAACCAGGTGTCGGCGGGGGACCGCTACGACGGCGGGGCCGGCAACGACGTGCTGCAGATCGGGACGGTCGGCGCCGGCGTCGTGGTCGATCTCACCGCGGCCGCCACCGACGCCGTCGACGGCTTCATCGACATCGAGGCGCTGGCCTTCGTGAACTCGTCGGGGATCTCGACGGCGACGTTCGGCTCGGCACAATTCGGCGCCGGCAAGATTGCCACGGCGCTGGCCGTCACCGGCACCAGTTCGACACAGGGCATCATCGTCAACCTGGCTGCGGGCGGGTCGCTCGACCTGTCGGGCTGGACCTTCACGACCTGGGTGTCTGGCACCGACACGATCTCGATCACGGGGTCGACGGGCAGCGAGACGATCGCCGGCTCGAGCCAGATCGACCGGTTCGTGGTGAGCGATACCAGCCAGGTATCGGCAGGAGACAGGTACGATGGCGGCGCCGCCAACGACATCCTGCAGGTCGGCCTCGCGGGAGCGGGCACCAGCATCGATCTCAGCGGCGCGGCTGCCGACGGCGTCAACGGCTTCGTCAGTATCGAGGCGCTGGCGTTCGTGAATACATCGGGTACGCAGACCGCGACCTTCAGCTCGGCGCAGTTCGGCGCCGGCCGCATCTCGGCCAGCGTGGCGGTCACCGGCACGGCCTCGGACCAGGCGATCGTCGCCAACTTGACCGCCGGCGGTGCGCTCGACCTGTCCGGCTGGACCTTCACCACCTGGGGCTCGGGCACCGACACGATCACGGTGAGCGGCACGGCGAGCAACGAGACGATCACCGGCTCGACGCAGGCGGCGAGCATCGACGCCGGGGACGGCGACGACACGCTGATCGTGACCAACACCAGCCAGGTGCAGGCGGCTGACAAGTACGACGGCGGCATCGGTATCGACACGCTGCAGATTGGCAATGCCGGCGCCGGCGTGACGGTCGTTCTCAGCGGGGCGGCCAGCGACGGCGTCGACGGGTTCCTGAACCTCGAGGCGCTCGCGTTCGTCAACACCTCCGGCACGTCGACGGCGACGTTCAGCTCGGCGCAGTTCGGCGCCGGCAAGATCGCAACGCCGCTCGGCGTGACCGGCACGAGCTCGACGCAGGCACTCGTCCTCAACCTGGTCGCCGACGGCGCGCTCGACCTGTCGGGCTGGACGTTCGATACGTGGGCCTCGGGGATCGACACGATAACCGTCACCGGGTCGACCGGAACGGAAGCGATCACCGGCAGCGGCCAGATCGACCGGTTCGTGGTGAGCGACACCAGCCAGGTGTCGGCGGGCGACCGCTACGACGGCGGCGCCGGCAACGACATCCTGCGGATCGGCGTGGCGGGGGTGGGCACGAGCATCGACCTGAGCGCTGCGGCAACCGATGGCGTCAACGGCTTCCTGAGCATCGAGGCGATCGCCTACACCAACACCTCGGGCACCTCGACGGCGACCTTCAGCTCGGCCCAGTTCGGCGCCGGCAAGATCTCCTCCTCGGTGGCGGTGACGGGCACCTCCTCGAACCAGACGCTCGCGGTGAACCTGCTGTCGGGCGGCTCGTTCGACATGTCGGCGTGGACCTTCGCGACATGGGGGACGGGCACCGACGCGATCAACGTCACCGGTACCGGCGGCAACGAGACCATCACCGGCGCCACCCAGGCCGTCAGCATCGATGCCGGCGACGGCGACGACACGCTGATCGTGACGGCGACCGGGCAGGTTCAGGTCGGTGACAAGTACGACGGCGGCGGCGGCACCGACACCTTGCAGATTGGGCTGGCGGGGGCGGGCACGAGCATCGACCTCAGCGCGGCGGCCAACGATGGCGCCAATGGCTTCCTCAATCTCGAAGCCATCGCCTTCGTCAACACCTCCGGGACGCAGACCGCGACCTTCAACGCCGCGCAGTTCGGCGCCGGCAAGATCTCGACCGCTGTCGCCGTCACGGGCACCGCATCGAACCAGGCTTTCGCGATCAACCTGACGGCCGGCGGCGCGCTTGACCTGTCGGGCTGGATGTTCGCCGGCTGGACCTCGGGCACGGACACCATCACCATCACCGGGTCGACCGGCACGGAGACCCTCGTCGGCAGCACGCAGATCGACCGGTTCGTCGTCAGCAACACCAGCCAGGTGTCGGCCACCGACCGCTACGACGGCGGCGATGGCGTCGACGTCCTGCAGGTCGGGACGGCCGGCGCCGGCACGGCCATCGATCTCAGCGCGGCGGCCAGCGACGGCGTCGACGGTTTCCTCGACATCGAGGCGCTTGCCTTCGTCAACACGTCGGGGAC
>JALHMO010000006.1 GCA_022844015.1 Reyranella sp. | reverse complement strand
GAACCGCGCGACGAAGGCCAGCGCCAGGATCCACAGGGTGCCGTAGAGGCCGCCGGGCAGGCCGATCCAGGCCCACAGGTAGGCGACGCCGACGACCAGCCCGGGGATGGCGACCGGCAGCGTCGCCAGCAGGTCGATCCAGCGCCGGCCCGCCACCTGGGTCCGGTTCACGGTGTAGCCGATGGCGAAGGCGAGCGCGCCGCCCACCAGCGCGGTGATGACGCCGACCTTCAGGGTATTCCAGATCGACAGCATGGTGAGCGGGTTGTCGAACACCGAGTTGAAGTGCACCCAGCTGTACTGGCGCATGTCGAACAGGGCGTCGAAATCCTTGATGAACAGGAACTTGCGGAACGCCGCGATGACCAGCGCCAGGGTCGGCAGCACGACGACGACGAACAGGTAGATTACCGCCAGCCCGAAGGTGAACCAGCGCCAGCGGCCAAGATTGAGGGCGCGCGGCCGGAACGCCTTGCCGGCGACGGTGGCGAAGCTCTTGCCGGAGAGAACGCGCTGCTGCGCCCACACCAGGATGGCGGTGACCACCATCAGCAGGATCGCGACGGCTGCGGCCGTGTTGTAGAGCGGCGGGCTCCAGGCGGTGAGCTGGAAGATGTAGGTCGTGAGCACGCTGATGTTGGCCGGGGCGCCCAGCGCCGCCGGCACGCCGTAAATGCCCAGCATGACGACGAACGACAGCAGGGACCCGGCCAGGATCGCCGGCGCGATCAGCGGGAAGGTAACGGTGAAGAGGGTGGTGAAGGCGCTGGCACCCGACACTTCCGAAGCCTCCTCGAGGCTCGGATCCATGTTCCTGAGGGCCGAGGCGGTGAACATGTAGACGTAGGGCGCATAGTAGATGCCGAACACGATGATGAGGCCCGACATCGAGTAGAAGTCGAAGCGGAAGTCGATGCCCAGCCACTTCAGCGCCGTGTTGAGCAGCCCCGTCTTGGGCGAGCCCAGGATGCCCCAGGCGACGCCGGCGACCAGCGGCGGCACGAACAGCGGGATCATGCTGGAGCCGGCGATGAACCCTTTGAACGGCGTGTTGGTGCGGACGACGATCCAGGAGAAGGCGAGGCCGATGACCACGGCCAGGATCGTCCCGCCGCCACAGGCGACGAGGGCGTTGAAGAAGGCGAGGTGGACGTTCTCGTTGGCGAGGACGTCGACGAAATGCTTTACCGATGGGCGAAAGGCGCCGAACCCGTCGACGACCGGGTTGGAATCGCTCAGCGCGCCGAACACGAGCATCAGCAGCGGATAGATCACCAGGAACGCCAGCAGGATCAGCAGGGCGCCGACCCACAGGGGCGCCGCGAGGCGCCGCGGCACTGCCGCCTCGGCCGATACGGGCAGGGCCCCAGCACTCGTTGCCGTCAACGCTACACTTCCTCCGGGACCAACGCGGCCCCACCGCCGACTTCTTCATTCGCAGTGTAACCGTAGCCCATCGAAGATTCGGACGCTACGGTTTGCTGATGGAACTATCGACGCACGATCGCTACGACTACGTGCCGCTGCGCGGCCGTACCGACTATTCATGGCCGGATGGGCAAAGGCTCGCGGTCTACCTTGCCCTCAACCTGGAGCATTTTTCCTTCGGCGAAGGGCTCGGCGCGGAGCTGGCACCGGGCGGGCCCCAGCCCGACGTGCTGAACTTCGCCTGGCGGGACTACGGCAACAGGGTCGGCGCCTGGTACATGCTCGAGGCCTTCGACGCGCTCGGCCTGCCGCTGGCGGCATTGGTCAACAGCGCCATGTACGACCATGCGCCCCAGCTCGTCGCGGCCTGCCGGGCCCGCGGCGACGAGATCGTCGGGCACGGACGCACCAACTCCGAGCGCCAGGGCGTGCTCGACGAGATGGCGGAGCGCCAGCTGATCGGCGAAGCGACGGCGCGGCTGACGCGGGAGGAACGGCGGGCGCCGGAGGGATGGCTCGGCCCGTGGATCTCGCAGAGCGCCCGGACGCCCGACCTGCTGGCCGAGGCCGGCTACCGCTACCTGCTCGACTGGTGCATGGACGACCAGCCGATCTGGTTCCGCTGCCGCGATGGCGGGCGCATCCTGTCGGTGCCCTACCCTCAGGAAGTCAACGACATCCCCGCGATTGTCGCGCGCAAGATGGACGCCGACGCCTTCGCCGACATGATCGTCGACCAATTCGACGAGATGCTCGAGCTGTCGTGCGAGCGACCGCTGGTCATGGGCGTGGCCCTGCACGCCTACCTGGTGGGCCAGCCGCATCGGCTGCGCCATCTCAAGCGGGCCCTGCGCCACGTCGCGAGCCATCGCGACAAGATCTGGCTCACCACGCCGGGAGCGATCGCGCGCCATTGCATGACGCTTCCCCCGGGAACAGTTCCATAGCAGAAGATTTTCCTCCCCAGCTTCGCTGGGGAGGAGGGGGAGATTCCATGCGTCTGTTCACCGCCACGCTCGCCACCGAGACCAACACCTTCTCGCCGCTGCCGACCAGCATCGAGAACTACCGGGAATCGGTGTTTTTCCGCGCTGGCGAGCATCCGACCGATGCGCCGCGCATGTGCACGGCGCCCCTGTTCGTGGCGCGCGCCCGCGCCGCCGCCGAAGGGTTCGAGCTGGTCGAAGGCAGCTGCTTCGCCGCCAGCCCGGCCGGCACCACCAACCGGGCCGACTACGAGACCATGCGCGACGAGATCCTGGGTCAGCTCGCGGCGGCGCTGCCGGTCGACGGCCTGCTGCTCGGCCTGCACGGCGCCATGGTGGCGCACGGTTACGATGACGTCGAAGGCGACATCATCGAGCGTGCCCGCGCGCTGGTCGGACCGAAGTGCGTGATCGGCGTCGAGCTCGACCCGCATTGCCATCTCACGCTGAAGCGGGTGTCGCATGCCGACATCATCGTGCTCTACAAGGAGTTCCCCCATACCGACGTCGTCGAGCGTGCGGAGGACGTGCTCGATCTCGTCCTGGCGACCTTGCGCGGCGAGGTGAAACCGGTGATGTCGGTCTACGACTGCCGGCAGATCCAGAGCTATCCGACGACGATCCAGCCGATGCGCGGGCTGGTCGATCGCATCAAGGCGATGGAAGGCAAGGACGGCATCCTGTCGGTGTCGATCGCCCATTGCTTTCCCTATGGCGACGTGGCCGAGATCGGCACCCGCGTGCTGGTGGTGGCCAACGGCGACAAGAAGAAGGCCGATGCGCTGGCGACGGCGCTCGGCGAGGAGCTGGTGTCCCTGCGTGGCAAGACCCAGCCGCCGTCGTTCGATGTGGCGACGGGCGTGAGCGAGGGCGTGGCGTTCAACGACCTGCCAGTGGTGATCGCCGATCCGGCCGACAATGCCGGCGGTGGCGCGCCCTCGGACAATACCGACATCCTGCGCCATCTGATCGATGCCAGGGTGGAGAATGCCTGCCTGGGGCCGCTGTGGGACCCGATCGCCGTGCGCATCTGCTTCGATGCCGGGCTGGGCGCCCGCATCGGCCTGCGCTTCGGCGGCAAGATCGCGCCGTCGTCGGGCCAGCCGGTCGACGCCGAGGTCGAGATCATCGGGCTGAAGCGCAACGCCTGGCAGAGCTTCGGCCCGACGCAGGTGTCGGTCGGCGACTGCGCGGCCGTGCGCGTGGGCGGCGTCGATGTCGTGCTGATCGGCAACCGGACCCAGGCGACGGGGCTCGAGCTGTTCACCAATCTCGGCATCGATCCCACGCAGAAGAAGATCGTGGTGGTGAAATCGACCAACCATTTCATGGCGGCATATGGGCCGATCGCCAAGAAGGTGATCTATGTCGAATCGAGCGGGCCCCTGCGACGCGATCACCGCAAGGTGCCCTACACCAAGGTCCAGCGCCCGATCTGGCCGCTCGACGCCGAAGCAAGGCCGTTGGGCCTGATCTGCTAGCGGCGCGACGTCGGGTCGGAACCTGCGCGACTTGCGCCGGTAAGGCGGCGCCCCGCTGCGTGAGGTACCGGCGCGCCGCGAGACCAAGTCTCGCCTCACAGATACTGCAATGCCAGCGATCATGTCCGGTTCTGCCTGCACGCAGAACGGGACAACAGCCGAGCGACACCAGTATAGTTCGTTGTGCTCACGCCAGCACCGAGTCGTGCCGGCAGCGTTGGGCCCATCAGTTCGAAAGCGAGAGTCGAGGTAGGAAACGTACAAATCGGAGGAGCAGCCCATGAGACGCGTCCATCGGATTACCCGTCGCCGAGCCCTGAGGATTGCAGCCGGTGCGGCCGGCGCGACCCTGCCACTGGTGCATGTCCAGTCGGCGAACGCGGCCGGCAAGCTTACGATGGGCGTGTGGGATCACTGGGTGCCGGGCACCAACCCGATGCTCAAGGGCTTCATCGACGAGTGGGCGTCGAAGAACAAGGTCGAGGTCACGATCGACTTCATCCCGTCCGCCGGCAACAAGATGATCCTCACCCAGGCCGCGCAGGCGCAGGCGCGTGCCGGGCACGACATCCTTGCCTTCGACCAGTGGGCATCGCACCAGTATGCCGACAAGCTGACACCCGTGAACGATGTCGTCGACGGGCTGATCAAGCAATACGGGCCCGTGAGCAAGGCTGTGGAGTATCTCGGCACTGCGGGCGGGAAATGGCTGGCGGTGCCGGTCGCGTGGGGCTCGGCGCCGCTGCCGCCGTGCGCCCGCATCTCGATGATCAAGGATGCCACGGGCGAGGATGTGACCGCGTGGTACCCGGCCAAGGACGTGAAGACCGCAGGCGCGGCCGAATGGACCTACGAGAAGCAGCTGAAGATGGCCGAGAAGTGTCACAAGGCCGGCCATCTGTTCGCGCTCGGCTGCGGCGCCAACAGCACCGACGCCAACCAGACCTGGGGCGCGACGTTCGGGGCGTTCGGGGCGCATCTCGTGGACGGCAAGGGCAACATCACCGTCGATTCCGACCCGGTCCGGGAGGTGCTCGACTATGTGAAGCGTTTCGTTCCTTACCTGCCTCGCGAGACCATCTCCTACGATGACGCGTCCAACAACAAGGCCTTCGTTGCCGGCAAGGCGGCCCTGATCTGGAACCCGCCCAGCGCCTGGGCCGTGGCCAAGCGCGATGCGCCGGCCATCGCCGCCGACACCTGGCACTTCCCGAATCCGAAGGGAAGAATGGGCCGGCTGGTGCCGCATAGGCCCTATTTCTGGGGCATCTGGCAGTGGGCGCAGAACAAGCCGGCGGCAAAGGACCTGATGACGTTTCTCGGTCAGCGCGAGATCGTCGCCAGGCTCAGCGTGCCGGCTGCGGGCTATGACATTCCGCCCTTCCTGTCGATGGCGGATCTGCCGGTCTGGACCGACCTGGAGCCGCCGAAGGGGACGATGTACAACTATCCCGTGCGCCCCCACCACGATGCCGAGTACTACATCGTCGGCTCGAGCGCGCCGCCGGAGATCGGGGTGCAGATCTGGAGCCAGTACATCATCCCGGGGATGGTGGCCCGCATGGTGACCGGCGCCACGGCGAAGCAGTCGATGGATTGGGCGAAAGGCGAGCTCGAAGGCTTTCGTCGCTGAAGGAGGATCGTGGGTTCTCGGGAGAGATTTGTTGGCCCTCGACCAAAGTCAGCGCCCATGGGAAAGGCCCCTCGCTGCGCTCGCGACGGCCACCGGGCCGTCGCCCGGCGCGCAGCGAGGGAGGCCGCCCCTGCTCAAGGTTGCGGTTGGCTCCCAGGCTGCTGGGCCCGCGCATTGAGAATCCCGAGATACCGGTGTTGCGCGTCGGATGCCACGGCACCGCGCGACGCAATCTCGATCAGCACGCGCACCGCGAGATCGAAGCTCGCGAAGCAGTGGTGCGCGATCAGCGCCAGTTTCTTGAGCTGGCTGGTGCTCAGGTCCGGCAGCGACAGCAGGTTGCGGACATAGACGATGTCGGACTCGAGCAGCTGGTTGAATGGAAGCCGCGTGTCACCGGCCTTCAGCAGAGGCGCGATCGACCACTTCTTCACCTCGAGAAAGCAATGTGGAAGGAAACCGTTGCGCCGCATGAAGAGATCGACGTCGCCGAAGCTCGGTTGGCCTTCGTAGAGGCAGACGAAAGAAACCTCGAGCTGGACGACAATGCAGTCGGCGAGGGTGCGCCGGCCATTCTCGAGCACGGCGAGCTCGGCGCCCTGGACGTCGAGCTTCAGGTAGTCGATTGCCGGGAGGTCGCGGACATCGTCGAGCCGCGTGGTCTGGACAGGGCGGGTCTCGTGGATATGCCCGAACTGAGGGAAGCCGTTGAAGAACTGCAGCGCGGTCGCGTTTGGCTTCAGCAGCGAGGTCATGCCGCTTTGGGCGGCGGCGACGTGGAGGGTGTGGACGCCGCCGTCCGACAGGAAGCAATCGCGAATGGTGACCTTGTCGCCGTAGGTCTCGCGGATCTTCTCGATCTGGCGCGGGTCGCCGTCGAAGGCATGCAGGTGGGCAAGGCCGGAATCGAGCAGGGGCTTGTAAGCTGGCACCTCGGTAAGGCATGCCGCGCCCACATCGGCGATGGCGATCGGCTCGACCGGCACCACCAGCTCTTCCAGAGTCATGCCTTGCCCCTCCGAGACGCACCTCGATGGTTTCGGGCCGTTCTTGGCAGCACCGGGCCATCGGACCGCTGGACAAGCCTGCAGCTTTGCATAATTTGTGCACGGGGAGTTGCTCGAAAGGATCGGGGGAAACATGATTGTGAGATTGCTGGCGGTCCTGGCCGCACTCGCCCTGCCGCTGTCGGCGACGGCGCAGGAAAAAGTACTGCGCGCGGTGATGCACGCCGACGTGCGGGTGATCGACCCGGTCTGGACGACCCAGACGATCGCCAACATCCACGGCGCGCTGGTCTACGACACCCTGTTCGGCAATGACGCCGATCTAAAGCCGCAGCCGCAGATGGTGGGCAAGTACGAGATCAGCCCGGATCGGCTGACCTACACCTTCATCCTGCGCGACGGGCTGAAGTTCCACGACGGCTCGCCGGTCACGACGAAGGACGTGATCGCCTCGATCAGGCGCTGGGGCGCCAAGGACGGTGTCGGCCAACGGCTGATGGGCTATGTCACGGCCCTCGACGCAGTCGACGACAAGACCTTCAGGATGGTGCTTCGCGAGCCGTACGGCATGGTGCTCGAATCGCTGGGCAAGAGCGGCAGCTCGATCGCCGCCATCATGCGCGAGAAGGAGGCCCTCACCGATCCGCAACAGCAGGTCAAGGAAGCGATCGGCTCCGGCCCCTACATCTTCGCCAAGGACCAGTGGGTGCCGGGCAGCAAGGCGGTCTATCTCAAGAACAAGGATTACGTGCCGCGCACCGAGGCGCCGTCGTCGTTCGCCGGGGCCAAGATTCCGGGTGTCGACCGCATCGAGCTGGTGTGGATCGCCGATCCCCAGACGGCGATGTCGGCGCTGGTCAATGGGGAAATCGACTTCTTCGAGAGCCCCAACATCGACTTCCTGCCGCTGCTCGCCAAGGCGAGAGGCGTCAAGCTTCTGAAGACGGGCAAGCTCGACGGCACGCAGGGCATGATCCGCCTCAACCACCTGCATCCGCCCTTCAACAACGTGAAGGCGCGGCAGGCGATGTACCATCTGGTCAACCAGGAGGACTTCCTGCGCGCCATCGTCGGCGACCCGAAGTACTATCGCGTCTGCCATGGCCTGCTGACCTGCGGCGGGCCCTACGAGAACGACGGCGGCAGCGCGTTCTTCAAGGACTACAATCCCAAGAAGGCGCTGCAGCTCCTGAAGGAGGCCGGCTACAAGGGCGAGCCGATCACCGTGCTGGCGACCACCGACCACAACACCATCACGCCGGCGACACAGGTGCTGATCCAGGCGATGCGCGAGGCCGGCATCAACGTCGACGCCCAGTCGATGGATTGGGGCTCGGTGGTGTCGCGGCGTGCCAAGAAGGAGCCGCCGGCGCAAGGCGGCTGGAACATCTTCATCACCGGGACGGGTGGCGTCGGTGCGTCCAACCCGGTGCTGCACACCTGGATCGGGGCCGCCTGCGAGAAGGGCCTGTTCGGCTGGCCGTGCGATCCCGAGATCGAGAAGCTGCGCAACGCCTTCGGCCTGGCGTCGAGCGAGGACGAGCGCAAGAAGATCGCCAAGGAGCTGCAGACCAAGGCGATGGAGCAGGTCGTGTACATCCCGTTCGGGCAATGGGACACGCCGCTCGCCTATCGCGCCGACCGCATCGACGGCATCGTGCCCAACACCGGCCTGGCGGTGCTGTGGGGGATCACGAAGAAGTGACAATAAGCCGTCATCCCGACCGAAGCCGAGCGAAGCGAGGCGTAGTGGAGGGATCTGTTTTTGTCGTAGAGCAAAAGGAGACCCTTCGACTTCGCTGCGCTTCGCTCAGGGCGACGGCTTCGCCGTCGTGACCGCCTATATCGTCCGGCGCCTGTTCGCCACCCTGCCGGTGATGGCGGTGGTGGCGATGTTCGTCTTCTTCCTGCTGCGCTTCGCGCCGGGCGACCCGGCGGCGATCATCGCCGGCGACGATGCGACCGCCGAGTCGATCGCCGCGGTGCGGGTCAAGCTCGGGCTCGACCGGCCGGTCGTCGAGCAGTTCGGCGTCTGGCTGTGGGACCTGATGCGCGGCGACATGGGCGTCTCGATCTTCTCCAACCTGCCCGTGACACGGCTGATCGCGCAGCGCGTCGAGCCTACCTTGGCGCTCTCCCTGTCGACCCTGTTCGTGGCGGTGGCGCTCGCCATTCCGATCGGCGTGGTGGCGGCGTGGAAGGCGCGCAAGCTGGTCGACCGCCTGGTCATGGGCTTCGCGGTTCTGGGCTTCGCCATGCCGGTGTTCGTGCTGGCCTATGTCCTGATCTATTTCTTCGCCGTGCAATGGCAGCTCCTGCCGGTGCAGGGTTACCGGCCAGTCGGCGAAGGCTTCTGGCCGTTCGTCGAATGCCTGATCCTGCCGTCGGTGGCGCTCGGCGTGACGTACATGGCGCTGATCGCCCGGATCACCCGCGCCTCGATGCTCGAGGTGCTGCAGCAGGACTACATCCGCACCGCCAACGCCAAGGGCCTGGCGACGGATCGCGTGCTGCTGCTGCATGCGCTGAAAAACGCCGCGGTGCCGATCGTCACTGTCATCGGCATCGGCATCGCCTTGCTGATCTCGGGTGTCGTGATCACCGAGACCGTGTTCAACATCCCGGGGTTGGGCCGCCTCACGGTCGATGCAGTGCTTAAGCGCGACTACCCGATCGTGCAGGGCCTGATTCTGGTGTTCGCTGCCGCCAAGGTGCTGGTCAACCTGATCATCGACATCTCGTACGCATTCCTCGATCCGCGCATCCGCTACTGACGACCCGCCCCTGAAATGGCTACCCCCGCCACCTCGTTCGCCGACGACCTCGCTCCGCCATCGCGCCGCTTCTCGCTGCTGAGGGCAATCCGGCGCAACCCGACTATCGCCTTTGGCGGCGTCCTGCTGCTGCTGCTGGTGATCATGGCCATCTTCGCGCCGCTCATTGCAACCCACGATCCGTTCAGGATCACGCCGGTCAACCGCCTGCGGCCGCCGTCGGAGCGCTGGTGGTTCGGCACCGATCAGTTCGGCCGCGACGTCTTCTCGCGCACGGTCTACGGCGCGCGCGTCTCGCTGATCGTCGGCCTGTCGGTGGCGGCCTTCTCGAGCCTGCTCGGCCTCGCGCTGGGTCTCGCCTGCGGCTATTTCCGGCGCGTCGACGCCATTGTCATGCGGGTCATGGATGGGCTGATGGCGATCCCGTCGATCCTGCTCGCCATCGCCCTGATCACCCTGACGCGCCCCGGGCTCGGCATCGTCATCGTGGCGATCGTCATCCCCGAGGTGCCGCGAATCGTGCGCGTGGTGCGGGCCGTCGTGCTGTCGATCCGTTCCCAACCCTATATCGAGAGCGCCATCGCCGGCGGCACGCGGAACCTCAAGCTGCTGCTGCGCCACGTGCTGCCCAACACCCTGGCGCCGCTGATCGTGCAATCGACCTATGTCTGCGCCTCGGCGATGCTGGTCGAGGCGGGCCTCAGCTTCCTCGGCGCCGGCGTGCCGCCCGAGGTGCCGAGCTGGGGCAACATCATCGCCCAGGGCCGCACCTTCTTCCAGATCGCGCCGTGGACGATCCTGATCCCGGGTGCGTTCCTCGCCGTCACGGTCCTGGCGGTGAACCTGCTGGGCGACGGTCTGCGCGACCGGCTCGACCCGAGGCTGGCGCGCCGCCTGTGACCGCGCTCCTCGAAGTTCGCGATCTGCATACCCAGTTCAACACGCTGGACGGCGTGGTGCGCGCCGTCGATGGCGTGTCGTTCGACCTGGCGCGCGGCGAGACGCTCGGCATCGTGGGCGAGTCGGGCTGCGGCAAATCTGTGACGGCGCTCTCCATCCTGCGCCTGATCCCGGCCGAGACCGGCCAGATCGCCTCCGGCTCGATCCGCTTCGACGGCCGCGAGCTGACCGGCCTCGACGAGGAAGCGATGAAGCGCCTGCGCGGTCATCACATCTCGATGATCTTCCAGGAGCCGATGACCAGCCTCAACCCGGTGCTGACGGTCGGCACGCAGATCGCCGAGAACGTGGTGCGCCATCTCGGCGTGCCGTGGAGGGCAGGCCGGGAGCGGGCCTTCGAGATGCTGAGCCTCGTGCGCATCGCCGACGCCCGCCGCCGGCTCGACGAGTACCCGCACCAGCTGTCGGGCGGCATGCGCCAGCGGGTGATGATCGCCATGGCTCTGTCGTGCGACCCGCAGGTGCTGATCGCCGACGAGCCGACGACGGCGCTCGACGTCACCATCCAGGCGCAGATCCTCGACCTGATGCTCGAGCTCAAGGAGAAGACCGGCACGGCAATCGTGTTGATCACCCACGATCTCGGCGTCGTCGCCGAGACCACCGAGCGGGTCGTCGTCATGTATGCCGGGCGCAAGGTCGAGGAGGCGCCGGTGGAGGCGCTGTTCGAGCATCCGCTGCACCCCTATACGGTCGGCCTGATGCGGGCGATCCCGCGGCTCGATGTCGAGGCCGACATCGCCGGCAAGCGGCCGCGGCTGCAGGAGATTCCGGGCCTCGTGCCGATCCTGACCCGGCCGATCATCGGCTGCGCCTTCGCGGCGCGCTGTCCGCTCGCGACGGAGCGCTGTCGCACCGAGGTGCCGCCCTTCGTCGACGCCGGCGGCGGCCACACGGTGGCCTGCTGGGAGGTGACGCGATGAGCGACGCGGCGCTCCTGGAGGTTCGCGACCTGGTGAAGCACTTTCCGATCCTGGGTGGCCTGTTGCAGCGCCAGGTCGGCCAGGTGAAGGCGGTCGATGGCGTCAGCTTCGCGATCCGGCGCGGCGAGACGCTGGGACTCGTGGGGGAGTCGGGCTGCGGCAAGTCGACCATCGGCAAGACCGTGCTGAAGCTGATCGAGCCGACCGCGGGCCGCATCCTGCTGGGCGGCGAGGACGTCACGGAGCTGCCGCCGGGCGCCATGTGGGCTCACCGTCGGCGGATCCAGACGATCTTCCAGGACCCGTACTCGTCGATGAACCCGCGCCTCTCGGCTGGCACGATCGTCGGCGAGCCGCTTGAGAATTTCGGCCTGACGCGGGGCCGCGAGACTGACGACAGGGTGGCAAGCCTGTTCACGCGGGTTGGCCTGCGGCCCGACTCGATGCGCAAGTTCGCCCACGAGTTCTCGGGCGGTCAGCGCCAGCGCCTGGGCATCGCCAAGGCGTTGTCGGTCAATCCCGACCTGATCGTCGCCGACGAGCCGGTATCGGCTCTCGACGTATCGGTGCAGGCGCAGGTGCTGAACCTGCTGATCGACCTGCAGGAAGAGTACGGGCTCGCCTACCTGTTCATCAGTCACGACCTGGCGGTGATGCGCCACATCAGCCATCGCATCGCCGTCATGTATCTCGGCCGCATCGTCGAGCTCGCCGCCAAGCGCACGCTGTTCGAAACGCCAAAGCACCCCTACACCGAGGCGCTGCTGTCGGCCGCGACCGCTCCCGATCCCAAGCGCCGGCGCCAGCGCAAGCGGATCGTCCAGGGTGACGTGCCGAGCCCGGCCAAGCCGCCGCCCGGCTGCCACTTCCACACGCGCTGTCCCTATGCCGTTGCCGAGTGCAAGGTGACGGCGCCGCCGCTGCGCGAGGTGGCGCCGGGGCATCACGTGGCGTGCTTGCTGCGCTGATCCTGCTTGAGGCAAGTACACAGAGCGGCAGAAGGCGATTGACTGATCTGCTCAGGATTGCGCGGAGGACACCATGACTACGATCGCGACGCTCGATGTCGGTTGCTACCACGTGCCGCTGCCGGTCGTGCTGTCGGACAGCACGCATGGCGACATCCGTCATTTCGCTTTCGTCACGGTCCGCATTCGCGACACCGATGGCGTGGAAGGGCTGGGCTACACCTATACGGTGGGCCATGGCGGGCGGGCCGTGGCCTCGCTGGTGCGCGACGACCTGGCGCCGCTGCTGGTCGGCCAGGATGCAGAACGCATCGAGGCCCTGTGGCAGCGCATGTGGTGGGGCACGCACTACGGCGGACGAGGCGGGCTCGCCTCTCTGGCGATTTCCGCCGTCGACATCGCATTGTGGGACTTGGCGGCGCGCCGGGTGGCAAAGCCTCTGTGGCGGCTGCTGGGCGGCTTCGACCCGCAAGTGCCCTGTTATGCCGGTGGCATCGACCTGCAGTTCCCGTTGGAGAAGCTGCTGGCGCAAAGCGATGACTTCCTCGGCCAGGGATTCCGCGCCATCAAGATGAAGGTCGGCCGAGCCCAGCTGGGCGACGACGTCGCGCGGGTGCGCGCCATGCGCAAGAAGCTGGGCGATGGCTTCCCGCTGATGGTCGATGCCAACATGGGCTGGTCGGTCGATCAGGCCGTGCGCGCGGCACGGGCGCTGGCCGAGCTCAATCTGGTCTGGCTGGAGGAGCCGACGATTCCGGACGATGTGGCGGGCCACGCTCGCATCGTGGCGCAAGGCGGCGTGCCGATTGCCACCGGCGAGAACCTCCATACGCTCTACGAGTTCCAGCAGATGATCACAGCCGGTGGCGTCACTTACCCTGAGCCCGATGTCAGCAACTGCGGCGGCGTCACCGTGTTCATGAAAGTGTGCCGACTTGCGGAAGCGTTCAACCTGCCGGTCACCTCCCATGGCGTGCACGACCTGACGGTGCATCTGCTGGCCGCGGCACCGAACCGGTCGTACCTCGAGGTGCACGGCTTCGGGTTGGATCGGTACATGGCCGAGCCGATGCGCATCGTCGACGGCAAGGCCATCGCGCCGGAGCGGCCGGGCCACGGCGTCGAGCTGCTCTGGGACAAGTTGTCCCCGCTGGCCATATAGGGCGAGCCCCTATGGGCGCTAAATCTGGTTGAGGGCCAGTAGAGTCCTCATGCTGAGGAGGCCGCCCCTCGAACTCCTCGGGATAAACTCCGCGGCCGTCTCGAAGGATGAGCTGCACAGAGACGCTGAAACTGCGTGTCACAGCATCCGCTCTGTGCCGACCAAAGGGCGAAGGTTACTTCGCCCGAATCGAGACGCGGCCCTCCGGTCCGCTCCTCAGGGTGAGGTGCTTCTGTAATTCAGCGCTTATGGGGCGAGCCCCCGGGGTTCGTGTCGAGACACGGACGGATTGACGGCACGCGTGCTCGAGAAGCTTGGAGACAATCAATGCTCCGCGGAAGCGTTACCTACACCTGCCGCGCTCCCGGCGCCGTGTCGCGCAGGTAGGTAAGGGCCGCGTGGGCTCCCCCCGCCTTGTGCGGGACCTTCGCCAGGCCCAGCGCCATCTCGACACCCGACAGGGTGGCGAGCAGCATCAGGTCGTTGAAGTCGCCGAGATGGCCGATGCGGAAGACCTTGCCCGCGACCTTGCTGAGGCCCTGTCCGAGCGACAGGTTGAAGTTCTCCAGCGCGACCTTGCGGAAGGCGTCGGCGTCATGGCCGTCCGGCATGACGATCGCCGTCAGGGATCCCGAGTAGGCCTTGGGATCGCTGCACAGGATCTCGAGGTCCCAGCCTGTCACCGCGATGCGCGCCGCCTCGGCATGGCGCGCATGGCGGGCGAACACCGCGTCGAGGCCTTCCTCGAGCAGCATGTCGCAGGCTTCGCTGAGGCCGTAGATCAGGTTGGTGGCGGGTGTGTAGGGGAACCAGCCGTTGGCGTTGGCCGTCAGCATCTCCTCCCAGCCCCAGAACGACTTGGGCAGCGTCGAGCTCTTCGAGACGGCGACCGCCTTCTCGCTCACTGCGTTGAAGGAGAGACCGGGCGGCAGCATGAGGCCTTTCTGCGAGCCGGCGACGGTCACGTCGACGCCCCACGCGTCGTGACGATAGTCGATCGAGCCCAGCGACGAGATGGTGTCGACCAGCAGCAGGGCAGGGTGGCGCGCCGCGTCGATGGCCCGGCGCACCGCGGAGATGTCGCTCACCACGCCGGTCGAGGTCTCGTTGTGGACGATGCAAACCGCCTTGATCGCGTGCTCGGGATCGTTGCGCAGGCGAGCCTCGATCGCGGCCGGGTCGGCAGGCTTGCGCCAGTCGCCGCCCATGAACTCCGACTTGAGACCAAGGCGGTCGGCCATGCGCTTCCACAGCGAGGCGAAGTGACCGGTCTCCCACATCAGCACGAGGTCGCCGGCCGACAGGGTGTTGACCAGCGCCGCTTCCCAGGCGCCCGTGCCAGACGCCGGAAAGACGATGACCGGCTGCCGGGTCTGGAAGACCTGTCGAACGCTGCGCAGCACCTTCTTGGCCAGCGCATTGAACTCCGGTCCGCGGTGATCGATGGTCGGATAGTCCATCGCCCGCAGGATGCGGTCGGGAACATTGGTAGGCCCTGGAATCTGCAGGAAGTGACGGCCGCTGGGATGAGAATTCAGGCGCATGGTGAGCACTCCCTCACTTGGACTTGCATTTTGTATACAACATGCCAAACTGAGTCCAGAGGTCTCATGGACGGATCAAGCATCTCGATCGCGCGCTCGAGCCTGCCGCAGGCGGCGGCCGACCGGCTGCGGACGCTGATCATCGAGGGCGTGCTGGCTCCCGGGACACGGCTCAACGAGCGCGAGCTCAGCGAGCAGCTCGGCGTGTCGCGCACGCCGCTGCGCGAGGCCTTCCGCATGCTGGCGGCCGACGGGTTGCTGAATCAATTGCCCAATCGTGGCGTCCAGGTGGTGGCGCTATCGTCCGACGACGTGCGCCATGCCTTCGAGGTCATGGCGGGGCTGGAGGGACTTGCCGGGGAACTGGCGGCCCGGAACGCGACCGAAAGCGATCTCGACGCTCTGCGCGCCCGGCAATCGGACATGGAGGCTGCACACGCGCGGGCTGACCTGCCGGCCTACTATCGGGCCAATCGTGCCATCCACGATCGAATCAGCGCGATCGCTGCAAATCCGGTGCTCACCCAGATGCAGCAGACGCTCAACGTCCGCCTTCATGCGCTGCGCTTCCGCTCGAACCTCAACCACGACAAATGGGACAGGGCCGTCGCCGAGCATCGGTCCATGCTCGCGGCTCTTGCCGCGCGCGATGGCAGCGCGCTACGTGACCTGCTCGTCCGGCACCTCCAGGCGAAGCTTCAGGTCGTCCTGGAAAGCATGAACAGGCCGGGCGGGGAGGAGTGAGTTTGATGTCGTCGAAGGTCATCGTTTCGCGTCGCAGGGCGCTTGGGTTGGGTGTCGCCGCTTCGCTGGCGGCGCCCCTGGTGGCGCGCGCGCAACAGGGCTGGCCGCCGCCCACCATCACCTGGATCAACCCGTTTCCGGCCGGCGGCGGCACGGACGTCTTTGCCCGCCCGCTGGCGGCGCAGGTCGGCGAGCAGCTCGGTTGCCAGATCATCATCGACAACAAGGGTGGCGCCGGCGGTACCGTGGGCGCCTCGCAGGCCGCCAAGATGAAGCCCGATGGCTCGGTGTTCTTCGTCGGTGCCGTGCATCACACGATTGCGCCCAGCATCTACAAGACGCTCGACTACGATCTCGAGAAGAGCTTCGTGCCGATCACCATGATCGCGCTGGTGCCGCAGGTAATCTCGATCAATCCGTCGCGCGTGCCGGTCAAGACGGCGGCAGAGTTCCTCGCCTACGTGCGGGCCAATCCCGGCAAGGTGAACTATGCCTCGCCCGGCGCCGGCACGGCGCATCATCTGGCGGGCGAGCTGTTCAAGCTCGAGACCAAGACCGACATCACCCACGTGCCCTATCGCGGTGCCGGCCCGGCGATGCAGGACCTGCTGGCCGGCAACGCCGACATGATGTTCGACGGCATGGGCACCTCGGCCTCGCAGATCCGCGCCGGCAAGTTGCTCGGCCTCGCGGTGGCGACGCCCAACCGCCAGTCCGAGTTCCCCAATATACCGACCTCGGCCGAGATTGGCGTACCCAGCTGGATCGTGTCGACCTGGTACGGCCTGTGGGCGATCAAGGGCACGCCGCAGCCGATCGTCGATCGCATGCATGCCGAGGTCGTGAAGGCTCTGGCGGCGCCCAGGCTGCAGGCGATCTGGAAGGATCAGACGGCTCAAGTTGGCGGGGAGACGCCGGCGGAATTCGCCAAGCGCATCCGCAGCGAGATCGAGAAATGGCAGAAGGTCGTGACCGCGGCCGGAGTGAAGCTGGACTGACAACGCTCGAGCAAACCCTGCGCCGCACGCTCAAGGGCGAGGTCCTTTTCGACAAGGCCTCGCGCGGGCGCTATTCGACCGACGCCTCGATCTATCAGGTCGAGCCGGTGGGCGTCGTGCTGCCGCGCGACGAGACCGATCTCGGTCTCGTCGTCGACGTCGCGCGCGATGCCGGAGCGGCCATCGTGCCGCGCGGCGCCGGCACCTCTCAGTGCGGCCAGACGGTCGGCAAGGCGCTGGTGGTCGACGTCTCGAAGCACCTGCGCGAGGTTGTCGGCTTCGACAAGAATCGCGCCGAGGTGACAGTGCAACCGGGCGTCGTGCTCGACCAGCTCAACGCCTGGCTGAAGCCGCACGGGCTGTGGTACCCGGTCGACGTCTCGACCTCGGCGCAATGCACGCTGGGCGGCATGGCCGGCAACAACTCGTGCGGCAGCCGCTCGATCCGCTACGGCAACATGGTGCACAACGTCGCCTCGATCGACGCCATCCTGGCGACCGGCGAGCGCGCCCGCTTCGGTTCGGCGCGTCCCGAGGACATGCCGCCGGCGGTACGCACCATCGCCGACAAGGTGGCGGCGCTGGCCTTCGCGGAGCGGGCCGAGATCGAGCGCCATTACCCGAAGGTGCTGCGCCGGGTGGGCGGCTACAACCTCGACATCTTCTTCCCGCAGTCGGAGCGGCCCTACACGCTCGACAATTCGGTGAATCTGTCACACCTGCTGGTCGGCAGCGAGGGCACGCTGGCGGTGACCGAGCGCCTGACCCTGAAGCTCGCGCCCCTGCCCAGGCACAAAACCCTGGGCGTGGTGAATTTCCCGAGCTTCTACAAGGCGATGGACAGCGCCCAGCACATCGTCAAGCTGAAGCCGGCGGCGGTCGAGCTTGTCGATCGCACGATGATCGAGCTGGCGCGTGCCAATCCGGCCTTCCGGCCGGTCATCGAGCGCGCCCTGATCGGCCGACCGGAAGCGATCCTGCTGGTCGAGTTCGCCGGCGAGGAACGCGAGCCGCAGTGGAGCGACCTAGCGCGGCTGGTCGAGCTGATGGGCGATCTCGGCCTGCCGGGCAGCGTGGTCGAGATGCCGGAGCCGCGACCGCAGGCCGAGCTGTGGGAAGTCCGCAAGGCCGGCCTCAACATCATGATGTCGATGAAGGGCGACGGGAAGCCGGTGTCGTTCATCGAGGATTGCGCCGTGCCGCTCGAGCATCTCGCCGACTACACGCAGCGCCTGACCGAGGTTTTCGCCAGGCACGGCACGCGCGGTACCTGGTACGCCCATGCCTCGGTGGGCACGCTGCACGTGCGGCCGATCCTCGACATGCGCCAGGACGGCGCCGCGAAGATGCGTGCGATTGCCGAGGAAGCGTCGGCCCTGGTGCGCGAGTACAAGGGCGCCTTCTCGGGCGAGCACGGCGATGGTCTCGTGCGGTCGGAGTGGGTGGCGTGGCAGTTCGGGCCGCGGCTCACCGGGGCCTTCGAGACGGTGAAGGACCTGTTCGATCCGCAAGGCATCCTCAATCCCGGCAAGATCGTGCGGCCGACACGGATGGACGACCGTGCGCTGTTCCGCTTCAAGCCAGGCTATACCAATGTCGCCTACCAGCCGGCGCTCGACTGGTCGGCCTGGAATGTCGAGAACGATCCCGCTACCGAGGGGCTGGGCGATCCGGGCAGCGGCGGCGACCCGACCGGCGGCTTCGCCAAGGCCGCCGAGATGTGCAACAACAACGGCCATTGCCGGAAGTTCGATGCCGGCACGATGTGCCCGTCCTTCCGTGTGACGCGCGACGAGATCCACCTCACGCGGGGCCGTGCCAATACCCTGCGGCTCGCGCTCTCCGGCCAGCTCGGGCCCGAGGCGCTGCGATCGAACGCGGTCGCCCGGGCGATGGATCTCTGCGTCAGCTGCAAGGGCTGCAAGCGCGACTGCCCGACCGGCGTCGACATGGCGCGCATGAAGATCGAAGTGCGGTCGGCGCGTCGCATGAGCCATGGGCTAAGCCTGCGCGACAAGCTGATCGGCGGCCTGCCGGAGATTGCGCCGTGGGCCCGGCGGCTGCCATGGCTGTTCAATCTTGGCGGGCTGGTGAAGCCGTGGCTGGGCTTCGCCAGGCAGCGCAGCCTGCCCAGGTGGCGCCGCGACACCTTCCTCGCGACGACCGATGTCGACGAGCGCGACGCCACGGTGGTGATCTTCGCCGACACCTTCTCCAACAACTTCGAGCCGCACATCCTGCATGCGGCGCGTCGCGTGCTCGCGGCGGCCGGACATCGCGTCGCCGTCGCCTGGCCGACTCTCGGGGCGTCGGCGCTGTGCTGCGGCCGCACCTGGCTCGCGACCGGCCAGGTCGACAAGGCGAAGGGCGAAGCGCGGCGCCTGCTCGACGCAGTGAACCCATTCGTGGCCAGGGGCGTGCCGATCGTCGGCCTCGAGCCGTCGTGCCTGTTCACCCTGCGCGACGAATTTCTGGCGTTCGGTCTCGGTGAGGAAGCGAAGGCCGTCGCCGACAATGCCTTCCTGTTCGAGGAATTCCTGGTGCGGGAGAAGAGGGCCGGCCGACTGGCGCTGGAACTCGGGGCACTGCCCTTCAAGACCGCCCTGCTGCATGGTCACTGCCATCAGAAGGCATTCGGCGCCATGAGCGCCGTGCAGGAGGCGCTCAGCCTCGTACCCGATCTGGCGGTCAGCGTCATCGAGTCGAGTTGCTGCGGGATGGCCGGGAGCTTCGGCTACGAGGCCGAGCATTACGAGACGTCAATTGCCATGGCGGAGCTGACCTTGATGCCGGCGGTGCGCAAGGCCGGCGACGACACGCTGATCGTGGCCGACGGCACGTCGTGCCGGCATCAGATCGCCGACGGCAGCAACCGACAGGCAGTCCACGTCGCCGAGGTGCTGGCCGAGGCGTTGAGGTAACTGGAGGTTGTATCGGAAGACATAATTACGCCTGTATTGCGTGTCTAAACTCCCCGTCATCCCGAGCGCAGCGAAGCGAAGTCGAGGGATCCTTCTTGACGGGGCTGGCATGCGGCAACCAGTCGTCTACATCTTGTCCAGCGCGACAGGTCGCGCGCTCTACATCGGCGTCACAACCGACTTGGCTCGTCGTCTTGGCGAACACCAAGCCGGGACAGTGACATTCACTTCGAAGTACAGGATTACCCGACTCATATTTTTCGAACCACACGACACGGCACCGGACGCCATAGCGCGCGAAAAGCAGTTGAAGGGATGGCGGCGCTGCAAGAAGATTGCTCTGATTAATCGCGCCAATCCCGACTGGCGAGATTTGTCGGGAGAGATCGACGTTTGAAGGCATCGCGAAGAGAGGTCCCTCGACTACGCTTCGCTCCGCTCGGGATGACGGAAGTTTTGGATCGAGGCGGCAAATTTGCCGGAAACACCCACGATTGCAGCCGCGCCGCCCCTGTGGCACGGTCCGGGCGCCATGCAGCAAAGACCGAGAAATCCCTATTCCAGCGCCGAGATCGATCGCGCCAGCCACGAGCGCGAGAACGATGAGCGGATGATCGAGCTCGCCTCGTCCGGTGCGGCCCGCTTCGTGCCGATCGACACCGAACGCAACCTGGTGAAGTCCGGAGGCAATCCCGAGGCGGTGTTCCTCCAGGGCATGATGGGCCGCGCCATCGCCAATGCCGCCGACACCCATATCTTCCTGGGCTATGTCGAGGGTACGCCCTACTTCGCCGTCGACGTGACCGGCAAGGAGGTGCCGCTGCAGGACCTCGGCGAGTTCGTCGACCTGCGCCAGGTCGGTGCGCTCCTGTTCGCGCGCGAAGGCTCGATCCTCGCCTACGCCCGCGGCATGACCTACTGGCATCGGCGCCACCGCTACTGCGGCGTGTGCGGGGCCAGCACCAGGATCGCGCGCGGCGGCCATGTCCGGCAGTGCACCAACGAGAGTTGCAAGGCCGAGCATTTCCCGCGCACCGATCCGGCGGTCATCATGCTGGTCCATCACGGCGACAAGTGCCTGCTGGGACGCGGCAAGCAGTTTCCGCGCGGCATGCATTCGACCCTGGCGGGCTTCGTCGAGCCCGGCGAGAGCTTCGAGGATGCGGTGGCGCGCGAGGTCTACGAGGAGGTGAAGGTACGGGTGAAGAACGTCACCTACCGCTCTTCCCAGCCCTGGCCGTTCCCGGCCTCGGTGATGATCGGATTTCATGCCGAGGCCGAGTCGCTCGACTTCACCGTCAACGAGGACGAGCTGGCGAGCGCGCTGTGGCTCAGCCGCGACCAGCTTCGCCCCGAGAACCTGCCAAAGGACGGCTCGTTCTTCATGCCGCGCCGCGATTCGATCGCCCGCCGCCTGATCGAGGAGTGGCTGGGCCACGAGGCCGGCCCGTCGATCAGCGGGTAGAGGCGGATGTAAATGGACTGTTGGGGGCGCGCCACGCCAGTGGCGCGTCTTTTGTATCATCGACAAGGATCGCGCCACTGGAGTGGCGCCCCCCCAAGGCGTCCGACGGCTTCGCCCATTCTTCTGCATAGGAGTTTCATGACCGTCCACTTGTTCACGCCCGTCGAGATCGGCGGGGTCACCTTGCCCAATCGCATCGTGGTTTCGCCGATGTGCCAATACGCGGCGGTCGATGGCAGTGCCCAGCCGTGGCACCAGGTGAACTACGGCATGATGTCGATGTCGGGTGCCGGGCTGCTGTGCCTCGAGGCGACCCATGTCGAGCGCGAGGGGCGCATCACGCAGGGCTGTCTCGGCCTTTACAGCGACGACAATGAAGCGGCCCTGAAGCCGGTCGTCGACTGGGTTCGCGCATGGATGCCGCATGTGAAGCTCGCCATCCAGCTGGCCCATGCCGGCCGCAAGGCGTCGGCGCAGCGCCCGTGGAAGGGCGGTGGCCCGCTCACCCAGGCCGACGCGCCGGACCTGCCGTGGACGACCTTTTCCGCCTCGGCGCTGCCGTACGACGCGAAGTGGCATGTGCCGGTTGCGCTCGACGCGGTCGGCCTGAAGCGGGTGAAGCTGGCCTTCGTCTCGGCCGTCGAGCGCAGCGCCCGGCTGGGCCTCGACGTGATCGAGCTGCACGGCGCCCATGGCTACTGCCTTCATCAGTTCCTGTCGCCGCTCACCAATCACCGGACCGACGAGTACGGCGGCACGATGGAGAAGCGCCGGCGCTTTCCGCTGGAGGTGTTCGAGGCCTGTCGCCGGGTCTGGCCGCGCGAGAAGGCCCTGGGCATCCGCCTGTCGGCCACCGACTGGGTCGAAGGCGGCTTGACGATCGACGACACGGTCGAGACCGCGCGGCAGCTACAGGCGCTGGGCTGCGACTTCGTCGACATCAGCTCGGGCGGCAACTCACCAGCGCAGAAGATACCGATCGCGCCCGGCTATCACGTTCCGTTCGCCGCGCGCATCCGCAAGGAGGTCGGCATCAAAACCTGGGCCGTCGGCATCATCACCGAGCCGGAGCAGGCCGAGCGCATCATCGCGTCGGGCGAGGCCGATTGCACTGCACACGCCCGCGCCTTCCTGCTCGATCCACGCTGGGCGTGGAATGCAGCCCGCGCTCTCGGTGCGGAGACGCCGCCCTTGCCACTGCCTGCCGCACGGGCGACAACGATCCTGCCGTTCAAGCCGCAACCCTTCCTTGCGAAGGCTGCCGACTAGGGATCTCGCATGCCGGGCGTGCTGTTGGTCGAGGACGAGTTCCTGATCCGTGCCGTGGTCGTCGACGCGCTGGACGGGTTGAGCATCGCGTGCATCGAGGCCGCATCGGGGCAGAAGGCGATCGAGATCATCGACGGTGACTTGCCGTTGTCCGTCGTGATCGTCGATATCGGCTTGCCCGACATGTCGGGAGAGCGCGTCATCGAGGCAGCACTCGAGCGGCGGCCGGCAGCGGCGATCATTCGCTGCTCTGGAGCCGAGCCGGGTGGACCGGCGTCGAACCCGCGTGTCCACGTCGTCGCCAAGCCCTTCAGTGCCGTCGAGTTGGCCAGGCTCGTCGCCACGCTGATCGAGAGCGATTGACGAGGCCATGAGGCGCCTGCTTCGCCTGCGTACCTGGCAATTGCGGGGCTCGGCGGCGGAGACCACGATGGTGCTCGCAGTGGCGACCCTGGTGGTGCCGCTGGTGCTTTTCGTCGGGGCGAGCCGGCTCGCCTATGACGATGCGAACAAGCAGGCCGACGAGCGCATCGCCCGTACGCTCGATCTGTTGTACGTCAACGTCCGCACCTCGTTCGAAACGGACTATCTGGTAGCCGCAAACGTCGCGGAGCTGCTGGAAGACCAGAGCACCGGTGCCATTCGAGCGAGGGAGCGCCAGATCCACGACCGGCTCGAGCGGCTGGTCTCGAGCCTGCCCCAGATCGAGGATGTCTGGGTGCTCGATCGCGAAGGCCGTCCGCTCGTCGCCGCCAAGCTCTATCCGGTGCCGGCAGATCCCAGCTTCGCGGCGCACGAGCACTTCAATGCGCATCGCGACAAGGGCGTTCAGCGGTACGTCGGCGAAGCTTTCAAGGGACCGGGGAGGGGGGCCCCGCTGTTCCAGTACAGCGAACGGCGCCTGGCTCCGGATGGCGTCTTCGACGGCGTGATCGCGATCTCGATCTCGCCGGGCTACTTTAACGACCAGTTCGCCCAGGCGTCCGATTCGCCGAACTTCACCGCCGCGATCGTGCGCGCCGACGGCGAGATCCTGGTGCGCTACCCGGCGGGTGCCGGGCCGAGCCGGCTCGGCCCGGATGCCGGCTTCATGCAGGCGATCGCCGATCGGCCCGACGTCGGTCGTTACGCCACCGACACCTCGGGGTTCGACGGCGAGAGCCGAGTGTTCATGTACCGGAAGCTGCCCGATCTGCCCGTCTATGTCGTCCACGGCTATGCGGCCGCGGCCATTCGCGATGCCTGGATCGGCCGCATGGCGTCGCATCTCGTGTTCGGGGTACCGGCAACGCTGGCTCTTTTCGGCCTGGCGGTCGTCGCGTCCCGCCGGGCCATGCAGCAGACCGATACGCTGGCCCGGCTGAGCGAGGAGCAGGCGCGCCGGGAGGTGGCCGAGGACAGCCTGCGCCAGTCGCAGAAGCTCAACTCCATCGGCCAGCTCACCGCCGGCATCGCCCACGACTTCAACAACCTTTTGACCGGCATCGGCGGTGCTCTCGAGATGATGGGTCGCCGGGTTGCCGCCCCGTCGGACGACTTCGTGCGCTTTCTCGATCTCGCCAAGACCGGCGTGTCCCGTGCTGCGACCTTGACCCAGCGGCTGCTGGCCTTCTCGCGTCAGCAGCCGCTGCAGATCGAATCGGTGGACGCCAACAGGCTGGTCTCGGGGATGTCGGAAATGCTGCGGCGAACCCTGGGCGAGCAGGTCAAGATCGAGACCGTGCTGGCGGGCGGCCTGTGGCGCTGTCAGTCGGACGTCGTGCAGCTCGAGAGCGCGATCCTCAATCTCGCGATCAATGGTCGCGACGCGATGCCAGAGGGCGGCACGCTCACCATCGAGACCGCCAACGCGCATCTCGACGACGCCTATGCGGCCGCCAATGTCGAGGTCAAGGCCGGTCAGTACGTTCTGATCGCGGTGTCGGACACGGGCGTTGGCATGGACCAGGAGGTCATGGCCAAGGCGTTCGACCCGTTCTTCACGACCAAGCAGCGCGGCCAGGGCACTGGGCTGGGACTCAGCATGTCGTTCGGCTACGTCAAGCAGATCGGCGGTCATCTGAAGATCTACAGCGAGGTCGGGCACGGCACGGTGGTGAAGATCTATCTTCCGCGGACCCGTGCGACCCCGGCGGACGCCCAGGAAAAGCCTGCCCAGGCGGCGCGCTCGCCGGGGGACGGACCGGTGGTGCTGGTCGTCGAGGACGACCCGGTGGTCCGGGAATTCGCCGGCTCGGCATGCCGCGAGATCGGCTGCACCGTCTATCTCGCGGGCGACGGGCAAGAAGCCCTGGCAGTCCTGCGGGCGCACGACGACATCGCGCTCCTGTTCACCGATGTCGGGCTCCCGGGCGACATGAACGGCCGGCAGCTCGCGGCGGCGGCGTGCGCGCTGCGACCGACCCTCAAGGTGCTCTACACGACCGGCTACACGGCAAACGCCATCGTGCACCATGGCGTGCTCGACGAAGGCGTGAACTTCATCGGCAAGCCGTTCTCCATCGATGCCCTGGCCGCAAAGGTGAGGAGCCTTGGGCTCTGATGCTCCGAGCCGGCCGGGCACGAAGATGCCCCGGTCGCTAAAAAGCGCTATCCTGCAGGGCGATGAGCGATACCGCGCCCCCGACCGCACCGCCGCGGCGCGAGCCTCGAGAAGAAGCCGTTCGGCCGCTTGCCACGGTGACCCGCCTCTCGGGCGGGCCGGCCAAGGCCGAGCCCACGCCGAAGCCTGTGGGGCCACCTGCAGCACTGCCCGAGCCAGCCGCCCCGGCATCTGAAGCGGCTGTCCCGCCGGTGCCGCCGCTTGCACAGCCAGCGCCGATGGCCGAAGCGCGCGGGACCGCCCGTACGGCCAGCCGGCTGCGCCGGCTGATCACAGTTGGCGGCACGCTGCTGGTGCTGTTTATCCTGTGGGAGGTCCTGACCTACTTCGTCGCCTATACCGACGACGCCTATGTCCGCTCCGATCTCGTCGCGGTCGCCCCCGAGATCACTGGACGGATCGTTGCGGTCCACGTGATCGACAACCAGGAGGTCAAGGTCGGCGACAGGCTGGTGACCATCGATCCGACGCCGTTCCAGCTCGAGGTCAACCAGCGCCAGGCGCAGATCGACGAGTCGACCGCCCTGGTCAAGGTGGCGCAGGAGGAGCTGTCGACCTCGACGGCGGCCCTCCAATCGGCCACCTCGGCGCATACCTATGCCGTCCAGGAGCAGGCCCGCTACGCCGTCCTGGCAGCGGAAAACAATGCGCCGCGCGCCGAGCTCGATCGCGCCAACGATGCCTTGCGGCGCTCGGCCGCCGAGATGACGATCGCCCAGATCGCGATCGCCAAGGCCCGCACCAGCATCAACGCGCACCAGGCAGCGCTGGCCCTGGCCAAAGCCGAGATGGCAACGGCGCAATGGCGGCTCAGCCGCACCATCGTGGTGGCGCCTGTCAACGGCTCGATCACCAACCTCACCACCCGCCCGGGCGATACCGCGACGGTCAACATCCCGATGATAGGCATCGTCGATTCCGACGCCTGGCGCATCATGGCCAACTACAAGCAGTACTACGTACGTCAGCTGGCCATCGGGTCGACGGCCTGGGTGTGGCTCGACAGCGCGCCGTGGCAGCTCCATCGCGCCAAGGTCACCGGCATCGCCCGCGGCTTCAGCCGCGATCCGCAGGCGCCGATGCTTCTGCCCTATGTGGCGCCGACCACGGACTGGATTCGCCTGCAGCGGCGCATCCCGGTCACGATTGTGCTCGACGGCCCGCCGCCGCAGGGCAAGCTCTACATGGGAGCCGACGCGCGCACCGTGATCTTCCCGTGATCCGCGCCTTCACACGCGCGGTTGCCGAGGATTTCGCCGAGGGCAGCCGCATGACTTCCAGGGCACTCGGGGGCCTGTGGCTCGAGCTCGGCGGCCTGGGACAGGATCCGGCGCTGAACCGGCAAGGCGTCGTGGTCGCCAGCGCCGTCGTGCTGGCCACTGTCGTGTCCCTCTACCTCGAGATGGAAGCACCCTGGTGGGCGGCCATCAGCGCCTTCATGTCGATGATGTCGACCGGCGCCGGATCGGTGCGGCGCGGCCTGCTGCGCCTTACCGGCACCATCGCCGGCGCGATCGTCGGCTTCGTCCTGGGGCGCTGGCTGCCCTATGACCATGCCGCGCTGTGCCTGTTCCTGGGCGGCATGACCATGCTGGGCGTGATGGCCATGCAGGTGAGCCCGCATGGGCTCGCCTGGCTGTTCCTCGCCATCACCTCGATCATGGTGCTGCTGAGCGGCCTGAACGATCCGCTGCAGATCGTGCCGACCGCCTACTACCGGGTGCTCGACGTCGCGATCGGCGTCGGCGCGGCGATCCTGATGGCCAATCTCTTCCAGGATTGGCATGCCGATCGCCCGCCGGCCATGCCGGGATGGCGTCATCTGCTGGGGGCCCAGTGGCCAGCCCTGCTGCACGGCGCGCGCGCCGGGATCTCGGTCGTCATCGTCCTGATCGTCTGGGTCCTTCTCGACCTGCCCCAGGTCGCCGAGATGACGATCTCGATCGCCGTCGTGATGTCGGCGCCGGTCATCACCTATGGCGGCCTGGGAACCCGCCACGCCGTCGCCGAGCGATCCCTGCACCGGTTCATCGGTTGCCTGATCGGTGGCGTGCTCGCCTTGGCCGTTCTCGGCCTCGACCTGTCGTCCTTCGTTTGGTGGCTCGCGCTGATCGCGGCGGGCGTGTGGGTCGGCGCCTACATCCAGCTCGGCAAGCATGGTGTCGGCTATCTCGGCACGCAGTCGGCCTTCGTGTTCGTCATCACCCTGATTCAGGGGCCGGCGCCGCCGACCAGCATCATGCCCGGCATCGATCGCTTTATCGGCATCGCCGGCGGGCTCGGCATCCTGCTGCTGGTGTCGCTGCTGCTGTGGCCCAGCGACGAGGAAGATCGCCAAGCAATCTCCGGACCCGGGTGACCGCAAGCCCTGCAATTCGCGCTGGGCACCTGCCGCAATGCGCGCTTGTGCGGTGAAGCCGGGCCGGTAGGTTCCGGGCCATGAGTGTCAAGACACCGTCGGCGTCCCATCCGCCGACGGACAGGATCCTGCGCGCCATCCTGGCCATTCTCTTTTCGGTAGCCTGCTTTTCGGTCCTCAATGCCGTCTCCAAGGCGCTGACCCAGCACTATCCGGTCATGCAGGTCGTCTGGGCGCGTTACCTGTTTGCCTTCGTGTTCATGCTGGCGCTGTTCCTGCCGCGCAGCGGGCTTGCGCTCTTCCGCTGGCACAACGTCGGCAGCCAGGTCGTGCGCGGCCTGCTGCTTTTCTTCTCCTCGTTCCTGTATTTTCACGGCCTCGTCCATCTGCCCCTGGCGACGGCGGCGTCGATCTCGCTCACCAGCCCGCTGATCGTGACCGCCCTGTCGTCGCGATTTCTCGGCGAGCCGGTCGGGTTGGCGCGCTGGATCGCTGTCTGCGTCGGCTTTGTCGGCGCCTTGATCGTCGTGCGGCCCGGCGACGCGCGGTTCGAATGGCATGCGCTGCTGATTGTCGGCAGCACGCTGTGCAGCGCCTTCTACCAGCTCTATTCCCGCCGTTACGGGCAGGCCGAGCGCCCTGATGCATCGGCAACCATGGCAACCATCGTCGGCACGGTGGCGGCGACGCCGATCCTGCCTTTCGAATGGGTGATGCCCGCCCTCGGATGGGACTGGTTCCTGTTTGTCGCCATCGGCGTGCTGGCGGGCGTGGGCCACTACTTCGTCACCATCGCCTACAGCCAGGCGCCGGCGGCGACGATCGCGCCCTTCAACTACGGGCAGCTCATCGGCGCCGCCATCCTGGGTTACATGCTGTTCGACAACATTCCGGATTTCTGGACTTGGGTCGGTGCCGCCGTGATCGTCTGTTCCGGTCTCTATCTTGGCCATGCCGAACGCCAGCGTTGGCGCCGGCTAGCGATCAAGAAATGATCACCTGACCAAGAATTGGGCGACCGCGGTGCAGCATGACCGTGGCGCGCCACCCGAAAATACGGGCCGGTGGGGCTGGCACAGCACTTGCAATTCCGCCTGTCAGCGCAGGCCGCGTCGGCGGTTCTCTTCGGTTGGCGTGCCGACAATTCGATGACGGCGATCGCCCGCGACCGCCAGTCAGGAGTCGTCGTGGCAGAGAACCGACACACCGCAATCCAACTCTCCACTCTCCGCTGAACGAGGAGGACAGGTCATGTGTGATCGCATTGGATGTACCCATTTCCCCCAGCTTTCCGACATGGATTTCTCGGGCAAGATCGTGCCCTCGCGCCGGCGCTTCCTCCGGGGCGCGGCCGCAAGCGGCGCCATCGCCATGGCGATCGGTCCCGGAATGATGGGCGGCCCGGCGCTTGCGGGTGCGCCGGTGAAGTCGACCCACGGGTCGGGCTTCTGCAACCTCAACATCTTCCTCGCCCATTCGCGGCAGTACGCCAAGGGCGCCGGCACCGAGCTGGTGTTCATCAACACGCCGACCTCGGCCGAGATGGTAACCTTCCTCGGCATGGGCCAGGTCGATATCGGCCTGATGCCCTATACGAGCTTCATGGCCCTCTACGACAAGGGCGCGCCGGTCAGGATTGTCGCCGGCGGCGGTGTCGAGGGCTGTGCCATTGTCGCCCGTCCCGGCCTCGATTCGCCCGAGAAGCTCAAGGGGAAGACGCTCGGAACCTTCCAGATGGATACGCTGGAGGTCATGCCGTACGACTACCTGAAGAAGCACAAGATCTCCTTCAAGGACGTGAAGGTCCGCTACATGGGCAACACGCCGGAAGCCGTGGAAGCCTTCAAGGCAGGCGCCATCGACTGGATCTGCACCATCGAGCCCTACGCCTCGGCGCTCGTCAACGACGTCAAGGGCGCGGTCATGCTGACCGACGGCATCGACCTCTACGGCAAGGGCTACACCGACTGCGTGCTCGCCGCGCGCGCCAGCCTGATGAAGGACAATCCCGAGGGGCTCAAGGCCATCATCAAGGGCATGATGCAGGCCCAGCTCGACGCCGAGACGCAGACCGAGGCCGTGCTGAAGGAGCTGGTCGGCAAGTACTACAAGACGTCGATGGAGAACGCCAAGATTGCCCAGGGCAAGCAGCCCGCGGTGGTCGATGCGCGCAGCCAGACCGACTTCATCCTGCAGCGCACCGACAGTGTCGTGGAGATGGGCTACATCAAGAAGAAGCCTGGCCGGGACGCCATCGACTGGACGCTGCTGGAGGCGGTGATCAAGGAAAATCCCGACCTCTACGGCAAGCTCAAGTACAAGTCTGCCTGATGGCCGTCGTCAGTCGCGACGGCGATACGGGCGCCGCCGCCGGAGCATCCCGCCCGGCGGCGGCAACCCGCTCGTTCGAGCCGGCCCGCATGCTTGCCAACGTGGGACGCCTCGACTGGCTCGCGAAGATGTGGTGGGCGTGCCTCTCGGTCGGCCTGTTCGCAGGGCTTTGGGAACTGTGCTGGGCGTTGGGGTGGGCCGATCCCCAGCTGCTGCCACCGCCGCACATCTTCCTCAGCAACTTCGGCGAGCAGGGCAAGTTCTTCAACACGGCGACGCGCTGGCAAGTCGGCAACGCGATGGGAGAGGGCCCGTCGGCTCTCGAATCGGTGATGATCACCGTGGGTGCCACCACGATGCGCGTGTTCGTGGGCCTGGTGCTCGCCACGGTGCTGGCGATCGGGATCGGCGTGGCGATTCGCTACTGGCATCTCTTCGACAAGCTGGTGCTGCCGACCGTCACCCTGCTGTCGCCGGTGTCGCCCATCGCCTGGCTGCCGGTGGCGATCTTCCTGTTCGGCATCGGCAATGCGCCGGCGATCTTCATGGTCGTGGTGGCGCTGTTCTTCCACATGGTGCTGGCGACCATCAACCAGATCGACGGCGTCAGTCCCAACCTGATCAACGTCGCGCGCACGATGGGCGCCAGCAAGGCGCAGATCTACGGCCGGGTCATCGTGCCGGCGATCCTGCCGGGCATGCTGGCGGTGCTGCGGCTCAACCTGTTCGGTGCCTGGATGGTCGTGCTCGTCGCCGAATCGACCGGCGTCGGCTATGGCATGGGCCAGGTCATCATGCTGGCACGCAACACCTTCAATCCTTCGCTGGTGTTCTTCACGATCGCCGTGATCGGCGTGCTGGGCTTTGCCTTCGACTGGCTGCTCCGGCTTGCCCAGCGGCGCATCCTCTACTGGCTGCCCGACACCAAGGAGAAGCTGCGTGGCCTTTGATGCGCCGACCTTCTCGTCCCGGGACGCCGTGGTGTGCCGTGGCGTCGGCAAGACCTGGGCCGCCGGCACCAAACGGGCGCACGAGGCGCTGCGCGAGATCGACCTCGACATCAAGCCCGGCGAGTTTGTCGTCTTCCTCGGGCCGTCGGGCTGCGGCAAGAGCACCTTGCTCTACCTGATTGCCGGCCTCGAGGATTCGACCGAAGGGCAGACATGGTCGTTCGGCGAGCTGGTCGAGACGCCGTCGCCGGAGCGTAGCCTGATCTTTCAGGAAACCTCGCTCTTCCCCTGGCTGACGGTATGGCAGAACGTGAGCTTCGGCCTCGCCATCCGCGGCGCCTCGCAAGCCGAGCGTCGCGCCGTGGCCGCCGAGGCGCTGCAGCGGGTCGGCCTCAGCGCGGCCATGGACAAGCGGCCCGACGAGCTCTCCGGCGGCATGCGCCAGCGCGTCGCCGTGGCGCGGGCGCTGGCGATGCGGCCCAAGGTGCTCCTGATGGACGAGCCGTTCGCCGCCCTCGACGTGCAGACCCGCGCCCGAATGCAGGACTTCCTGCTCGACGTCTGGCGCGATTCGGGCGCCTCCGTCCTGTTCGTCACCCACCATATCGACGAGGCGGTGGCGCTGGCCGATCGCGTCGTCGTGTTCACGGCGCGGCCCGGCCGCATCAAGACGATCTGCCCGATCGACCTGCCGCGGCCGCGCAACCTGTTCTCGCGCGAGGCCGAGGCGATACGCATCCAGCTCACCGAGCTGCTGCGCGACGAGGTCGATCGCGCCTTCGCCGAGCAGGAAGCGCTCGCGACCGCTACGTAGGCCCCCTCGTCAACACGGGGAGCATTCGCTTGTGCCATTTTCTCCGTCATCCCGAGCGAAGCCGCCCGAAGGGGGGCGCAGTCGAGGGACCTTTCTTTACCGACGCCGCAGGAAGAAAGGTCCCTCCACTGCGCGCCCCTTCGGGCGGCTCCGGTCGGGATGACGGAGTTCTTGTAGTGTGCCGATTCCCTCCCCGATCGCGGGGGAGGAAGTGATTGATCAGGAGGAACAATGGCCACCAGTCTCGTGCGCAGCCGCGCCACCATCACCGGCGTCAAGGATCGTTTCGCGTGGAACGAGATCGAGGACGGCGCGGTGCTGCAGGAGGACGGCGTCATCGTCGCCGTCGGCACCTACGACGACCTGCACCGCAAGCATCCGACCGTGCCGGTGATCGGCACGGGCAAGGAGATCCTGCTGCCGGGCTTCGTCAACGGCCATCACCATGTCGGCCTGACGCCGGTGCAGCTCGGCTCGCCCGACATGCCGCTCGAGCTGTGGTTCATCACCCGGATGGTGATCCGCAACCTCGACCTCTACCTCGATACGCTGTACTCGGCGTTCGAGATGATCGGGTCGGGCATCACCACGGTCCAGCATATCCACGGCTGGATGCCGGGCACCTTGGGCGAGGTCGAGAAGCGAGCGGGCGACGTCATCCGCGCCTACGAGGATGTCGGCATGCGGGTCAGCTATTGCTACGCCGTGCGCGACCAGAACCGGCTGGTCTACCAGGCCGACGAGGAGTTCGTCGCCGGCCTGCCGGCCGAGCTGCGGGGCCCGATGAACCGCTGGTTCGACCGCTTCAGGATGAGCCTCGACGATGCGATGGACATGTTCAGGAGCTTCCATTCGCAGCATCACAACAAGCGCCGGGTCAAGATCCAGCTGGCGCCCGCCAACCTGCACTGGTGCTCCGACAAGGCGCTGACGATGCTCTCGGACGCCTCGGAAAAGTTCGACGCACCGATGCACATGCACCTGGTCGAGACCGCCTACCAGAAGGAGTACGCCTGGCGGCGCGGCAACTGCACGGCGCTGGAGTACATCGACCGGTTCGGCCTGGTGAACAAGCGGCTGACTCTCGGCCACGGCGTGTGGCTCAGCGAGAAGGACATCGACCGCCTGGCCGAGGCCAAGGGCTGTGTCTGCCACAATTGCTCGTCGAACTTCCGCCTGCGCTCGGGCGTGGCGGCGCTCAACTTCTTCGAGAAGAAAGGCATCAACACCGCGATCGGCCTCGACGAGGCCGGCATCAACGACGACCGCGACATGCTGCAGGAGCTGAAGCTGGTGCTGCGCGCGCATCGCGTGCCGGGCATGGTCGAGGCCGACGTGCCGACCATGGCCCAGGTGCTGCGCATGGCCACGGTCGGCGGGGCGCGCACGACGCCGTACGGCGAGGCGATCGGCACGCTGGAGGTCGGCAAGGCGGCCGACATGGTGCTGCTAGACTGGGACAGCATCGCCTATCCCTATCTCGACGAGCTGACGCCCACGCTCGATGCCGTGATCCAGCGTGCCAAGCAGCAGTCGGTCACCATGACGATGTGCGACGGCGAGGTGATCTACGAGGACGGCCGGTTCACCAAGGTCGACCGCACCGTCGCGCTGAAGGCACTGCACGACGACCTCGGCAAGGCGCTTGCCGACGACGAGGTCGAGCGGCGCAACCTCTCGAAGGCCCTGCTGCCCCACGTCCGCAAGTTCTACGCCGACTACATCGACACCTCGAAGCACCAGCCTTTCTATCGCCCGAGCTCGATGGTGTGAGGGCAAACTCGCTGGAATGCGCGCAAGCCCACTTCCTCATGCCGAGGAGCGAGCGGGAGCGCGCGTCTCGAAGGATGGGCAACGTGAACCGTCCTGTCCTCATCCTTCGAGACGCCGCGCCATGCGCGGCTCCTCGGGGTGAGGCGGCACTGGCCGAGCCAATCGATGAACGGCTCCCCGACCTGCTACGTCGCCTTCACCAATCGCGCGATATAGAAGCCGTCGAGGCCGCCGCGGTCGTGCCACATCGAGGGGAGGGTGCGGACGTCGCCAGCGGAGGTGACGGCGTCGGCGAGGTCCGGAAGCTCGGCTGGCACCACCCTGTGCCGCGCCAAGCGCGCGTCGCGCGCGAGCAGGGCCTCGATGCGCGCCGGGCCTTCGTCCTCCTGCAGGGAGCACACGGCATAGACCAGGATGCCGCCGGGCCTGAGCAGGCTCGCGGCGTTTGCCAACAGCCTGTCCTGGGTCAGCGTAAGGCGGGCAACGTCGTCCTCGTCCTTCAGCCAGGCGATGTCGGGATGGCGCCGCAAGGTGCCGGTGCCGGAGCACGGCGCGTCCAGCAGGACGGCATCGAATGGCGCGTCGGGGCACCACTTGCTGGCGTCCGCCGTCACGAGCTCGGCCGACAGGCCGGCACGCTGCAGGTTCTCGGCGACGCGCGTCATGCGACGGGCGGAGATGTCGACGGCGGTGACGCGGGCGCCGAGCGCGCAGAGCTGCAGGGTCTTGCCGCCGGGTGCGGCACATAGATCGGCGACGCGCCTGCCGGCGACATCGCCCAGCAGGCGGGCGGGCAGGGTGGCAGCCGCGTCCTGCACCCACCACGCGCCCTCGGCAAAGCCCGCCAGCTCGGTGACTGCACCGCCGGCGCGCCGCCGGATCGTGCCGGTGGCCAGCAGCTCGCCCTCCAGACGCGCCGCCCAGCTCTCGGGATCGGCGCGTGGCGTCAGGTCGAGCGGGGCTTCGATCAGGTGGGCGGCGGCGATCGCCCGTGCGGCTGGCTCGCCGTAGCTTCCAGCCCAGCTCTGCCATAGCCACTGCGGAGTGTTGAGGCGCACCGGATCGCGATCGCCGAGTAGGGCCGTGCCTTCGCCCGACACGCGCCGGAGCACGGCATTGGCCAGCCCCTTGAGATGCGGCCGGCCGGCGTCGATCACCAGTCGTACGGAGGTGTCGACGGCAGCATGGGGCGGTGTGCCGAGAAACAGCAGCTGGGCCGCGCCGAGCCGTAGCACGTGTCGGCCGACCGCATTGGCGCCCTCGGGCGGGCGCTCCACGAGATGGCCGAGCACGGCATCGATCTCGCCGAGGCGGCGCAACGTCGTCGCCAGCAGCAGGCGGACGAAGGCGCGATCCCTCGGATCGAGGGCGGGAAACCCGGGGTGGCGCGCCAGCGCGTCGTCCAGTGGCTGGCCCTTGTCGAGACAGGCCACCAGAACATCGAGCGCGACGCGCCGCGAGGCGAGCGTTGCATCCATTGGACGGCGCTATAGCGCCCTGCGTCGTGAATGTCATGGTTCGGCCGCCGCGCGGGCGGCTAGGGTGCCCGCCGAAAGGATGCCTCATGAAGCGCGTTGGATCGTATCTCGGCGACTGGTGGCGGCTGGTCATGCCCTATTTCAGGTCCGAGGAACGCTGGTTCGCCTGGTCGCTGCTGATCGGCGCCATCGTGCTGACGCTGTCGGCGGTGGCGGTCGACGTCGCCTACAACGAATGGAGCCGGCGCTTCTTCGACACCTTCCAGAACAAGGACGAACCTGGTTTCTGGCGGGAGATGATCAACTTCACGTGGATCGCGGCCCTCACCATCGCCTTCGCCATCGCTCGCAGCCTGGTCAGTCCCTACCTGCGCCTGCGTTGGCGGCGCTGGCTGACGGGCCGCTATCTTGCCCATTGGCTCGACGGCCGCGGCTACTATCGCATCGAGCTCGAGCGCAAGATCGACAACGCCGACCAGCGCATTGCCGAGGATCTGAACCGGCTCGGCCTCTACACCATGCAGCTCCTGCTGGGCGTCATCGGCGCGACCGCCAGCCTGGTGTCGTTCCTGTTCATCCTGTGGCAGCTCTCCGGCTCGCTGTCGCTCGCCTCTGTCGGCATCGATGCGAGCATACCCGGGTACATGGTGTGGGTTGCGCTGATCTACGCCTTCCTCGGCACCTATCTCGCCAACCTGGTGGGGCGCCGTTTGATCCCGCTCAACTTCGCCCAGCAGGCGCTCGAGGCCGATTTCCGCTTCTCCCTGGTGCGCGTGCGCGAGAATGCCGAAGGCATCGCCCTCTATCACGGCGAGCCCGCCGAGCAGCAAAACCTGGTGGCGCGCTTCCAGGCCGTGTTCATGAACGGCTGGCGCGTCCTGGTGACGAGCCTGCAGCTAGGCTTCTATCAAACCGGCTATGCGCAGATCGCCATCATCTTCCCCTACCTGGTGACCGGCCCGCGCTTCTTCGAGGGCGCCATCACGCTCGGCGTGATGACCCAGACGGCCCAGGCATTCGGGCAGGTCCAGACCGCGTTGTCCTTCTTCATCGACAACTACGCGACCCTGGCCGAGTTGCGCGCCGTGATGGATCGCCTCGATGGGCTCCAGGCGGCGATCGACCATCGTCCCGCGGCGGCCATCGATGTCGCCGCCGAGCAGGGGCGCGGCGATATCGGGGCCGATGGCCTGACGCTCAGCCTGCCCAACGGCCAGGCGCTGCTCGACGACGCGACCTTCGTCCTGCGGCGCGGCCGGTCGACGTTGATCACGGGGACGAGCGGATCGGGCAAGAGCACCCTGTTTCGCGCCCTGGCGGGGATCTGGCCGTTCGGCGCCGGCCATGTCCGGGTGCCGGCAGGCGCCCGCGTGCTGTTCCTGCCGCAGAAGCCCTATATCCCCATCGGCACGCTGCGCGATGCCGTCAGGTATCCCGACGAAAGCTCGACGGCGACCGACGCCGATATCGCGTCGGCGCTCGGATCTGCCCGCCTCGGCCCGCTCGTCGGGCGGCTCGACGAGGTGGCGCACTGGACCTACGTCCTGTCGGGTGGCGAGCAGCAGCGGCTCGCCGTCGCGCGTGCCCTGGTCTTCAAGCCCGACTGGCTGTTCCTCGACGAGGCGACCGCCTCGCTCGACGAGCCGACAGAGGCGGCAATCTATGGCGAGCTGAAGCGCAGGCTGCCGGGCACCACCATCGTATCGATCGGCCATCGCCCCTCGCTGCGCCAGTGGCACGACCGCGAGATCGAGCTCCAGCGTGGGCCGGGAGCCATCGGCCGCCTTGTCGAGACGCGCGCCGCGTCGGCGTAGCGCACCGGCTTCGCCGAGGAGTGTCGCTGTCCCGCGGCGACGGCGGGCTCGAGGCCGAGAGCGAGCTGCGCCGGTGGCGTCCTCCTGTCCCGACGAAGGGGCGCGCCGGTCAATGGCGCACCGAGGGTCATGACGGCCTCACCGATGGACGGTCAGTGCTCGAGATCGAGGTCCGCGGCCGGCGGCGCCGCCTTCAGGTTCATGCGGCCGTCGTAGATCGGGCGGCCGCCCGTGGTCGGGCCGGGGTACTGCACGAACAGGACGGTTCCGCCGGTCTCCGTGCGCATCTCGTTCTCGAAATGCGGATCGGCCATGTAGACGACGGTGCCGGGGCCGTACTTGCGCTCGCCCATCAGGAACTCGCCCTCGATGATGTACCAGATCTGCGCGAAATCGTGCTTGTGGAAGGGAAAGCCGGCGCCGGGCTCGTAGCGCAGGAAGCCCGCGTTCGGCGCCGTCGGGTCGTCGGCTGTCGGATGGAACAGGAACTTCGTGGCGTTGCGGAAGCGGCCCATCTCCCAGGCCATCTCGTCGGGGTGCTTGAACTGCGGGGCGTGATGGCTCGCCGTGTCCTGAATTTTCTGCTGAACGGTCATGGCATTTTCCTCCGGCTGTCTCGCATCATGCCATTGGCGAGGTCGTCGCGCACTTGATCTGAAGGAAAGAGGACTTGCCATATAGGAAAGACCGTGCGCATGATCGATCCCATGGACAAGGTCGAGCAAACTGCGCGCGAGGTCGGCCGGCGTCTGCGCAGCGCCCGGCTCGGTGCCGGCCTGACCCTGGCCGACGTCGCCGGCCGGGCTGGTGTCTCCGAAGGCTTCCTGTCGAAGCTCGAGCGTGGCCACAGCAACGCCTCGATCGCCAACCTTCTGCAGCTCACCGACGTGGTCGGCCTCGGGCTCGACGAGCTCTTCGGCGGCGGCGCGACGCCGGCCAGGACGCGCGTGTCGATCCATCGCGGCCAGGCTCGGGAGTTCCTGGAGGTCGCGGCGACCGGCTATCTCTGGCGGTCGCTGGGCGGCGGGGCGCCGCTCGATCGTCTCGAGGTCTTTCATCTCGTGTTCCCGGCGAAGGCGCGGATGGAGGCGATGGTCTCGCATCCAGGCCAGGAGCACTGCTACGTGCTGTCGGGCGAGGTCCGTTTCCTCGTCGGCGAGGAGCAGCACAGGCTCAAGGCCGGCGACTCGATCTTCATCGATTCGCGGCAGCCCCATCGGGCCGAGAATGCCGGGCGCGGCAAGGCGCACATGCTGATGGCCGTGACCAAGTCCACCGAGACCCTCGAGGCGGCCGACTGGTGGCGCCTTGCCACGTCCGCCCAGGCCAAGGAGGCCCAGCCATGAGCAAGAACATTCCCGATAGCGCGGCCGCGAACGCAACCCTCACGACGTCGCGCGAGGCGTCGCGCCGGGACCATCGGCCCTGGCAGGTCCGGCATGTCGACGACATCGATTGGGAGACGATCCGCTGGCCGGGCGAGACCGGCAAGATGCTGTTCCATCCGCGGCCCGAAAATCCGACGGAACCCAATGCCGGTATCCTGCGGCTGGAGCCGGGGGCCTATCATCCGGAGCACTACCACGGCTTCGCCCAGGTCTGGTACGTGCTCGAAGGCGAGTTCACCATCGGCGGCAAGCGCTGCCCGGCGGGCTCGATGCTCTTTCACTCCGACCCGCATTTCGAGGGCGAGTTCCACACCGAGAGCGGTGGCAAGATCCTGATCGTGCAATATCCCGGCCCGACCACCGGAGAGCGCCCGATCTATGCCGGTCGGTTCGACATGGCGGAGCGCAAGCCGGTGGCGGAGGAGCGCGTCGATCTGTGATTCTTCAGGCGCGGTAGTAGTCGCGATACCAGCGGACGAACTCGGCGATGCCGACCGGCAGCGGTGTGGTCGGGCGATAGCCTATGAGGGCCTCGATGAAATCAGTCGAGGCCTCGGTGCGTTGCACGTCGCCAGGCTGCATGTCCATGTAGTTGCGGATGGCCTTCTTGCCGGTTGCCCGCTCGATCTCGGCAACGAAATCGAGCAGCTTGACCGGCTGGCGGCCGCCGATGTTGACGATCCGATAGGGCGCCGCGGGGCTCGACGAATCGGACGGCACCGTCTTCCGGCCGTCGCGAATGGGCGGAACGTCGCTCAGGCGGACGATCGCCTCGACGAGATCGTCGATGTAGGTGAAGTCCCGCTCCATCCGGCCATGGTTGTAGATGTCGATCGGATGGCCGGCGAGAATGCGCTCGACAAACTTGAAGTAGGCCATGTCCGGCCGGCCCCAGGGGCCGTAGACGGTGAAGAAGCGGAACAGGGTGGTCGGTATGTCCCACAGATGGGCATAGGAATGGGCGATCGCCTCGACTGCTTTCTTCGAGGCGGCATAGAGGGTCAGCGGATGGTTGGCGGGATCCGTCTCGGAAAGCGGAAAGTCGCTGCTGTCGCCGTAGACCGAGCTCGTCGAGGCGATCAGCAGGTGGCGCGGCCGTGAGCGGCGGCACAGCTCGATCAGGTTGAAGCTGCCGACGACGTTCGACTCGATATAGGCGCGCGGGTTCTCGAGGCTGTAGCGCACACCGGCCTGGGCGGCGAGATGGAGCACGAGATCCGGGGCCGCCTGCTCGTAGATCGCGCCCAGCCTGCCTGCCTCCTCGAGCATGCAGAGATGCGGGCGAAAGGAGCCGAAGTGGGCGAGCTCGGCATGGCGGGCCTGCTTGAGCGTCGGGTCGTAGTACGCTGTGATGCCGTCGATGCCGGTGACCTGGTGGCCCAGCTCGAGCAGGCGGCGGGCAAGGTGAAACCCGACGAAGCCCGCCGTGCCGGTCACCAGGCAGCGCATGCTGGGCGTCCCGCGCGGCTAGGCCTTGACGACATGCCTGGCCGTGACGCCGATGCGGGCGCAGGCATTGCGGGTGTCTATGACCAGATGCGACCAGGCGACGAGGCTCGCGTAGTCGACGGCGTCGTGATCGGTGCAGATGATCGCCGCATCGAAGCCCGAGACGACGTCCCTGGTGAGCGGCACGGAGCGCCGCCCGGCGAACGCGGCGTGCTCGCGCGTCATCGGGATCTCGGCGACCATGGGATCGTGGAACTCGAGGTCGACGCCGCGCTTCTCCAGCAGCTCCATGATCTTGAAGGCCGGGCTCTCGCGCGTGTCGTCGACGTTCTTCTTGTAGGCGATACCCAGGATCAGCATGCGGGCTCCTTTGGGTGCGCGTCCGGCATGCTCGCTCAACGCCTCGATGGTGCGCATGACGACGCGCTGCGGCATTGCGGTGTTGATCTCGCCGGCCAGCTCGACGAACCGGGTGGCGACGTCGAACTCGCGCGCCTTCCAGGTGAGGTAGAACGGGTCGATCGGGATGCAATGGCCGCCCAGGCCCGGGCCGGGGTAGAAGGGCATGTAGCCGAACGGCTTGCTCTTGGCTGCCTCGATCACCTCCCAGACGTCGATGCCCATCGCCTCGAAGACGATCTTGAGCTCGTTCACGAGAGCGATGTTGACCGAGCGGAAGATGTTCTCGGTGAGCTTCACCGCCTCGGCGGTCTCGAGCGAGGACACCGGCACGCTGCGCGTCACCACCGCGTCGTAGAGCGTGCAGGCGAGGCGCAGCGCTTCCGCGCCGTCGCCGCCGACCACCTTGGGGATGGCCGCGGTCGAGAAGCTCGCATTGCCCGGATCCTCGCGCTCCGGCGAGTAGGCGAGGAAGAAGTCGCGACCCGACTTCAGGCCGCCGCGCTCCAGGATCGGCCGCATGACATCGCGCGTGGTGCCCGGATAGGTCGTCGATTCGAGGACGACGAGCTGTCCGGGCCGCAGATGGGGCAGAATTGTCTCGGTGGTTCTGACGACGTAGGTCAGATCCGGCTCGCGTTGTCGCGTGAGGGGCGTCGGCACGCACAGGATGATGGCGTCGCATTCGGCGAGGCGGGTGAAATCGGCCGTTGCGGCGAGACGACCGGCGCCGCGCAACTCGGCGATCTCCGCGCCATCGATATGGCTGAGGTAGGAGCTGCCGGCATTGATCAGCTCGACCTTGGTCGGGTCGATGTCGAAGCCCAGGACGTTGAAGCCTTTGCGTCCCATCGTGCAGCCGAGCGGCAGGCCGACATAGCCGAGGCCGATCACGCCGATCGTCGCCTGGTGCGTCTCGAAGCGCTCGATCAGGGCCGATACCGACAGCTCCGGCTTGCGCCCCTCATCCATCCTTGCCCCCACGCGCCGGTACCCGCCCGCCGGTCCCTCGGCCGCTTGTAGGGTGCGCGATTCACGCTGTCAAAGCCGGGGGCAAGTGAAGCGAAGAGCAGGGCAATCCTCACCGTGAGAGCCTGTGACTTTTTCAATAGTCGTTTTTTGGCGATTGATGAGGTCGATACCGCGAACTTTTCTGTCGTCCTGAGCGCAGCGAAGGACCTCATCGCCGCTTGGTACGAGTGTACTTTGGAACTTCTGGCGGTGAGATCCTTCGCTGCGCTCAGGATGACAGGAGAGGGTTTGCCGACCAAAGGGCGAAGGCTACTTCGCCCGAATCGAGACGCCGCACTTCGCACGGCTCCTCAGGGTGAGGGCGTCGTTGCTCCGGGCAAGAAAAAGGGTCCCTCGCCAGCGAGGCGCCGAGCCGAAGCAGAAGCCGCTTGCAAGCGTCGCTGGCGAGCGGACCCTCGATCTTCTTTCGGCAGCTCAGCGCAGGCTGGCGTTGATGCGGTCCAGCGCCGCCGGGCCGGGGCAAAGATCGGCAGTGCCGAGCGTGTTGAGCGGCTGGGCCACCGTGTTGAGGTGGTGGTGCAGGTCGCGCGGGGTCGGATCGACGTAGAGCAGGCCGGTCACTACCTCGCCGGCGGCCTGGCCTTCCTGGACACGCTTCATGGCGGCGATCTTGTCGGACGGGTCGTAGTCCTCGCCGAGCTTGCGCAGGCGCAGCAGCGAGCCGTCGTGCTGCTGCACCGTGGTCACCGTGCCGGGATCGTACTGCGTGGTGATCTCCTCGCGGCCCTCGATGAAGTCGAGGCGGTTCAGCGCCTCGTTGTGCTCGCGCACGTACTCGTAGCTCTTGGTCGAGCCGGCGTGGTTGTTGAAGGCGACGCACGGGCTGATGACGTCGAGGAAGGCTGCTCCACCGTGCGCCATGGCCGCCTTGATCAGCGGCACCAGCTGGTGCTTGTCGCCGGAGAAGGAGCGGCCGACGAAGCTCGCGCCCATCAGGATGGCGAGCGAGACGAGGTCGATCGATTCGTCGGAGTTGGCCACGCCCTTCTTGCTGATCGAGCCCTTGTCGGCGGTCGCCGAGAACTGCCCCTTGGTCAGGCCGTACACGCCGTTGTTCATGACGATGTAGGTCATGTTGACGCCGCGCCGCATGATGTGGGCGAACTGGCCGAGGCCGATCGACGCCGAATCGCCGTCGCCCGACACGCCCATGTAGATCAGGTCGCGGTTGGCGAGGTTGGCGCCGGTCATCACCGACGGCATGCGGCCGTGCACGGTATTGAAGCCGTGGCTGGCGCCGACGAAGTAGGTCGGCGCCTTGGACGAGCAGCCGATGCCGCTGAGCTTGGCCACCTGGTGTGGCAGGATGTCGAGCTCGTAGCAGGCCTGGATGATGGCGGCGCTGATCGAATCGTGGCCGCAGCCGGCGCACAGCGTCGATACGGCGCCTTCGTAGTCGCGCCGCGTGTAGCCGGCCTTGTTCTTGACCAGCGAAGGGTGGTGCAGCTTGGGCTTGGTGATGTAGGTCATGACGCCGCCTTCTCGAACGGAACAACCTTGAGCTGGCCGAGCTTCTTGGCGATGTCGGCCGCGATGAAGCGCGCCGTGATTGGCGTGCCGTCATAGTGCAGGACGGGAACCAGCTTGCGCGCGTCGAGCGTGAACTCGTTCATGATCATCGAACGGAGCTGGCCGTCGCGGTTCTGCTCGACCACGAACACCTTGTCGTGCTCGTGGATGAAATCCTCGACCGACTGGGCGAACGGGAAGGCACGAACGCGCAGGGCGTTGACGTGATTGCCGCCCTCCTCGAGATGGTCGAGCGCCTCGGCCATCGCCGGGCTGGTCGAGCCGAAATAGATCACGCCGTAGCGCGTCGGCTTTGGCGAGGGGTAGCGCAGCGGCTGCGGCGCGATCCGGCGCGCCGTGTCGAACTTCTTCTGCAGCCGCTCCATGTTGCGGACGTAGACCGGGCCTTCCTCGGAGTAGCGCGCGTACTCGTCCTTGGTCGTGCCGCGGGTGAAGTACGAGCCCTTGGTCGGATGCGTCCCGGGATAGGTGCGGAACGGGATGCCGTCGCCGTCGACGTCGAGATAGCGGCCGAAATTCCTGCCGGCCTCGAGCTCCTCGGCGGTCATCACCTTGCCGCGGTCGAGCTGGCGCGATTCGTCCCACTGGAAGGGGGCGCACAGGCGATGGTTCATGCCGATGTCGAGATCGGTCATGACGAACACCGGGGTCTGCAGCCGGTCGGCGAGATCCAGCGCGTCGGCGGTGAAGTCGAAGCACTCCTTGGGATCCTCGGGGAACAGCAGGACGTGCTTGGTGTCGCCGTTGGAGGCGTAGGCGCAGCTCAGCAGGTCGGATTGCTGCGTGCGCGTCGGCATGCCGGTCGACGGCCCTCCGCGCTGCACGTTGACGATCACCGCCGGCACCTCGGCGAACGAGGCGAGGCCGATGAACTCGGTCATCAGCGAGATTCCCGGGCCCGACGTGCTGGTGAAGGCGCGCGCACCGTTCCAGGCGGCGCCGATCACCATGCCGATCGAGGCGAGTTCGTCCTCCGCCTGGACGATGGCGTACCGGGCCTTGCCGGTCTCCTTGTCGTGGCGCAGCCGCTTGCAATGCGCCTGGAACGCCTCGGCGAGCGAGGAGGAGGGGGTGATGGGATACCAGGCGCACACCGTGGCACCGCCATAGACGGCGCCCAGCGCGGCGGCGTTGTTGCCTTCGACGAAGATGCGGTCGCCGACGTTGTCGGACTTGCGGACCTCGAGCTTCACGCTGTCGGGATCGATGTGCTGCTTCACCCAGTCGCGGCCGAGATTGAGCGCCTTGACGTTGGAATCGAGCAGCTTCTCCTTGCCCTTGAACTGCTCGCCGAACAGCCGCTTGATCTCGTTGTCGTCGATGTTCAGCAGCACCGACAGCGCGCCGACATAGATGATGTTCTTGAACAGCTGGCGCTGGCGGGCGTCGGTGTAGGTGGCGTTGGTAATCGCCGTCAGCGGCACGCCGATGATGTTGATGTCGTCGCGGAACATCGACGCCGGCATCGGCTTGGTGCTGTCGTAGAACAGGTAGCCGCCCGGCTCGATCTCCTTGACGTCCTGCGCCCAGGTCTGCGGGTTCATGGCGACCATCAGGTCGACGCCGCCGCGCCGGCCGAGCCAGCCGCGCTCGGTGACCCGCACCTCGTACCAGGTCGGCAGGCCCTGGATGTTGGACGGGAAGATGTTGCGCGGGCTGACGGGCACGCCCATGCGAAGGATCGAGCGCGCGAACAGCTCGTTGGCGCTGGCCGAGCCGGAGCCGTTGACGTTGGCGAACTTGACGACGAAATCGTTAACGGCGGCTAGTGCTTGCGGCATGCGTGCTCCGCGTGTGTCATTTCCATGTAGTACTTGCGCATGTCCCACGCGCCGGTCGGGCAGCGCTCGGCGCACAGCCCGCAATGCAGGCAGACGTCCTCGTCCTTGACCATGATGCGGCCGGTCTTGAGGTCGTTGCCGACATAGAGATCCTGGCTGACATTGACGGCGGGTGCGCTGAGGCGCAGGCGCACGTCCTTCTCCTCGCCGTTGTCGGTGAAGGTGATGCAGTCCATCGGGCAGATGTCGACGCAGGCGTCGCACTCGATGCACAGCTTGCCCTCGAACACGGTCTGCACGTCGCAGTTCAGGCAACGCTGCGCCTCCTTGAAGGCGAGCTCGGGATCGAAGCCGAGCTCGACCTCCGCCATGATGTCCTTCAGCGCCTCGACCTTGGCGCGGTGCGGGACCTTGAAGCGCTTGTCGACCGTCGGGTCGTTGTCGTAGCTCCACTCGTGGATGCCCATCTTCTGGCTGACGATGTTGACGCCGGGCGCCGGGCGCTCCTCGATGTTCTCGCCGATCAGCATCTTGTGAATCGAGATCGCCGCATCATGGCCATGCGCGGCTGCCCAGATGATGTTCTTGGGGCCGAAGGCCGCGTCGCCGCCGAAGAAGACCGTTGGCTGCGTGCTCTGGAAGGTCGCCTCGTTGAGCTTGGGCAGGCCCCACTTGTCGAACTCGATGCCGGCGTCCTTCTCGATCCACGGGAAGGAATTCTCCTGGCCGATCGCCACCAGGACGTCGTCGCATTCGAAATGCTGGTCGGGCTCGCCCGACGGCACCAGGTTGCGGCGGCCCTTGGCGTCGTACTCGGCGCGGACCTTCTCGAACAGCACGCCGGTGATCTTGCCGCCTTCGTGGGTAACTTCCTTGGGGACGAGGAAGTTCAGGATGGGGATGTCCTCGCCCATCGCGTCTTCCTTCTCCCACGGCGAGGCCTTCATCTCCTCGAAGCCGGATCGGACGATCACCTTGACGTCCTCGCCGCCGAGGCGCCGCGCGGTGCGGCAGCAATCCATCGCCGTGTTGCCGCCGCCCAGCACGATCACGCGCTTGCCCACCTTGGTGGTGTGGCCGAACGAGACCGACGACAGCCAGTCGATGCCGATATGAATGTTGGCGGCAGCCTCCTGGCGGCCGGGCACATCGAGCTCGCGGCCGCGCGGCGCGCCGCAGCCGACGAACACGGCGTCGTACTTCTCGGCCAGCACGGCCTTCATCGAGTCGATGCGCTGATGGCGGAACTCGATGTTGCCGATGCCGGTGATGTAGCCGACCTCCTCGTCGATCACCGACTCGGGCAGGCGGAAATGCGGGATCTGGGTGCGGATGAAGCCTCCCAGCTTGGGATCCTGGTCGTAGATCACGATCTCGTAGCCCAGCACCGCGAGGTCGCGCGCCACCGTGAGCGAGGCCGGCCCGCCGCCGATGCAGGCGATGCGCTTGCCGTTCCGGGCCGGCGCCTTGGGCATATGAATCGCGATGTCGTCGTCCTTGTAATCGGCGGCGACGCGCTTCAGGCGGCAGATCGCCACCGGCTCCTTCTTGCCCTTGACGAGGGTCTCGTCCTCGACGCGGCTGCGCCGGCACGCCGGCTCGCAGGGACGGTCGCAGGTCCGGCCCAGGATCCCGGGGAAGACGTTGGACTTCCAGTTGATCATGTAGGCGTCGGAGTAGCGCCCGTGGGCGATCAGCCGGATGTACTCGGGAACGGGTGTGTGAGCCGGGCAGGCCCACTGGCAATCGACCACCTTGTGGAAATAATCCGGGTTCTTGATGTCGGTCGGCTTCAACAGAAACTCCAGGCGCCGGATAGCGGCCGGGTGAATGACAGTTCAGGATACCCCAAAAGGGTCGCGCATTCAGAAGATTTGCAGTGAGAACGTCAAGAACTCTGTGACCTAAGCGGTTGCATTTACGCGATAAATCCCCACGACTGTAAGGGCTTTGTCACGATCGGGGCCAGTAGTCGCTGGGCGAGGCGCCGGCGGCGCGACGGAACATGGCACTGAAGGCGCTGACGCTGTCGTAGCCCAGATCCAACGCCACCCTGGTCACCGGCTGCCCACTGCCGAGGCGGCCCATTGCTTCAAGTAAACGGGCCTGTTGGCGCCAGGCTGCAAAGCTGAAACCGGTCTCTCGGCGAAACAGCCGGGCGACGGTACGGGCACTGGCATTTACGGTCCGCGCCCACGCCTCGAGGCCGCGGCGATCGCCGGGCGCCGCCAGCAGGGCGCTGCACAGGCTTTTGAGGCGCCGGTCGGTCGGCATCGGCAGATCGAGCTTGAGGGATTGCAGTCCGTGCAACTCTGCCACGATCAGAGCGACGACGTGCCCGGCCGGGCCCCCCTCGTCATATTGTACGGGCAACTCGGTCGCCCGCACGATCAACTCGCGCAGGAGGGGCGAAACCAGGAGCACGCGGCAGGCTGGCGGCATCCCTGCGGCGACGTCGTCGCGCAAATAAAGGGTTCGCATGGTGGTCCGGTCGAGCATCTCGATACCGTGCACGACGCCGGCCGGCATCCAAACCGCACGCTGCGGCGGCACCATCCACATGGCTTCGCCGGTAGACACGCGCATCGTGCCGGCCGTCGCATAGATCAACTGGGCGCGCTCGTGACTGTGCGGTGCGATGACGAAGTCGGCGGCAAAGTCCTTGGGCATCGCCGCGACGGCACGCGGCACCTGCTGGTAATCCGCCGGATCGGTCGACCGTTGTCCGTTCAGAACCATCTCTCGTGTCCGGATTGAGATATACGTTGTCAGTTTAGCGCAAGACAGACATGGTCGCCCGCAAATATGCTGGCTCATCGCTGGGAGCACGCCATTCCAGTGGCGCTCATCTTCTTGATTCCGCCACCCCATGAGCGCCACTGGAATGGCGCGCTCCCAGCCGAAGACCAAGGTGCGGAATTCAGGTGCGAGTCGCATGAGTCATTCCAGTCCCACGTCCATCCTGCTCAACATCGGGCACGCTATGGATCACTGGATCCTGGTCGTCTTCGCCTACAGCTGGGGCGTCATCGCCGGCGTCTGGGGCGTCGAATGGACCGAGCTCACGCCCTTCAACTACGGCGCGCTGTTCATGTTCGGGGTGGGCTCGATCGTGAGCGGCCGGCTGGGCGACCTGTGGGGCCGCTGGATCATGATGGTGATCTTCTTCGCCGGCATGGGCGTGTCCTCGCTGATCATCGCCTTGTGCACCAACAAGTGGCAGATCGGCGCGGCGCTGACCCTGATGGGCGCCTTCGCCTCGATCTACCACCCGGTAGGCATCCCGATGCTGGTGCAGAAGGCCAGGAACTACGGATTCACGATCGGCCTGAACGGGCTGGCCGGCAACATGGGCATCGCCATCGCCGCCGGCGTCTCGGTCTACATCGCCCAGCGCTTCGGCTGGCAGATGGCCTTCATCATCCCCGGCGTGATCTGTCTCGTCTGCGCCGTGGCCTTCGTGGCCCTGGTGCCGCGCGAGCAGGAGGCGCCGGCCAAGCGCAAGCCCAAGATGATCGACCTGCCGCCGTGGGTGATGGCGCGCGTGTTCGCCATCATGACCTTCACCGCGGTGACCGGCAGCATCGTCTTCAACTTCACGACCAACGGGAACGGCGAGCTCCTGCGCGACCGCGTCAAGGGCGCGGTGCAGGATCCGGCCGAGCTCGCCGTCATGCTGTTCGTGATCTTCTCGCTCGCCTCGCTGGCCCAGCTCGTGGTCGGCAAGCTCATCGACCGCTATCCGTTGAAGAACATCTACGTGCCCATCGTGCTCCTGCAGGTGCCGTTGTTCCTGATCGCCTCGCAGGTCGAGGACTGGGCGCTGTTCATCACGGCGATCGGCTTCATGCTGCTGGTGTTCGGGGCCATCCCGTTCACCGACGCAATGATCGTGAAGTACATCGACGACCGCATGCGCAGCCGCGTCACCGGTGCGCGGCTGGCGATCGGCTTCGGCGTCAGCTCGGTCGTGGTCGCCCTGATCGGCCCCATGGTGAAGGCCGCCGGATTTCCGGCTGTCCTGATGGCGCTGGCGGGCTGCGCGTTCCTGGGCTTCTGTGCCATCTCGATGTTGCCCGGCGAGCGGGACATGAGCCAGGCGGCGCTGAAGCCCGCCGAGTAGGCGCGCCGAGTGCGGCGCCAGGGCAGTCGCACACGACAGGGACCGTCATCCCTCCATTACGCCGCGCTGCGCTTGGCTTCGATCGGGATGACGGGACTCTTGGATGCGGATGCCCTGGGTACGGCGCGGCTACGGTGCGGCGCCAGGCTCAACTTCGGTAATCCGCGTTGATCGCGACGTAGTCCTGGGTCAGGTCGCAGGTCCAGATCGTGGCGCGGCCTGGACCGCCGACACCGACATCGACGCGGATGTCTCGGTCGTCATGATGGCGCACGCCGCTTCGGCCCAGGCTTCGGGCCTTGCCGACGCGACGAGGCCATCGAGCAGGTGCCGGAATTTTCCCGCCTCAAGCGGCTCGCCGATGACCCCGGTCGAGGCGAGATAGACCTCGCTCCGGCTGCAGCCCGTGGCGTTCATCGCGAACGCGGCCGTCGTCTCGACGGCTTCCTGGCCTCTCTTGCCCGTGAAGGCATTGGCGTTGCCGGAGTTCACCACGAGGATCCTCGCCTTGCCGGTATGGAGGCTCTCCCGGCACCAAAGCACGGGTGCCGAGCACGTCTTGGATCGGGTCAGCACGCCGGCTGCGGTGGTGCCGGGATCGAGCACGGCGACCATCAGGTCGTCGCGGTTCCTGTAGCGAATTCCCGCTTCGCAGGAGGCCAGACGAACGCCCTCGATCGGCGGCATCTCGGCGAGCCGCTGGGGGGCGAAGGGGGAGACCCTGGCAATATCGTGGGGCATGATTTGGGCTCGGCTCAGACGCAGAAAACAAAAAAGCCGCGCTCAGGGGCGCGGCTTGCGGTCGGACGCAGCATGCGTCATCGCATTCGCGCTGTTCGGTTGGCGCGGCGCCGGCGTCGGATGTGCGTGGCAAGGTTCGTCATTGCGCCGCAAAGTGCGCTATCCTTCGAATCGGTGTCAAGGCAGTAGTCTGCTGAACAGGACGTGGGAGGAAGGATGCTGAAGAGACGTGGTGCGCTTGCGGCAGCTGCCAGTTGGACGATCGTGGCTGCTTCGTCGGTGCGAGCCCAGGCTTGGCCCAACCAGCCAGTCAAGATCGTGGTGCCCTACATCCCCGGCGGTGCCACCGACACGACCGGCCGCCTGGTTGCCGAGAAAATGACGGCACTGCTGGGCCAGCAGGTGATCGTGGAGAACCGCGGCGGTGGCAACACCATCATCGGCATGGAGCTGGTCGCCAAGTCCAAGCCGGACGGGCACACCCTGCTGCTCGGCACGACCACCTTGGCGACCAACGCCGCGCTCGGGCTCAAGCAGCCCTACGATCCGATCAAGGATTTCCAGCCCATCTCGACCCTGGTTGACATCACCGACCTGATCGCGCTCAGCAACGACCTGCCGGTTCGCACCTACGCCGAGTTCGCCGAGTGGGTGAACAAGCAGCCGCAGAAGGTGCGCTTCGCGACGTCGGGCATCGGCAATCAGCCCCATCTCTGGATGGAGCTGTTCAAGACGCGCAACAAGCTCAACATGGAGGTCGTGGCCTACAAGGGCGCGGCGGATGCCATCCGCGACGTGCTGGCGGGCCATGTGCCGATGATCTGCGATGTGGTGCTGCCGACCGGCAATCACGTCAAGGCCGGACGCTTGAAAGGCCTGGTGGTCGCCTCGCAGGAGCGCTCCCTGGTCTGTCCCGACGTGCCGACGGTGGTCGAGCTCGGCATGCCGGACATGGTGAGCGCCGTGTTCTTCGGCCTGGTTGCCCCCGCGGGAGTGCCGCGCCCGATCGTCGATCGGCTGAACGGCCTCGTGCACCAGGTGATCAGCGATCCGGACGTGAAGCGCAAATTCGCCGATCTCGGGTTCTTCACGACCGGCAGCACGCCGGAGGCCTATCTCGCGAAACTCAAGTTCGAGACGGAGCGCTGGACCAAGGTCGTGAAAGACAACAACATCAAGGTCGAGGGGTAGGGGGAAGAGAAATGGCAACCGCTTCGGCCGTTCCGGTCCCGGCGTCGCATCTCGATGTCGCGCGTGACGCCGAGCCCGCGACCCGGGCCGCCAATGCGGAGATGGCCGCCCGGCTGCCGTTCGGCGAGACGGCGGACTTCGAGGCGGCAAAGCGTGGCCTGATCGCGCCGGTGCCCGAGGGACTGGTGCGCACGGGAAGCGGGACAGTCCTGTGGAACCTCGGCGAGTACGCCTTCATCGACGGCGAGCTGGCGCCGGCCACCGTCAATCCCAGCCTGTGGCGCCAGGCGCGGCTCAATCTCGCCAACGGCCTGTTCAAGGTCACCGACCGGCTCTACCAGCTGCGCGGCTTCGACATCTCCAACATGACGGTGATCGAGGGCGACAGCGGCCTGATCGTCATCGATCCGCTGACTACTGCCGAGGTCGCGCGCGCGGCGCTGGCGCACTACCGCGCGCATCGCGGCGACAGACCCGTGGCGGCGGTCATCTACACCCACAGTCATGTCGATCACTACGGCGGCGTGCGCGGCGTCGTCGACGACGGCGACGTCAAGGCGGGTAAGGTCCAGGTGATCGCCCCCGACGGCTTCATGGACGCCGTGTCGGGCGAGAACGTGCTGGCCGGCATGCCGATGGCGCGACGGGCGCAGTTCCAGTTCGGCACCCTGCTGCCGCGCGGCCCGCGCGGGCAGGTCGACGCCGGCCTGGGAAAGGGCATCGCCCGCGGCACGGTCGGGCTGATCGCGCCCACGCTCAGCATCGTCCGGCCGGTCGAGGAACACACGATCGACGGCGTCCGCATCGTCTTCCAGCTCGCGCCGGAGACCGAGTCGCCGGCCGAGATGCACATGTTCTATCCTGAGCTTCGCGTGCTCAACATGGCGGAGAATGCCTGCCCGCTGCTGCACAACTTCATCCCGTTGCGCGGCGCCGTGGCGCGCGACCCGCGGATCTGGGCGAAGTACATCGGCGATGCCATCGCCCTTTATGGAGCCGACGCCGATATCCTGATCGGCCAGCACCACTGGCCGACCTGGGGCAGGGAGGCAATCCGCGATCACCTCGAGTCCCAGCGCGACCTCTACAAGCATATCCACGACCAGACGCTGCGCCTGATGAACAAGGGCTGGCGGCCGGCCGAGATCGCCGAGGCTATCGACCTGCCGCCGGGCCTCGCCGAGCGCTGGTCGGCGCGCGGCTACTACGGCACGGTCAATCACAACGTGAAGGCCGTCTATCAGCGCTATCTCAGCTGGTACGACGCCAATCCCTGCAACCTGCATCCGCTGCCGCCGGCGCCGGCGGCGCGCAAGCTCGTCGAGTACATGGGCGGAGCGGCGGCGGTGATCGCCCGCGCCCGGGTCGACTTCGCCAACGGCGAGTATCGCTGGGTGGCGCAGGTCATGAAGGAAGTGGTCTACGCCGAGCCCGACAACACCGGGGCCCGCGCGCTCTGTGCCGACGCGCTGGAGCAGATGGGCTACCAGGCCGAATCGGCGACCTGGCGCAACGCTTTCCTCTATGGCGCCCAGGAGTTGCGTCACGGCGTGTTCCAGGTGCCGGCGCGCGGTCCCGCGATGGGCGGCGACATCCTGGCCGGTCTCAGCACCGACATCTTCTTCGACCTCATCGCCATCCGGCTCGATCCGGCGAAGGCGGCCGGCCAGGCGATGACGCTCAACTGGCACTTCACCGACCGCGCCGAGAAGGTCGTGCTCACTCTCAAGCATTCGACGCTGACTCACCGGATGAACGAGTGGTCCGACAGGGCGGCCGCGTCGATCACGACGACGCGCGAGACGCTCGACGCCATCGTGCTGCAGCGTCTGGCGCCACCCGAAGCGATCATGTCGGGCAAGCTGGCGATCGAGGGCGACCTCTCGCGGCTCGCTGCGCTGTTCGCCATGCTGGATCAGCAGGTGCGGATGATGTTCGACGTCCTGACGCCCGGCGAGAATCGCGGCTGACGGCGGCGCGTGCGCTGTCGGGAAATCCTCGCCGGCGATTTCGGCGTGCGACGGCAACAGCCGGCGCTGCGTTCACTGCCTGTGTCGTCGGGAAATCCGGGTTGACATCCGGCGGGCTGCCTCGTGTGATACGAGCAACGAGAGACGCTGAAGCGTCTGGTTTGCCCTCTTGGGGAGGACTTGATGTCCAAGGGAAGAATCGCCCGGCTGTTGTGTGGCGTTGCTGCCGTGACCGCGGCCCTGGGTATGGCGGCGAGCGCCTGGGCCCAGGAGAAGAAGCTCAAGATCGGCGTCGTCTACGACCTTACGGGCCCGCTGGCCGGAGGCGGTTCCGAGCTCCAGTACACCGGCGCCAAGATCGTGCTCGACAAGTTCGTCAAGACCGGGGTCGAAGGCTACAAGATCGAGGTGATCTACGCCGACGCCCAGAGCAAGCCCGACGTCGCCATCAACGAGGCGGTGCGTCTGATCGAGCAGGAAAAGGTCGACATGCTGCTGGGCTTCTACTCGTCGGCCCAGTGCGTGCCGGTCGCGGCCCGCGTCGAGCAGCTCAAGAAGTTCATGTGGATCACCACCTGCATCTCCTCGGCGGTGCTCGAGAATCGCAATCTCAAGTACGTTTTCCGCGCCCAACCGAGCGGCCAGCAGTTCGGCCTGATGACGATGGACTTCATCAGCCAGAACGCCAAGTCGAAGCTCGGCAAGGAAGCCAAGGATCTGCGTGTCGCCATCGTCCACGAGGATGGCGCCTACGGTGTCGACGTCGCCAAGGGCAACGAGGCCGGAGCCAAGAAGGCCGGGTTCAACATCGTGCTCAAGGAAGGCTACGCCGCGACCGCGCCCGACCTGTCCGCGCTGGTCACCAAGCTCAAGCGGGCGCGGCCGGACGTCGTCTTCCACACCGGCTACAACCCGGACATCACCCTGCTGCTGCGCCAGGCGCGCGAGCAAGGACTCAAGTTCCAGACGCTGGTCGGCCATGGCGCGGGCTACGGCGTATACGAGAAGCTCAAGGAAGGCTTGGGCAAGGACGTAAACTACTTCTTCAACGCCGATCCGATCTCGATCTGGCTGACCAACCAGGGCGCGCTTGACGCCAAGCTGCCGCCCGAGATCAAGTACATTGGCGATGAGTTCGACAAGGTGAAGCCCGGCGTCGCCATCCGCTCCGCGCATGTCGGCATGGCGGCCTCCAACACCTACCTGTTCCTGACCGACGTGCTTCCGCGTGCCATCAAGAAGTACGGTGGCATCGATGCGGAGGCGCTGCGCAAGGCCGCCCTCGACACCGACATTCCGGAAGGCGGCACGATGCTTGGCTTCGGCGTCAAGTTCGAGGGCGAGGGGAAGCCGATGGCGGGCCAGAACGACCGCGCCTTCCCGGTCGTCATCCAGTACGTCGACGACAAGTCGTATGTGGTATGGCCGAAGAGCCAGGCGCAGCGGGAAGCGGTGCTGCCGCTACCTGCCGGGACGACCTACAGCAACAAGTAGGCGGACCGGAAGAAAGTCGCCGCGGTGCTCGTTGTCGAGGGTTTGGTCAAGCGTTTCGGTGGCTTCACGGCCGTCGGCAACGTGTCTTTCAAGGTCGATCAGGGCGAGATCCTCGGCCTGATCGGCCCCAATGGATCGGGCAAGAGCACGATCTTCAACATGCTGTCGGGCACGTTTCCGCCGACTGCGGGCTCGATCGCCTTCGAGGGGCGGGAGATTTCCGGTCTCGCTCCGCATCGCATCATCAATCGCGGTATTGGCCGCACGTTCCAGATCCCGCGGCCGTTCCGCCGACTGTCGATCTTCGAGAACGTGGCTCTGGCAGGCTTCTACGGCCAAGGCGGGCACAGCCGCGCCAGGGCCGACCAAGCGGCCGAGCAGGCGCTCGGCATGGTCGGCCTGCCGACCGATCGCGCGGCCCGCGTCGACGGGCTGGGCGCCGCCGGCCTGAAGAAGCTCGAACTCGCCAAGGCACTGGCGACCGGCCCCAAGCTCCTGCTGGCCGACGAGAGCCTGGGCGGGCTCGACGAGACGGAGATGGACCAGGCAGCCGACATGCTGCGCAAGATCCGCGACGAGCTCGGCATCACCATCATCTGGGTCGAGCACATCATGGGCGTGCTGATGCGCGTGGTCGACCGTGTCATGGTGCTCGATCACGGCGAGAAGATCAGCGAAGGCCTGCCCAGTGCGGTGTCGAACGATCCGCGGGTGATCGAGGTCTATCTCGGCACCGACGCCGATGCCACTCAGGCGGCCGCCGCCGAGAAGCGGCGCTGACCATGGCCGACACCCGCATGCTCGTGCTCGACAAGGTGGACGCCGGCTATGGCAGCTTCCAGGTGCTGTTCGGCGTCAGCCTCGACGTCAGGGCCGGCGAGGCGGTCGGCGTGATCGGCCCCAACGGCGCCGGCAAGACCACCCTGATGCGGGTGATCTCGGGGCTGATCCGACCGAGCAGTGGCAGCATCGCCATGGAGGGCACCGATGTGGTGGCGACGGCGGCCCATCGCATCGTCGGCCTCGGCATCGCGCATGTTCCGGAGAACCGCCGGCTGTTTCCCCGGCTCACCGTCGAGGACAACCTCAAGATGGGGGCGTTCATCCCCGAGGCGCGGCGCAAGTTCGCCGAGCGCCTCGAGGTCGTATTCGCGCTGTTCCCGCGACTCAAGGAACGGCGCGGCCAGCTCGCCGGCACGATGTCGGGAGGCGAGCAGCAGATGTGCGCGATCGGCCGCGCGCTGATGAGCGATCCCAAGCTGCTGCTGCTCGACGAGCCGTCGGCCGGCCTGGCGCCGGTTGTCGTCCAGCAGGTGTTCGAACTGGTGAAGCGCATCCGCGCGGGCGGGCTGACGGTGCTGATCGTCGAGCAGAACGTCCAGCAGGTCCTGCGCGTCGTCGACCGCGCCTACCTGCTGGAGGCCGGCACCATCCGCGCCTCGGGTACCGCCGCCGAGATGATGGAAAGCGACACCATCAAGCAGGCCTATCTTGGTGTTTAAGTACATACGTCACCCTGATGCGCCGCGCGAAGCGCGGCGTCTCGAAGGGGCGGCAGCGCACACCGGTCTGTGGTCCTCCCTTCGAGACGCCGCGCTTCGCGCGGCGCATCAGGGTGAGGTTGGATTGTAGCGGAGCAGGCATGGACTCATTCCTCGAGCTTTTCGACATCTACCTCGTCGAGGCGATGATCAACGGCATCCTGCTGGGGGGCGTGCTGGCGCTGCTGGCGCTCGGTCTCAACCTGATCTTCGGCGTCATCGACGTCACCTGGATCTGCTACGCCGAGCTGGTGATGATCGGCATGTACGGCATGTACTATCTCGTGCAATACTATGGCCTGTCGTACTATCTGGCGGCGCCGCTGGCGATCGTGCTGGTGGCGATCCTGGGTGCGCTGCTGCACTTCCTGGTGATCGAGCCGTTGCTGTCGGGGCCGCCGATCAACCAGCTGCTCGCCACCGGCGGCGTGCTGTTCGTCCTGCAGAGCTTCGCCACCGTGGCGTTCGGCATCGACTTCCGCAATCTCGGCATCCGCCTGCCGGTGCTGGCGTTCGGCGAGATGCACTTCAGCTACTCGCGGCTGCTCGCCTTCGCCGCTGCCGCCATCGGCATGATCGTGGTCTATTTCTTCATGAAGCGGACCTATATCGGCACCGCCATCCGCGCCATTGCCCAGGACCGCCAGATCATGGCCCTGATGGGCGTCGACACGCGGCGCATCTACCTCATCACCTCGGCGCTGGGCGGCGCCCTGGCCGGCCTGGCGGCCTGCCTGCTGGTGCTGCAGTACGACGTCCATCCCTTCGTCGGCCTGTCGTTCGGCCCGATCACCTTCCTGATCTGCGTGCTGGGTGGGCTGGGCAATTTCGTCGGTGGCTTCGCCGCGGCCTTCCTGTTCGCCCAGATCATCTCCCTGGGCGGCCTGTTCTCCGATCTGGAATGGGGATACGTGCTGGCCTTCGCCTTCTTCATCCTGATGATGTTCATCCGGCCGGCCGGCCTGCTGGCGAAGCGCCAATGAAGAGGTACCCGTGAACCAGCGCACGATCGTCTACGCGGTTCTCGGCCTGGCGCTGATTGCGCTGCCGTTCGTGTATCGCGACCCCTATCCGCTGCACATCATCATCCTGATCCTGATCTGGTCGTTCGCCTACACGTCGTGGTCGATGATGGGGCGGTTTGGCCTGGTCTCGCTGGGGCATGGCGGTTTCATGGGCATCGGCGCCTATGTCACGGCGCTGATGTGGAACCATCTCGGCGTCACGCCGTGGATCGGCATCCCGATCGCCCTGATCTGCGCGGGTGCTCTCGCCGTAGTCGTGGCCTATCCGTGCTTCCGCTTTCGCATCACCGGCCACTATTTCGTGCTGGTGACGCTCGCCCTCTCGGGAATCGTTCTGCAGGTCATCACGGCGACACGCGACTTCACCGGCGGATCGCTCGGCTACACGCCCGAACGTACCAAGGGCAATCACATCGTTGCCCTGCAGTTCGACGACAAGACAACCTGGTATCTGATCGCCCTCGGCGTCTGGGCGGCCGGCATCGTGATCTGGCACCTAGTGGACCGCAGCATGGCGCGCTACGCGTTGGAGGCGATCTCGGAGGACGAGGACGCGGCCGCCGCGGCCGGCGTCAACGTCACCTTCGAGAAGCTCCGCATCACCGTCATCAGCGCCCTCATGACGGCGCTCGCCGGGGCGCTCTACTGCCAGTACCAGATGTTCATCTCGCCCGACACGGTGAGCGGCATCGCGGTCTCCCTGCAGATGGTGTTCGCCGTCGTGGTCGGCGGAATCTACGTCGCCCTGGGACCGACCGTGGGCGCCGTCATTACCATCGCGCTCGCCGAGGGCCTGCGCATCGGCTTCGGCACCAAGGCGGTGGGCTGGGACAATCTGGTCTACGGCGTGCTGCTGGTGCTGTTCATCATCTTTCTACCGAAAGGCATCCTCGGCAGCCTGCTCGACCGCTTCTCTGCCCGGCGCTGACCTCCTCTGCAGCGCGGCTATGCCGAGTGGCGCGCTGCGGCCGCGCACCTCGAGCGTCGGCAAGGGCTCGGCACGCAGATCGGCCGGCAAGCGCGTCTGCTGCAACAGATCGGCCGACACCAGGATATCCCGAGCCATGCTCTTGGCTGCTTCGAGCAGACGCGCTGTCGTGTTCAGGGTGTCGCCGACATAGGCGATCTCGCGCCGCACGTCGCCGATCTCGCCGGCGACGATCTCGCCGCAGTGCAGGGCGGCGCGAAAGGCCGGCACGACGCCGAAGCGCGACCGGTACCGCTCACGGTTGCGCGCAATGATGTCCTGGACCATGAACGGGCAGGCGAGGCAGGCGCCGTCGGTCAGCGCACGATCGATTGGCCATGTCAGGATCGCCTCGTCGCCGACATACTTGTGGATCTCGGCGTCGCACTCCAAAGCCGCGTCGGAGATGTCGCGGAGGAACCAGTTCAACAGCTCGTGGAAGCGGACCGGCCCGAGCCGCTCGGCCAGGCCGGTCGAGTTGCGCATGTCGACCAGCAGGAAAACGCGCTGCTCGCGCCGCGGCTGGACGTAGCGCCCGGTCAGCAGGTTCTCGAGCGTGCTGAAGCCCAGCAACCCGCCTATCTCGATGATCAGGTTGCCAACCAGGGACATCGCCACGGCGAAGACGAGCGAGCTGCCGAAGACCGCGTCGAAGCTGATCTCTCGGTCCGCGGTCCACGCCGCAAACCAGCGCGATGCGACCAGGCCGAAGACGATCACGACGAGATAGAAGGCGACCTTGACGACGAGGTAGAGAGCGAGCGGCAGACGGCGCAGCCGACGCAGAGTGCTGCTACGGGCGCGCCGCGCCTCGACGATGCTGATTGGCGTGGCGATCAGCAGCGAGGTCAGCACGCCGAGCAGGATCGCCCGCACGGGGTGCTCGTCGTCGGGCGCGATGGCGAGGCCGAAATAGCCGCTGATCACGGCGCTGGCCAGGCCGATCCACAACACGATCCGCCATTCGCGGCGCTCGCGGCGGGTGAGCTTCATGCGGCGCGGCGGCCGAGCGCCCGGGAGAAGGTGGCATGGTCGACGTTGCCGCCCGAGCAGACGACGGCGACCGCGCGGCCCTTCACCGGCAGCTTGCCCGTCAGAGCCGCCGCCAGGGCGACGGCGCCGCCCGGCTCGACCACCAGCTTGAACTCGCGGAAGGCAAGCTCCATCGCATCGAGTACCTCGTCATCGCTGACCACCAGACCGGGCCCGAGCAGCCGCAGCGCCAGCGGGAAGGTGACGTCACCCGGCGTCGGCGCCAGCAGGGCGTCGCAGATCGAGCCCGAAAGCTTGTCGTTGGTCTGCTTGCTGCCCGCCGCAAGCGAGCACGCCAGGTCGTCGAAGCCCGCCGGTTCGCCGGCATGGACGCTGGTCGCAGGGCTCAGCCCCTTGACGGCGAGCGCGATGCCTGTCGACAGCCCGCCGCCCGAGCAGGGTGCGGCGACGGCATCGAGGGTGACGCCGGCCTCGCGCGCCTGCTCGACGATCTCGAGGCCCGCCGTGCCCTGGCCGGTCAGGATCCACGGATGATCGTACGGCGGCACGATGGTGGCACCGGTCCTGCGGGCGATGTCGGTTCCGATCGTCTCGCGACTGTCCTTCACGCGGTCGTAGAGCACGATGTCGGCGCCGGAGGCGCGCGTGTTGGCGACCTTGAGCGCCGGCGCATCGGCCGGCATGACGATGGTGGCCTTCATCTTCATGAGGCGCGCGGCTTCGGCAAGCCCTTGGGCATGGTTGCCCGACGACCAGCCGACGGCGCCCCTGCCGCGCTCCTCGGTGCTCATCTGGCTCAGGAAATTGTAGGCGCCACGCAGCTTGAACGAGCCGGTGCGCTGCAGGCATTCGGCCTTGAGGAGCAGCCGCCCGCCCAGCATCGCATTGACGCGCGCGTTCTCCAGGAGCGGCGTGCGCAGGGCGACGCCGTGGAGGCGGAGGGCTGCCGCTTGGACATCGGCGAAGGTCGGCGTCGCGAAAGATCGGGACGACGACATCAGGAAACACCGAGCAGGGCAGGAAGCACGGAGAGGTCGCCGATCTGGCCGGCGAGCTTTCCGGGCAGACCGTCGTCGGGAGCGCGGGCGCGATTGACCCACACGGTCCGGAAGCCGAAATGCGCCGCGCCATGCGCGTCCCAGCAATTGGCCGACAGGAAGCAGACGTGATCGGGCCTCACGCCGCAGCGCGCCTCGACGAGGCGATAGACCCGGGCGTCCGGCTTGAACACACCTGCTTCGTCGACGCTCAGCACCGCTTCGAAACGGTCGGCAAGGCCCGAGGCTGCGACCATCGGCGAGAGCATCGCGGGGTTGCCGTTGGACAGGATGGCGAGCCGCTTGCCGGCTCGCCGCAAGGTCTCGAGCATGGCGGGGACCTCGGGAAACGGGTCGAGTGCCAGGTAAGCGCCCATGAGCCGCTGCCGCACCTCCGGGTCAGCGATGCCGTGAACGGCGAGGCAATGGTCGAGCGCCTCGCCCGTCACCTGCCAGAATTCCGCGTAGGTGCCCATGCCGTTGCGCAGCCAAGTGTACTGAATCTGCTTGCTGCGCCACAGGTCGGACAAGGCATCGGCGCTCGGCCCGATGGCACCGCGGTGACGGGCAACCGCCGAGTTGAAGTCGAACAGCGTGCCGTAGGCGTCGAACACGCAGAGCTCGATATCGGCCAGCGCGTTGCTCATGATCTGCTCCCGATTGATTCGCTCCCGGCAGATTTGCTCCAGGCGGGCGATGACCTTAGGTTAACAAGCAACGACAACCATGTCGTGGTCGACAACGAGAGCCGCAAGGTCAGGATCGAAGGCGAGGATTGACATGGAAATGCGCAGGCTGGGCCGTACGGGCCTCAGTGTCTCGGTGCTGGGCTATGGTGCCGGCGCCGTGGGCGGGCTGTTCACCAAGGGCCGGCCGGAGGACCAGGAGCGCGCCGCGGCGCGCGCTATTGAGGCCGGCATCAACTATTTCGACACCGCGGCGCTCTACGGCAACGGTGAATCCGAACGCAATCTCGGCCGCGTGCTGAAGGCGCTCAAGGCCGATGTCGTGGTCGGCACCAAGGTCAGGCTCGGCACCGAGCATCGCGCCGATATCGCCAAGGGTATCGTCCAGGGCATGGAGGACAGCCTGCGCCGCATGGGACGCGACCATGTCGACCTGTTCCAGCTGCACAATCCTCTGGTTGCCACGGATGGCGGTGACAGGCTCTCGATCGACCTCGCGCTCGACGAGGTCGCGCCGGCGCTCGAGAAGCTCAGGAAGGACGGCAAGACCCGCTTCATCGGCTTCAGCGGCGTCGGCGAGACGGCAGCGCTGCACCGTGCGATCGACTCGAAGCTCTTCGACACCATCCAGGTCGTCTACAACGCCCTCAACCCCAGCGCCGGCGGCGCATTGCCCAAGGGCGCCCCCGGGGAGGACTATGGCCGCCTGTTCGACAGGGTGAAGGCGGCCGACATGGGCACCATCGTCATCCGCGCGCTGGCCGGCGGCGCCTTGTCGGGCACCACCGATCGTCATCCGCTCGCCATGCAGTCGGTCGACCCGATCGGCTCCGCCCCGAGCTTCGCCGCCGACGTCGCGCGCGCCCGGGAGCTCGAGCCGCTGGTGCGCGAGAGCGGCTCCGCCGACCTCACCGAGCTCGCCGAACGCTTCGTCATCGCCCATCCGGCGGTCTCGACCATGCTCGTCGGCTACTCGACGTTCGAGCAGCTCGAAGCCGCCATCGCCGCCGTGAACAAGGGGGCGTTGCCCGACGCCACGATCAGGCGAATCGTACCCTGAGTTGCCGCCGTGCGCCGGCAGGGCGATCGCAGATGCTCCGCGTCCCTCATCCCGACCGAAGCCGAGCGGAGCGAGGCGTAGCGGAGGGACCCTTCTTCTCGCATCGTCGGCAAGAAAGGCCCCCGACTGAGCAGCCAAGGGCGCTGTAAACAGCGCCCAATCGGGCGGCTCCGCTCTGGATGACGGGTCTGAGGCATATGCCTTGAAGCGCAAAGCCTCTCGACGTATATACTCGTATATCCTGCGAGGTCGCAACATGCCGAGAGTTCGTGCACGCACGTTTCGCAGCGGCAATAGCGAAGCGCTTCGCCTGCCGCGCGATGTCGCCTTCGGCGAGGGCGTCGAGCTCGAGATCGTGCGCTCCGGTGACGTCATGACGATTTATCCGGTGAGAGCGTCGATCGGTGAGATGATCGCTCGTCTCAATTCTCTGCCCGTGCCACCCTCCATCGAATCGAGAGACGACGAGGAGCTGCCCGAGCGGCCGAACCTTTAGCCGATGACGACTCTGCTGGATACGGATGTCGTTATCCACCTTCGTGATGGCGACCCTTCGGTAACGGCCAACGTTGCAGCCCTTGCCGGGGCGGTCTTGATGTCGATCCTTACGCGCGTCGAGCTCGAAGGCGGCGTGTATCGAGACCCGGCGGCTGCCGGCATTCGCCGCGCTCGCCTCGACGCCATCTTGGAGGCGATCCCACGGTCGCTTTTGACGCTGCGGCTGCGGATGTGTACAGGTCGATCGTCGAGGCCTCTGGATACTCACGACGAAAGCTGCTCGATCGAATGATCGCAGCCCAAGCTCTCGTTCACAGGGCAACGCTCGTGACGATGAATGGCGACGACTACTCGGACATTCCGGGGTTGGCGCTCGTGGCGTGGCGGAAGGACTGATCTCTCGCGTCGACGCCGGTCACGAGCGCCCCGTCGCCGGCGGCACCGTGCGCACCGAGCCGTTCAGCCGATCGCGATACACGACGACGCCCTCCATGATGTGCTGGACGTAGTTGCGGGTCTCGCGAAACGGGATCGTCTCGATCCAGTCGACCATGTCGATCTTGCCGTCACGCGGATCGCCCAGGGTCTTCAGCCAGCCCGCCACGCGACCGGGGCCGGCGTTGTAGGCGGCCAGCGCGAGCTCGTAGGAGCCGCCGAAGCGCTTCAGCATCTCGGCAAGATACTGACTGCCGAGCTGCACGTTGTACGCGGGATCGCGCGTGAGGTTTTCCTGGATGAACGGAATCTTCAGCTTGCCGGCGACTTCCCGCGCCGTGCTGGGCAGGAGCTGCATCAGCCCGAGCGCACCGGACGAGGAGACGGCCGCCGCGTTGAAGGCGCTTTCCTGCTTCGTCAGCGCCAGCGCCAGCGCCCGCTCGATCGAGCCGGTCTGGCCGAGGTCGACCACTGGGAAGGCGGCCTCGAACAGCACCACGCCGTTCGCGCTGCCGCGCCATGCGATGGTCAGCGCAACGTCGGGCCGCTTGAGCTCGAGCGCGAGTTGCGACAGCCGCGCGGTCTCGCCCGGCGCGGTGATCATGCGGGCGAGCCGCAGCAGGAAAGGACGCGCACGATCGTGGTCGCCGGCCTGTCCGAGATGGCGAGCCACGGCAACCAGCTCGCGGGCGGCGAACGCCTGGTCCTCGGCCGGTGTTGCGACCGGATCGCTCGGGAGACGGGTCGGGCCGGCCGGCAGCTTGCGGGCCGCCAGCTGGCCGTAGAACGTCTGGCCGAAGGCTGCGGCGCGGCCGTAACAGTCGTTGGCTTCCTTGCTGCGGTTTGCGGCCTCGTGCGTGCGGCCCAGCCAGTAGGCGCCGCGGCTGCGCCAGCTGTCGGAGCTGACGCCGTCGTAGAGCGTCTGGAAATGCTTTTGCGCGTCGGCCAGGCGCTTGAGATGGCGCAAGGCGATCCAGCCGGCCAGAAACTCGGCCTCGGCGAAGGCGATGCCCTTGGTAAAGCCGTGCGGCACAGTCAGGGCGTAGGCGTCGCCGGCGCGGCCTGCCGCCAGGAGCTCGCGCGCGATGTGGTTGCGTTCGGTCCACCACGCGTCCGTCTGAGGCACGGTTGGCGCCATCAGCAGCGGCCTGGCAGCATCGAGATTGCCGGTGCGGCGCAACCATTGCAGACGCTCGAGGGCGACCGCCGGATCGTTGAAGCGCGCTGCCGGCAAGGCGAGGACGAGCCTGGACGCATCGGCAGCCTTCGTCGCCATGGCGAGCCGCGCTTCGGCCACCGGCTGGTAGTCGGGCGGCAGCTTCGGCACCAGGTCGCGCGCCACCTGATGGCGCCCGTCGCGCAGGATGCGGTCGAAGCGGGCGATGTGGTCGGGGCCCTTCAGCAGCTGGCCGTAGCGGTTGAGAAAATCGATCTCGTCGGCGTTCCGGAAGGTCGCGGTCTGCCAGCTCTCGCTGGCGAAGCGCTGGACGTCGCCGGGGCTCGCCGCCTGCGCCGCTTCCAGGCGGCGCATGTGGCCGGTGCTGGTGAGCGGCGGGAAGGCGGTGAAGTAGCGGACGACCTCGGCCGGCGCGAGTTCCGGGCCGATCCGGCTTTCGGCCTGGCGGCGCAGCACCTCAGGCTCCGGCCAGTCGGGATTCTCGCGCAGGAATCGCCAAGTCGCCCCGAAGGTCGCCTCGGTCCGGGGCGCGGCGCGGAGGATGCTCCAGTCGATGTAGCGCGACAGCAGAGGGTTGCCGAAGTTCGCGACCATCGCTCTGGCATCGCCGTACCGACCCTGGTCGATCGCCTTGAGAGCCGCTGCGAAGGAGGCGGCTTCCGCTTCGGACAACGGCTTGTAGGCGCCGACGGCCGGCGATGTCGCGCCCGGTCCGGGCATCGCGACCGGTGCGCCGCTGCCCGGCGTCGACGGGTTGGCGTGAGGCGGCTTGTCGGCCGGCCCGCGGCGCAGGCCTGAATCCGGCCCGCCTTGCTGGGCGAGCGTTGGGCCGGCCAGCACGACGGCCGCTGCCAGGATGAGGGGGTGTCGAAGAACTTTCACGCCGGGAATCGTAGGCAGAGAGATGCGGCATCTCAATGGCAAGCTGCCTTGCAGCCTCGGAAGGCGGGGCCTAAAGTGGTTCTTTCCACAAGAATTCGGAGGGGAAGCCATGTTCACCGGGTCGCTCGTCGCGCTCATCACCCCGTTCAGCAAGGGTGCCGTGGACGAAAAAGGCTTCGAGAAGTTCATCGCCTGGCAGATCAAGGAGGGCACCGACGGCCTCGTGCCGTGCGGCACGACCGGCGAATCCCCGACGCTCAGCTACGACGAGCACAAGCGGGTGATCGACATCTGCATTGCGACGGCCAAGGGCACCGGCGTTCCGGTGATCGCCGGTACCGGCTCGAACTCGACCGAGGAGGCGATCGACCTCACCCGGCATGCCAAGAAGGCCGGCGCCGACGCCGCCATGCTGGTCGTGCCGTACTACAACAAGCCGACGCAGGAAGGCCTGTTCCAGCATTTCAAGGCGGTGGCCGAGGCAGTCGACATTCCGATCCTGCTGTATAACGTGCCGCCGCGCACCGGCGGAGACATGCAGGTCGAGACCGTGGTGCGACTGTCGCAGGTCCGCAACATCATCGGCATCAAGGATGCAAGCTACGACATGGCGCGGCCGACCCTCACCAAGCTGCGCGCCAGGAAGGGATTCCTGCAGCTCTCCGGCGAGGACGCGAGCGCGGTCGGCTTCCTGGCCCAGGGTGGCGACGGATGCATCTCGGTGACCGCCAACGTGGCGCCGCGCCTGTGCGGCGACATGCACGATGCGTGGAAGAAGCGCGACCTCGACAAGGTGTTCGAGATCCAGGATCGCCTCATGCCGCTGCACAAGGCGCTGTTCGTCGAGACCAGCCCGGCGCCGGTCAAGTACGGCGCCGAGCTGCTCGGCCAGGCGAGCGCCGAGCTGCGCCTGCCGCTGGTGCAATGCACCGACGCCACCAAGAAGCAGGTGCGCGACGCCATGGTGCATGCCGGGCTGCTCAACTAGGGCCTGATCGGCGAGGCCTAACCAACCAGGGGCGTATTTCTTGGCGAAGGGACCGGACCTGGGCCGCACCGTGGTGGCCCAGAACCGCAAGGCGCGGCACAACTACTTCATCGACGAGACCTTCGAGGCCGGGCTGGCACTGACCGGCACGGAGGTCAAATCGCTGCGTGGCGGGCGCTCGACCATCGCCGAGTCCTACATCACGGAGGAGGGCGGCGAGGCTTGGCTGGTCAATGCGCACATCCCGGAATACGCCGCCGGCAACCGCTTCAATCACGAGCCGCGGCGGCCGCGCAAGCTGCTGCTGCACAGGCAGCAGATCAACAAGCTGATCGGCGCCATCCAGCGCGAAGGCCGCACCGTCGTGCCGCTGCAGGTCTATTTCAACCCGCGCGGCCGCGCCAAGATCGAGATCGCCCTGGTCACCGGCAAGCAGGCGCACGACAAGCGCCAGTCGATCAAGGACCGCGACTGGCAGCGCCAGCGCGCGCGACTGTTGAGCCACCGGCGATAGGCAGCTGCGGGTACGCCACTCAGAGGCGCCGACTTTCAAACGGACCTCACCCTGAGGAGCGGCCAGGAGGGCCGCGTCTCGATTAGGGCGAAGTAACCTTCGCCCCTTGGTCGGCAACACAGCAGGTGTTACGTCAGCGTTGTTTCGGCGATCTCATCTGCAGCCCATCCTTCGAGACGGCCGCTACGCGGCCTCCTCAGGATGAGGATTTCGTTGAGTATTCAACGTAAGCTCAGCGCCTATGGGCACGCCACTCCAGTGGCGCGATCACCCTTGATGAAATAGAAGACGCGCGACTGGAGTCGCGCGCGCCCAGCGCATGCTCTCGGTCACCCAACGTCTCAGGGACTCTCCCAGCCCATGCTGCTCACTGAAGAACAGATCCTGATCCGCGACACCGCGCGGGCCTTCGCGCAGGACAAGGTCGCGCCGCATGTCCGCGACTGGGAGGCGGCCGGCGAGATCCCGCGCCCGCTGTTGGCCGAGATGGGGCGGCTCGGCTTTCTCGGCATGTGCGTGCCTGCCGAATGGGGTGGCGCGGGCGCCGACATGGTGTCGTACGTGGTGGCGCTCGAGGAGATCGCCGCCGCCGATGGTGGCCTGTCGACGGTAATGAGCGTCAACAACTCGCCGGACTGCGCCGCGCTGCTGGCCTACGGCTCGCCGGAGCAGAAGGAGCGCTGGCTGAAGCCCCTGGCGAGGGGCGAGATGCTGGGCGCCTTCTGCCTCACCGAGCCGCATGCCGGATCGGACGCCTCGAACCTGAAGACGCGGGCGGAGCGCCGCGGCAACGGCTGGGTGCTGAATGGGGTCAAGCAGTTCATCACGTCCGGCCGCTCGGCCGACGTCGCCCTGGTGTTCGCCGTCAGCGACCCCGCGGTGCCCAAGCGCGGTATCTCCTGCTTCATCGTGCCGACCCGGACGCCGGGCTACCGGGTCGCCTCTGTCGAGAAGAAACTCGGCCAGAAATCCTCCGACACCTGCCAGATCGCCTTCGAGGACTGCGCTGTCGGGGCGGACGCCCTGCTGGGCGGCGAGGGGGAGGGCTATCGCATCGCGCTCGCCAACCTGGAGGCCGGTCGAATCGGAATCGCCGCCCAGGCCGTGGGCATGGCGCGGGCCGCCTTCGAGGCCGCCCGCGCCTACGCCAACGACCGCGAGGCCTTCGGGACCAAGATCGTCAACCACCAGGCCGTGCAATTCCGGCTGGCCGACATGGCCACCCGGATCGCGGTGGCGCGCCAGATGGTGCTCCATGCCGCAACCTTGCGCGACGCCGGCCGTCCCTGCCTCACCGAGGCCGCAATGGCCAAGCTATATGCGTCCGAGATGGCCGAGGAGGTGTGCTCGGCCGCAATTCAGATCCACGGCGGCTACGGCTACGTCTCGGACTACCTGGTGGAGAAAATCTGGCGCGACGTTCGGGTCTGCCAGATCTACGAGGGCACAAGCGACGTCCAGCGCATCCTGATCGGTCGGGGACTGGCAACATTGTAGCGTCCCGCCTTTTCCTTGTTCCCGCCCCGGGGTCGTGCAAAACTCACCGGGGCTGAAATGGCCGCAGAAGCGGTTTTGGGGCTTGGGGGAGCCGGGCGACGGATGGTCGGTCGTGCACCGTAAATGTATTGCCGTTGTTGGCCTCGCCGCAGCGATGCTGGCGGTGGCGGGCAGCGCTTTGGCGGGCGACAAGGAGAAGCCTTCCGAGAAGGGCGCGGATGCCGTCGCCGCTCCCAAGCGGCTCCTGCAGATGCAGACCGCCTTCAGCCCCGCCCTGCCCGGATCCGGCGAGGCCGTGCGGGTCTTTACCCGGACCGTGAAGCAGATGTCGGGCGGCGCGCTGTCGATCAAGATCGTCGAGCCGGGGCGCGTGGCCCCGACGGCCGACATGCTCGACGCCATCGTCAACGGCGACCTGGCGGCGGCCTTCACCTGGTCGGGCTACGCCGCCAGCAAGGCGCCTGTCTTCGGCGCCTTCGCCACGATCCCATTCGGCCCCGGCCCGGAGGACATGACCTCGTGGATGCTGGAGGGCGACGGCAGCCGCATCCATCGCGACGCCTACGACAAGCTCGGCGTCGCCGGCATTCCGTGCGGCATCCAGGGCGCCAAGGGCGGCGGCTGGTTTCGCGGGGACCTCAACACGGTGGCCGACCTGAAGGGCCTGCGGCTGCGCTACGGCCGCGTCGCCGGCGAGGTGATGGCGCGGCTCGGCGCGACCTTGGTGCCGCTGCCGCCCGGCGAATTCTTCTACAAGCTGCAGCAGGGCACCGTGGATGGTGGCGAGATGTCGACGCCGTCGATCGATGCCGCGCTCGGCTTCGACAGGCTCGGCTTGCCTTACTACGTGCCCGGCTGGCAGCAGCCGTCGGCGGTGCTCGATTTCCTGATGCGCAAGGACAGATGGGAGGCATTGCCGGCCACCCTGCGGGCGCAGATCGAGACCGCCTGCCGCGCCAACATCGCCTGGATGCTGAGCCGTTCACCTCACATGCAGGGACTGGCGATCGACAAGCTGCGCGCCTCGGGTGTCGTCATCCGGCAGTGGTCGCCCGAGCTGATGAAAGCGTTCCGCAGCAACTCCGACATCGTGCTGAAGGAGCAGGCCGACCGAGATGCCGACTTCGCCGCGGCCCTCGCCAACCTGCGCACCTTCGTCGGCCAGAACGTCGGCTGGAGGAACCTGTCGCGGCTGCCGTAGCGCGTCCCGGCAAGCCTGCTTTCGTTCCCTCCCCGCATCGGCGGCATTCGCAGATGGCAACAACCGTCATCGCGAGCGAAGCCGCCCGGCTAAGGGCTGCTTACAGCGCCATTGATGGCGCAGTCGAGGGACCTTTCTTGCTGATGCCGCAACAAGAAGGGTCCCTCCACTGCGCCCCCCTTCGGCTTCGCTCAGGGGCAGGCGTTGCGCTCGGCTCCGGCCGGGATGACGGCATTTCTTCCCTATGCGATTGCCCAGCTGCTACGGGGGAGGAAGAAGATGCGCGAAACACCGATGCGACATTGTCGGCGCCCTGACTGCACCGGCCTTGCACGTCCTCGCGCGGCCGGGCAGTTTGGCCCGGCATGACCATCCTTTCCTCGCACGTCGACACCCGGTCCGACACTTTCAAGCGCAACGCCGAGACCATGCGTGGCCTGGTCGAGGATTTGCGCCGCCGCACGGCCGAGGTACGGCTGGGCGGCGGCGAGGACTCGCGCAAGCGCCACGTCGCCCGCGGCAAGCTGCTGCCGCGCGAGCGTGTCCGGGCGTTGCTCGACCCCGGTTCGCCGTTCCTCGAGCTGTCGCCGCTCGCCGCCCTCGACATGTACGACAACGAGGCGCCAGGCTCGGGCGTCATCACCGGCGTCGGCCGGGTGAGCGGCGTCGAGTGCGTGATCGTGTGCAACGACGCCACGGTGAAGGGCGGCACCTATTATCCGATGACGGTGAAGAAGCATCTCCGCGCCCAGGACGTGGGGATGGAGAATCGTCTGCCCTGCATCTACCTGGTCGATTCCGGTGGCGCCAACCTGCCGCAATGGCCGGAAGTGTTCCCCGACAAGACCCATTTCGGCCGCATCTTCTACAACCAGGCCAACATGTCGGCGCAGGGCATCCCGCAGATCGCCGTCGTGATGGGCTCCTGCACGGCGGGCGGCGCCTACGTGCCGGCGATGAGCGACGAGACGGTCATCGTGCGCAAGCAGGGCACCATCTTCCTCGCCGGCCCGCCGCTGGTGAAGGCTGCGATCGGCGAGATCGTGAGCGCCGAGGACCTGGGCGGCGCCGATGTCCATGCACGCACGTCGGGTGTCGCCGATCACTATGCCCAGAACGACAGCCACGCGCTCGGCATGGCACGGCGCATCGTCGCCAATCTAAACTGGAAGAAGCAGCCCTCGGTGTCGCTGCTCGAGCCGCATGAGCCGCGGTACGCCGCCGAGGAGCTCTACGGCGTCGTGCCGTCCGACAACCGCACGCCCTTCGACATGCGCGAGGTGATCGCCCGGCTGGTCGACGGCAGCGAGCTCGACGAGTTCAAGCACCTCTATGGCACGACCATCGTCACCGGCTTCGCCCGCATCTGGGGCTATCCGGTCGGCGTGGTCGCCAACAACGGCATCCTGTTCAACGAATCCGCCCTCAAGGCCGCGCACTTCATCGAGCTGTGCGGCCAGCGCGGTATCCCGCTCCTGTTCCTGCAGAATATCACGGGGTTCATGGTCGGCCGCAAGTACGAGGCCGGCGGCATCGCCCGCGACGGCGCCAAGATGGTGACCGCGGTATCGACGGTGAACGTGCCGAAGTTCACGGTGATCGTGGGCGGCAGCTATGGCGCCGGCAACTACGGCATGTGCGGCCGCGCCTACGGCCCGCGTTTCCTCTGGATGTGGCCGAGCGCACGCATCTCGGTGATGGGCGGGGAACAGGCAGCCAGCGTGCTCGCCACGGTGCGGCGCGACAACATCGAGGCGCGGGGCGGCGCCTGGTCGAAGGAGGACGAGGAGGCGTTCAAGCTGCCGATTCGCGAGGCTTACGAGCGTGAAGGTCATCCGTACTACGCCACGGCGCGGATCTGGGACGATGGCATCCTCGACCCGGTCGACACGCGCATGGCACTGGCGCTCGGCCTGTCGGCGGCGATGAACCAGCCGATCGGGCAGACCAGGTTCGGCGTCTTCCGGATGTGATTGGACAATGACGGATCTCGTGAACACGGCGGTCGCGGGCGGCGTGGCGACCCTGACCCTGAACCGGCCGAAGGAGATGAATGCCTTCGACGGCGACACCGCGCGCGCGATCATCGAGACGGTCGAAGCCTTCGCCGCCGATGACGGCGTGCGCGTCATGGTGCTGGCGGCGCAGGGCCGCTCCTTCTCGGCCGGCGGCGACTTCAACTGGGTGCTGACCTGGCCCGGGCTCGACGCCATCACCCGCCGGGTCGGCGCCGACGTGATGATGGGCGCCGTGCAGGCGGTCTACGACTTTCCCAAGCCGTCGATCGCGCGCGTGCACGGGGCGGCGGTCGGTGGTGGCGTCGGCCTGATGCTGGCCTGCGACTTCGCCATTGCCGCGTCGTCGGCCCGGTTCGGGCTGACATCGGCGCGCAACGGCCTGTTGGCGGGGATCGCCATCCCGGTTCTGATCCAGGCGGTCGGCCCGCGGGTGGCGCGCCAGCTCCTGATGCACGGCGGTCTCTTCGACTCGGCAACGGCTTTGCGGTTGGGCCTGGTCGACCAGGTGGTGGAGGCGGACGAGCTCGACGGGGCCATCGCCACGTTGGCCAGCGAGCTGAAGCTCGGCGCCCCGTCGGTGCAGAAGCTCGTGAAGGAACTGATCACCGCGGTCGATGCCGCGCCGCACGATGCCGAAACCGCGAGTTTCCTGGGCGAGCACGTCGCCAACCAATGCACGACGGACGAGGCGATGGAAGGCATGAAGGCCTTCCTGGACAAGCGCAAGCCGAGGTGGGCGGTCTGATGTTCTCCAAGATCCTGATCGCCAATCGAGGCGAAATCGCCTGCCGCGTCATCAAGACGGCGCGGCGGCTCGGCATCAAGACGGTGGCCGTCTATTCCGATGCCGACCGTAGTGCGCGCCACGTGGCGATGGCCGACGAGGCCGTCCATATCGGCCCGTCGCCGGCGCGTGACAGCTACCTGGTCGGCGATCGCCTGATCGAGGCGGCACGCCGCACTGGCGCCGAGGCGATCCATCCGGGCTACGGCTTCCTGTCGGAGAATCCCGGTTTCGCCGAGGCCTGCGGCAAGGCGAGCATCGTGTTCATCGGCCCGCCGCCCGCGGCAATCCATGCCATGGGCTCCAAGAGCGAGGCCAAGAAGATCATGGAGAAGGCCCGGGTGCCGCTGGTGCCGGGCTATCATGGCGACGACCAGTCGCCCGACCTCCTGGCGCGCGAGGCCGGGCGCATCGGCTATCCGGTGCTGATCAAGGCGTCGGCTGGCGGCGGTGGCAAGGGCATGCGGGTGGTCGAGGAACCGGCGAAGTTCGCCGATGCGCTGGCGGGCGCCAAGCGCGAGGCCAAGGCGTCCTTCGCCGACGACCACGTGCTGGTCGAGAAGTACCTGACGCGGCCGCGCCATATCGAGATCCAGGTGTTCGCCGACAGCCACGGCGGTTGCGTCTATCTGTTCGAGCGCGACTGCTCGATCCAGCGGCGCCACCAGAAGGTGATCGAGGAGGCGCCGGCCCCCGCCATGGACCCGGAGCGCCGCAAGGCAATGGGCGAGGCGGCCGTCGCGGCGGCCAGGGCGATCGGCTACCAGGGCGCCGGCACCGTCGAGTTCATCGCCAATCAGGACGGCACCTTCTACTTCATGGAGATGAACACGAGGCTGCAGGTCGAGCACCCGGTGACCGAGGCCATCACCGGCCAGGACCTCGTCGAGTGGCAGCTGATCGTCGCGGCGGGCGGCCGGTTGCCGCTCGCGCAGGACCAGCTGCGCATCGACGGCCATGCCGTCGAGGTCCGGCTCTACGCCGAGGATCCGGCGCGCAACTTCCTGCCGTCGACCGGCACCCTGGTCCATCTCCGATTGCCGGAGGAGGGGCCGCACGTGCGCGTCGACACCGGCGTTCGCCAGGGCGACACCGTCACGCCATTCTACGATCCCATGATCGCCAAGGTGATCGTGCACGATCGCGATCGCACGTCGGCGCTGCGCCGAATGGCGGCCCTGATGGGCGAGACAGAGGTGGTCGGCGTGACCACCAACGCCCAGCTCCTGAAAGCGCTGTGCGCCCATCCGGCATTCGTCGGCGGCGAGGTCGACACGGGCTTCATCGAGCGTCATCGCGAATCGCTGTTCGCCAAGCTGCAGCCGGCCGACGACCGCGCCCTCGCCGTCGCGACGCTGGCGCGGCTGGTCGAGTGGCAGGAGGCCACCGATGCCGCCGCGCGGGCGTCCGGCGATCCCTGGTCGCCGTGGACCCGACAGGACGCCTTCCGACTGCTCGACGACGGGCACGACGATGTGCGCTGGAAGGACGGCGAGCGCGAGGTCGCGGTGATCGCCCGGCGTCGGCGCGCCGGCGGCATCCGGCTCGAGCTGCCTGGAGGGGCGCTCGACGCCGAGGTCCGCCGTCTCGAGGCGGACAGGCTCGCCGTCCGCTTGGGCGAGGACACCTTCACGGCATCCGTGGTGCGCCGCCAGACCGGCGACGGCGTCGACTACACCGTGTTCGCCGATGGCGCCAGCCGCCGGCTGCGCCTCGTCGATCCGCTCGACGTGACGCAGTACGAGGCCGCCGCCTCGGGCGAGGCGGCCGTCCGCGCGCCGCTGCCAGGCAAGATCATCGATCTGCGCGTCAAAGTCGGCGACAGCGTGAGCAAGGGCCAGCCGCTCCTCGTGCTCGAGGCGATGAAGATGGAGCACACCCTCGCCGCGCCGCTCGATGGTAAGGTCAAGACGCTGCGCTACGCCATCGGCGAGCAGGTCGCCGAGGGCGCCGAGCTGGTCGAGTTCGAGGACGAGGGCTGACCGGGCTGGTCAGCCCACCACCTTGCGATAGAGGTGCCACGTGGCGTGGCCGAGGATCGGCAGCACGATGGCCAGCCCGACGAGCAGCGGGATCGTGCCGATCACCAGGCCTATGGCGATGATCAGCCCCCACGCGGCCATCGGCAGCGGATTCTGCACGACGGCGCGGACCGAGGTCCGGATCGCGGTGGCGACGCCGACGTCGCGGTCGAGCAGCAGCGGGAACGACACCACGCTGATCACCAGGACGGCCAGCGCGAACAGGAAGCCGAGGCCGATTCCGACGGTGATCATCGTCCAGCCCTGCGGCGTGGTGACGGCATCGCGCGCGAACGCCACGGCAGAGACCGGCGCGTCGGGGCCGAGCGTCACGGTGTAGAGCAGGTTCGCCGCGAACAGCCAGAGCGCGAACAGGACCAGCAGCAGGGAGCCGAGCACTGCGATCGAGCCGAGCGCCGGCGAGCGCAGCACGCCGAACACGTCCTTCCACGAGGTCTCGATGCCGCGCTCGCGGCGTCGGCTGATCTCGTAGAGGCCGACGCCGAACAGCGGCGCGATGAGGGCGAAGCCGGAGACCAGCGGGAAGATCAGTGGCAACAGGCCATAGTCGAAGGCGATGCGCGCCATGATCAGGCCGGCCAACGGATAAAGTAGGCAAAGGAAGATGACGTCGGTCCGGCACGCCGCGAAGTCGCGCGCACCCTGTGCTAGCGAGTCGCGCAGGTCGGCGAGGCCGATGCGGCGCACCACGGGCGGCGCGGTGTCGCGCGCCTCCCAGGTACCCTCCATCGAATGGGCCGCCGATCCCATGGCGTGACCGGCCTGCTTCAGCTGGTCCCAGCCCCATTCGACGGGATTTCGGATGTGGTCATGCGTGGCCATGCTTGCCTCCTTGCGAACGAACGTCCCAAGGTCGCAGGCTCGACGTGCCACGACGCCCCAAGCGGTCGCCGGTCACGAGGAGCTGCGAACCACCACACGAGCATTATACTCCATCGCGGCGCGGAAGTCTCGCCACCGGACGTCGCCGATCGCTGTGGAGCCTGCCGACGAGGCGTCGAACTCAACTTGGGCGAGAAGCCGAGCAGGATGGCGAACAGCGCCGCCACCACGAACAGCACGGTCGAGCAGACCGGCGTCGCCACCATCACGCCGATGTTCTCGTGGCAAGCTCCGGGGGCGCTACTGCAGGAACTTCAGGTACTGGGCGACGAAGTCGCAACCGACGCTCCTATCGGCGCAACCTAGCCCGGCGCGCGCGCCGCGCAGCACCGGCGAGGCGCGATGGCGGCGATACGCGGCCGGGGCGCGCACGGCTAGAGCAGCTCGGCGCGGGCCATCAGGTCTGGACGGTTGTTGCGCACGTTGCCGACGTCCTTCGTCACCGCCCACAGGTCGATGGCGCCGGGGTAGGGCTTCATCATATCGGCTGCCGCCTCGGGCGGCAGGCGCATCCAGTCCTCGAACTGGCTCTCCTCGAGCACGACCGGCATGCGGTCGTGATAGGCGGCGGTGCCCGGCGCCGCCTCGGTCGTGACGATGGCGAAGCTGGTGACCGCCGGTCGGCCGTCGCCGCGCCACACGTCGTAGACGCCGGCCAGCGCGAACGGCCTGGCGACGGGCGCGAAGTGGAACGGCTTCCTGCTCTTCGCGTCGACCTTCTGCCACTCGTACCAGCCGGTCGCCGGCACCAGGCAGCGCCGCTTCCTGAAGGGATCGCGGTAGGTCGGCGCGGTCCGGATGGTCTCTGCCCGCGCGTTGATGGTGCTGTAGGGCCGCTTGTCGAGCTGGTCGGGCTTCAGCCAGAACGGCACCAGGCCCCAGCCGGCCAGGATCATCTCGCGTCCGTTTCCCGCCGGCCGGATGATCGGCATCGTATGGGTCGGCGCCACGTTGTAGCTCTCGATCAGCCCGTCCGGCGGCTCTTCCGGCACGGTGAGTCGATAGAGCTCGACGATCTGCTTCCAGGTGAGGGCGTAGGTATAGCGTCCGCACATCGTGCTGGCCTGCCATGCCCGCCCGACGCGTGCAAGCGTTGCCCCAGAGCCCGCTGTTGGGGGTACCGTTGGACACGAACCACCAGCTTGCCCCATCGCAGCCGGCACAAACCTGCGATTCCCCGCGGAACCTTTTGCGGTCGGCCGCATTGCTTCTGGTGCCGGCGCTCCCCCAATCGCCGGCACCCGCCCCGGGACCATCATCCCCCCGCTTCAGCACCCCCGGGGCGGGCTTGGGAGGGGATGATGATCGGCCGCCCCAGAGGGCGGTTTTCCCCTTTGGCAGGGCAGCGCACCTCGGCTAGCCCTTGCAGCCCAGCAGCTGCAGGAGCGTTCGAGATGGCGAAGTATTTCGCGAAGTTTGCCAAAGGCCGGCCGTACGTCATCGACGCCGACGGCAAGGACGTGCCCGGCGCGGTGGTCAGGCGGCTGAACTTTCCCATGGGTCCGGTCGACGTCGTCGACGGCCGCAAGTGGGGCCCCGAGCATCGGCCGCCCACCGTCGACATCGAGGTGAACGGCGCGGTGGTCCGCGCCGTCCCCGTCCGGTCCACGAAGCAGCCCTGACCCTGCGGGACCGGCTTCGCTCGCTCGCCTCCTGCTCGGAAGCTGTTCTGCCGGGAGATCGGCCTCACCAGCGATTGGCGGGCGCCGTCGCCGCGCCGATGGCCGCGCCGCCGAGGCCGCCCACCACCGCCCCGGCCACCGGGTTGCCG
>JALHMO010000005.1 GCA_022844015.1 Reyranella sp. | reverse complement strand
GAGGCCGAGATGGAGACGACGCGGGCCGACATCCGCGGCCTGCGTGCGCAGTGGCGCACCAAGCGCGAGGAGATCAAGGCGGCTCTCAGCCAGATGACCTATGCCCAGTCCGAGTTCGATCGCCAGTCCGAGCTCGCCGACAAGAAGATCGCCTCGACGCAGAAGCTCGAGGAGACTCGCATGGGCCTGGACGTGGCGCGCCAGCGCATCTCGGCGGCGCAGGAGGACCTGCAGCGCATCGAGGCGCAACTCGCCGGCGACCCCAAGATCCGAGCAGACGATCATCCGCGGGTAAGGCAGATGATGGCGGCGCGCGACGAGGCGCTGCTTCAGCTGCGGCGCACGTCCATCGAGGCGCCGCTCGACGGCATCGTGGCCAAGCGGCCGGTGCCCGGAAGCTATGCCACCGCCGGCGTGCCGGTGATGGTGGTCGTGGCCGACAGGGATCTCTGGATCGAGGCCAACTTCAAGGAGACCGAGCTCACCCTGGTGCGGACAGGCCAGCCGGCGACCATCAAGGTCGATACCTACCCCGACGCCGAGTGCACTGGCTCGGTGTCGAGCATCGCCCAGGCGACCGGCGCGGAGTTCGCCGTGCTGCCGCCGCAGAACGCCTCGGGCAACTGGGTCAAGGTCGTCCAGCGCATCCCGGTGCGCGTCTCGGTCATCTGCCGCGAGGGCGACCCGCCTCTGCGCGTCGGCATGAGCACGACCGTCGAGATCGACACCGGCCACACCCGCTCGTTCGGCGGCCTCATGGCCGGCCTCGCCAAGACCTTCGGCCTGTCGAGCGCGTCGGCCACCGCCAAGCCATGACGGTCGATCCGTCGGTCAGGCGCCGGCGCGGGCTGATCACCCTGGTGGTCATGATGGCCACCATCATGCATGCGCTCGACGGCACGATCGCCAACGTGGCGCTGCCCTCGATCCAGGGCTCGCTGTCGGCCACGCAGGAGCAGGTCTCCTGGGTCGTTACCTCGTATATCGTGGCCTCGGCGATCATGACGCCGTTCGCCGGCTTCTGCGCCACCCGGTTCGGCCTGCGCACCACGCTGTCGACCTGCGTCGTCGGCTTCACCATCGTCTCGATGCTGTGCGGCGCGGCACAAAGCCTCGATCAGCTGGTGCTGTTCCGCGCCCTGCAGGGTGGCTTCGGCGCCGCCCTGGTGCCGGTCTCGCAGGCCATCATGATGGACACCTACCCGCGCGAGGAGCAGGGCAAGGCGATGGCGATGTGGGGCGTCGGCACCATGATCGGCCCGATCGTCGGCCCCTCGCTCGGCGGCTGGCTGACCGACGAGTTCACCTGGCGCTGGGTGTTCTACATCAATTTGCCGGTCGGCATCCTCTGCACCACCGGCATCCTGCTGCTGGTACGCGATACCGCGCACGACCGGCGGCGGCCCTTCGACTTGCTGGGCTTCGCCTTCCTGGCAATCGCCATCGGCACCTTCCAGCTGATGCTCGATCGCGGCCAGCAGCTCGACTGGTTCGACTCGCTCGAGATCATCGGCGAGGCCCTGATCGCCGGCGTGTCGTTCACGATGTTCCTCATCCACATGCTGACCGACCGCCAGCCGTTCCTGTCGCGCGACCTGTTCCGCGACCGCAACCTGTCTGTCGGCCTGATCCTGACCGCCATCACCGGCCTGGTGCTGATCGTGACGGCGACGCTGATGCCGCCGTTCCTCCAGCAGCTCAAGGGCTATCCGGTGTTCACCACCGGCGTGGTGCTGGCGCCGCGCGGTGCCGGCATGATGATCTCGATGATGCTGGTGTCGCGCCTGATCGGCCTCATCGACGCCCGCGTCCTGATCGCCGTGGGCTTCGCCATGTGCGCCGTGTCGCTTTGGGAAATGACGACCTTCACGCTCGAGGTCAGCGAGAGCCGGATCATCTGGAACGGCGTCCTGCTGGGCTTCGCGCTCGGGTTGGTCTTCCCGCCGCTCACCACGCTCACCTTCGCCACCCTGCCGCCGCGCCTGCGCACCGAGGGGGCGGCGATCAACGCGCTGATGCGCAACATGGGCGCATCGGTCGGCATCGCCGTGCTGGTCTCGCTGCTGGCGCGCAACACCCAGGAGAACCGCGCCGAGCTGGTCGGCCAGTTGACGCCCTACAGCGCCGGCTGGCCGTTCGGCCGGGTCATGCCCGGTGCCGATTCGCAAATGCTCGCGGTGTGGGACGCCGAGATCAACCGCCAGGCGGCGATGATCGGCTACCTGAACGACTTCCGCGCGATGACGCTGTGCACCCTGCTGGTGATCCCGCTGCTCCTGTTCATGCGCAAGCAGGTGCTGGTGCGGTAGCTTCGTCTCCGGTTGCACAATCTTGACCGCCCTGCGGCCTGCACATCATAGTTTGAGGCAGCCTCGTCATCAGGCTTGCCCAGCTTGGCGCTCGCGCAGGCCAGACAACAACGGGAGGAGACATGGCTCGCACTTCATTTGCGGCGCTGGTTGGCGCCGCCGTCCTGGCCAGCATGGCGGCGATGACTGCTCCGGCCCAGGCACAGGTGGTCGGCGTGAGCTGGTCGAACTTCCAGGAGGAGCGCTGGAAGACCGACGAGGCGGCAATCAAGGCGGCGATCACGGCGGCCGGCGGCACCTACATCTCGGCCGATGCGCAGAGCAACGCCACCAAGCAGCTGGCCGACATCGAGGGGCTGCTCGCCCGAGGCGCCAAGGCGCTCATCGTGCTCGCCCAGGACGCCAATGCGATCCGGCCCGCCGTCGAGAAGGCACTCAACGAGGGCATCCCGGTAATCGGCTACGACCGCCTGATCGAGATGAAGGACGTGCTCTACATCACCTTCGACAACAAGGAGGTCGGTCGCGTCCAGGCGCGCGAGGTCTTCAAGGTGAAGCCGGAGGGCAACTACGTCTTCATCAAGGGCTCGTCGTCCGATCCCAATGCCGACTTTCTCTATGGCGGCCAGATCGAGGTGCTGGGGGATGCGATCAAGTCCGGCAAGATCAAGAAGGTCGGCGAGGCCTACACGGATGGCTGGCTGCCGGCCAACGCGCAGCGCAACATGGAGCAGTTCCTGACCGCCAACGGCAACAAGATCGACGCGGTCGTGGCGTCGAACGACGGCACGGCGGGCGGCGCCATCGCGGCGCTGGCGGCGCAGGGCCTGGCCGGATCGGTGCCAGTGTCGGGCCAGGATGGCGACCAGGCGGCCCTGAACCGCGTCGCGCTGGGCACGCAGACGGTAAGCGTGTGGAAGGACGCGCGCCTGCTCGGCCGGACGGCCGGCGAGCAGGCGATGGCGATGGCCAAGGGCGCCAAGCTCGCGGCGCTGCAGGGCACCAAGAGCTGGGCCGACGGTCCGCGCAAGGTTCCGATGACCTCGATCCTGCTGACGCCCGTGCCGGTCACCAGGGACAATCTCGATGTCGTCATCCAGGCCAACTGGGTGCCCAAGGACGTGGTCTGCCGCGGCGTGAAGCCGGGCACCGTCAAGGCCTGCAACTGAGCCGGGCCCTGCCGATGAGGCTCATTGCCGGGAGCGCGCCACTCATAGGCGCTATGTTACAAGAGGACCTCACCCTGAGGAGCGGCCCGCAGGGCCGCGTCTCGAAGGGTCGGCAACAAATCGGATGCTGCAACACCCCACGTTCAGCGACTTGGTGTGTTGCCCATCCTTCGAGACGCGGCCCGCGGCCGCTCCTCAGGATGAGGATTTTGTCGGGTCTTCGACCAAGGTTATGCGTCACTACCGGAATTTGAGGCACTTGCTTTGTCACAGGCCCTTTGGCGGCGGTTACTCCGCCACCAGTGGCGCGCTTCCGGCAATGAAGGAAACCCGGTGAACGTGTCGTCCCCCGGCGCGTCGCGAGAAGGCACACCGTCAGCGCGCAAGCATCTCGCAAGCCTGTTTCGTGCCACCGAGATCGACGCGCGCCTGCTCGGCCTGCTGGGCGCATTGGCGCTGATCTGGATCGGCGTCGACCTGATGTCGGGTGGCGCCTTCCTGACGCCGCGGAACCTGTGGAACCTCTCGGTGCAGACTGCGTCGGTCGCCGTCATGGCGGCCGGCATGGTGCTGGTGATCGTGGCGCGACACATCGACCTTTCGGTCGGCTCGATCCTGGGCGTCGTCGGCATGATCATGGGAGTGACTCAGGCCGAACTCCTCCCGCGCTACCTCGGGTACGAGCATCCGCTGATCTGGCTCGTCGCCCTGGCCGTCGGGCTGGCCGTCGGAGCGGCAATCGGGCTGCTGCAGGGTCTGATCGTCGCCTATCTCGGCGTGCCTGCCTTCATCGTGACGCTGGGAGGGTTGCTGGTCTGGCGCGGCTGTGCCTGGTGGATCACGTCCGGGCGCACGGTGGCGCCGATGGACGATGCCTTTCGGCGCATGGGCGGCGGCATCGACGGCTCGATCGGCGCCGGTTGGACCTGGGCTCTAGCGGTGGTGGCACTTGCCGCCATCGTCTGGCGCACGCTGCACGCGCGCCGGCGGCGGCAGGCGGCCGGCTTCGCGCTGCGCCCGGCGTGGGCGGAGGTGACGGTCGCCGGGCTCGCCGGCCTCGCGGTGCTGGCCGTCGTGCTGGTGGTCAACAGCTACGACCTCCCGCCGCGGGTCGCGGAGCGACTGGCGGCAGCGCGCGGTCTCGTCGTCCCGCCGGAGGGGCTGGCGATCGCGCATGGCCTTGCCGTGCCGGTGCTGATCGCCATCGCCGTGGCCATCGTCGTCGCCTTCCTGGCCCGGCGCACGCGGTTCGGCCGCTATGTGTTCGCGCTCGGCGGCAATCCCGAGGCGGCCGAGCTGTCGGGCGTCGACACCAGGCGCGTCACCGTCCTGGTCTTCGTGCTGATGGGCACGCTGTGCGCCGTGGCCGCTGCCATCTCGACGGCGCGCCTCGACGCCGCGACCAATGCGCAGGGCACGCTCGACGAGCTCTACGTCATCGCCGCCACGGTGATCGGCGGCACGTCGCTGGGCGGCGGGCTCGGCACCGTCGTCGGCGCCGTGCTGGGGGCGCTGATCATGCAGAGCCTGCAGTCGGGCATGGTCCTGATGGGGCTGGATACGCCCCTGCAGAACATCGTGGTCGGCATCGTGCTGGTCATGGCGGTGTGGCTCGACCGGCTCTATCGCGCACGCGCCTTCAAGGGAGGCGCGGCATGAGCGACGCAATGGGCTCCACCACGGCTCCCCTGGTCGAGCTGCGCGGCATGCGCATCAGCTTCGGCGGCGTGCAGGCGGTCGACGGCGTCTCGCTGGCGCTGCACGGCGGGGAGGTCGTCGGCTTGCTCGGCCACAACGGCGCCGGCAAGTCCACCCTGATCAAGATGCTGTCAGGTGCCTATCGGCCCGATTCGGGCGAGATCCGCATCGATGGCCAGCCGGCCTCGATCCGCAGCCCGCGCGACGCGCGGCGCTATGGCATCGAGACGATCTACCAGTCCCTGGCGCTGGCCGAGAACCTGGACGCTTCAGCCAACCTGTTCCTCGGGCGCGAGCTGCGCACCGCCTGGGGCACGCTCGACGACGTCGCGATGGAGGTCGAGACCCGTGCGGTGATGGCGCGACTCGTCCCGCACTTCGCCGGGTTCAAGGAGCCGGTGAGGGCGCTTTCGGGTGGCCAGCGCCAGGCCGTCGCCATTGCCCGGGCGATTCACTTCAACGCCCGCGTGCTGATCATGGACGAGCCGACGGCGGCGCTCGGCCCGCAGGAGACCCGGCAGGTCGGCGATCTCGTCGTGCAGCTGAAGAAGGAAGGCATCGGCATCTTCCTGATCAGCCACGACATCCACGACGTGTTCGACCTGGCCGATCGCGTGGCGGTGATGAAGAACGGCCGGCTGGTCGGCACGGCAGCGACCCGCGCGGTGACCAAGGACGAGGTGCTCGGCATGATCATCCTCGGCACCTGCCCGGCCGGCGCGACGCCTGGCCCGGGTACGGCGGTCGCCGAACGCGCCTGAGCGAATCGGCAACGTGTCTTGGGTTGCAAGCGCGCCTGGAACCTTTAGTATCGACATTGTCGATACATGAGGCAGCCATGCGTGTCACCGTCAAAAAATGGGGAAACAGCGCCTCCATCCGGATTCCGGCGCCGATTCTCAAGGCGGCAAAGGTCGAGATCGACGATGCGGTCGATGTCCGGGAGGAGAACGGGCGCATCGTCGTCGAACCCCTGCGGCCCTCGTCCTACGATCTCGCTGGTCTCGTTGGCAAGATTACTCCCGACAATCTGCACGAGGAGATCGACTTCGGCCCGCCGGCAGGCAAGGAAGGGCTTTGATGGCAGCGCGCTACGTGCCCGATGCCGGCGACATCGTCTGGTTGCAGTTCGACCCGCAAGCCGGGAGGGAACAGGCGGGCCATCGTCCTGCCCTGGTCCTGAGTTCCGCCGCCTACAACGGAAAGACGAGCCTGATGGTCTGTTGCCCACTGACGACACGCATCAAGGGATATCCCTTCGAGGTGCGGATTTCCGGATCCACGCCGTCGGTCGCGTTGGCTGATCAGGTCAAGAGTCTGGACTGGCGCGTTCGACGAGCCATGCGCAAGGGTCGGGTGGAAGCTGCGGAGCTGGCGGAGGCCCGTCTGAAGGCACGCGCAGTCATAGGAGCCTGACCCCGAGAGCCTCGCCGACGCGTCTTTCACGTGCATGAGGTTGCCGCCGTCACTCCATACCCGCCGAAACGACCCAGAGAGCCTCGCTGTCGCGTCCTCAGTGCATGTCTCAACTCCAGACAGACCAACCGGTCGTGATATAGGGCGGCATGGGACGACCTTCGAAGGGCCGCGCCACCGCCTCGGACACGCCGTTCGTCATCCTGGTGCGCCCGCAGCTCGGCGAGAATATCGGCATGGCGGCGCGTGCCATGCTCAATTGCGGCCTGTCGGGCCTGCGCCTGGTCGCGCCGCGCGACGGCTGGCCCAACCCTGCGGCGCAGCGCGCGGCCTCGGGCGCCGACATCGTCCTGGAGGGGACGCTGGTGTTCGACAGCGTTGCCGAGGCCGTGGCCGACCTGCATCACGTGGTCGCGACCAGCGCGCGCAACCGCGAGCTCAGCCAGCGCATCGTCACCGCGCGCCACGCTGCCGGCGAGATGCGCGACTGGATTGGCCGGGGCGACAGGGTCGGCATCCTGTTCGGGCCGGAGCGCACGGGTCTCACCAACGACGATATGGTGCTGGCCGACACCGCGCTCTCGATCCCGCTCAATCCGCAATTCTCCTCGCTCAACATCGCCCAGGCGGTTCTGCTGGTCGCCTACGAATGGGCGATGCTGGCGCAGGCGACGCCGGCGGAACGCCTGTCGGACTATGCGGTCCGCCCGGCGACCAAGCAGGAGATGCAGAATCTCTTCGATCACCTGGAGCGTGCGCTCGACCAATCGGGCTTCCTGCGCAACAAGGCGGCGAAGCCGGCGATGGTGCAGAACCTGCGTGCCTTCCTGCAGCGCGCGATGATGACCGAGCAGGAAGTGCGGACCTTTCACGGCGTCATGAAGTATCTCGGCAAAGGCAAGCACAGCGAGGAGTGAGCATGTCCACCACCGCCAAGATCTCCTGGGTCGACGGCGCCCTGTTCGTCGCCGAAGGCGGCAGCGGCCATACCCTCACGATGGATGGCGCTCCCGACGTGGGCGGCCGCGATCTCGCCTCGCGGCCGATGGAGGTCGTGCTCATGGGGATGGGCGGCTGCACGGCGATCGACGTGGTGGCGATGCTGAGGAAGCAACGCCAGGACATCGAGGGAGTAGAGGTGTCCCTGGTCGCCGAGCGAGCCGACGAGCCGCCCAAGGTCTTCACCTCGGTCAAGGTCATCTACACGGTGCGCGGCCGCAGGCTGAACCGGGCCCTGATCGAGCGCGCGGTGAGCCTGTCGGAGGACAAGTACTGCTCGGCCACCGCCATGATCCGGAAGTCGGCTTCCGTCAGCCACGAGATCGTGCTGGAGGAGGTCTGAGGTTCAGGGCTGGGAGCCCGCCGCTCTCGGGCGCTGACCTTTCGGTTCTCCCCCCAGCTTCGCTGTAGCTTCGCTGGGGGGGACGATCGAAAAGCTGGCGCCTACGAGCGGTGCGCTCCAGCCATGAGCTAAGTTCCTGATTCGGCGAGCGGAATCGCTGCTTGACAGGGGCGCTTTCAAAAGTATGTTCCGCGCTCCTCCGGAGAACGTGGTCGCGATGCCCTGTCGGGCGCCGCGTCCCGCCCCGACCAAGGCGCTCTGAGCAGCGCAGGGTCGGACCAAGGCCTATCCGGACAACAGCGTCGCCAAAGGCGGCGCCCAACGAAGGAGCTGTCGCGTGAGCAAGCGCGAGAATTCGAAGTACAAGATCGACCGCCGCCTCCGGGTCAATCTGTGGGGCCGGCCGAAGAGCCCGATCAACAAGCGCGAGTACGGACCCGGCCAGCACGGCCAGGGCCGGCAGAAGCCGACCGACTACCGGCTGCAGCTCATGGCGAAGCAGAGGCTCAAGGGCTATTACGGCTCGGTCTCCGAGCGCCAGCTGCGCCGCTACTATCTCGAGGCAGTGCGCCGCAAGGGCGATACCGGCGAAAACCTGGTCGAGCTGCTGGAGCGCCGGCTGGACGCCGTCATCTACCGCATGAAGTTCGCGATCACCGTGTTCGCCAGTCGCCAGCTGGTGAGCCACGGTCACGTGAAAGTGAACGGCCGCCGCGTCAACATCGCGTCCTACCTGGTCAAGGACAACGATGTCATCGAGCTGACCGCCAAGGCCAGGGAAATGACCCGGGTGCTCGAGGCCACCCAGACGGCCGAGCGCGACGTGCCCGAATACGTGACGGTCGACCACAAGGACATGAAAGGCACTTACGTGCGCGGTCCCAAGCTGTCCGATGTGCCCTACCCGGTGCAGATGGAGCCGTCGCTCGTGGTCGAGTACTACAGCCGCTGAGCATGGCGCTGGCCCGGCTCGGCCACCTCCCGAGAATGTGACGAAAACCCGCCCCTCGTGGCGGGTTTTTGCTTGAGAAAGAGGCGTTTAGACCGCTTCCGACTGTCCGTGCGGGCATTCACGGCCTATAATTGACTGTTGGGGTCGGGGTTTGGAGCGTCTGGTATGCGGATTGTCCGTCTCGCTGTCTTGGGCGTGCTCCTCGTCGCAGCCGGCGGAGCGGGATACCATTATCGTCATGAGGTGGCGCAGCGCCTGGGGCTCGGCGCGGCGGCGAGCGCAGCGGAGAAGGGTGGCGCCAGTCCCGCGGCGGCTGCCCAGCCGCAGGGACGTCGCGGCCGCTTGAATCCCGGCGGTCCGGTTCCGGTCGTTATCACCAAGGTCGAGAAGAAGGCGATGCCGATCGTCATCGAGGCGGTCGGCACGGTGCAAGCCATCGCCTCGATTCAGATCAAGGCGCGTCTCGACAGCCAGATCATGAAGGTCAATGTCGACGAGGGCGCGCTGGTCAAGGAAGGCGAGCTCCTGTTCGAGCTCGATTCGCGCACGCTCAAGGCCCAACTCGGCCAGATCGAGGCGCAGATCCGCAAGGACCATGCCCAGGTCCATCAGGCCAGGCGTGACCTGCAACGCTACGAGGAGCTGCTGGCCAAGAACGCCGGCACCGTGGTCAGCCGCGACACGGCATTCACCGCCCTCAAGGCCGCCGAGGCGCAGCTCGAGGCAGACGAGGCGGCCAGGGCGAGCGTGCAGACGTCGCTCACCTTCACCCAGATCCGCGCGCCGGTGTCGGGTCGGATCGGCTCGATCTCGAGCAAGGCCGGGACGGTAGTTCGCGTCGGCGACAACTCGTCCGCCTCGGCGCTCGCCACGATCAACCAGGTCAACCCGATCTACGTCGCGTTCGCGGTTCCCCAAGTCTATCTCCCCGATATCCGCGCGGCCATGGCCAAGGGCGATGTCAAGGTCAACGCCCTGATCGACGACGATCACAAGCAGCCAGGGGTGATCGCCTTCATCGAGAACTCGGTCGATCCCAATACCGGCACGGTGACCACCAAGGCGCGCATCGACAACGCCAACGAGGGGCTCTGGCCGGGCCAGTTCGTCAGGGTCGAGATCGTCCTCGGCGTGGAACCGGATGCGATCGCCGTTCCCGCCCCCGCCATCCAGCTGGGCCCCCAGGGACCGTACCTGTTCGTGATCAAGGACGGGGTTGCCGAGCTTCGCCCGGTGGTCGTGAAGCGCACGCAGAACGGCGAGACGGTAATCGGCAAGGGGCTTGCCGACGGCGAGCAGGTGGCGGTCGACGGACAGCTTCGCCTGGTCAACGGTGCCAACGTCGCCGTTCGCCCGCCGACCCCGTCGCCTGCCGCGGCGCCGACACAGGCGCAGCCCCCCAGACCCGCAGCGCCCGCGCAGCCGCGCGGCTGACCGGGAGGAGCCCAGCATGATTTCCGCGCTGTGCATTCGCCGCCCGGTCATGACCATCCTGTTGATGGCCTCGTTCATCATCGCCGGCATCTTCGGCTACAAGCAGCTCCCGGTGGCGGCGATCCCGCGAGTCGACTTTCCGACTATCCAGGTCACGGCCCAGCTTCCCGGCGCCAGCCCGGAAACCATGGCGGCATCGGTCGCCTCCATCCTGGAGCGCCAGTTCTCGACCATCGCCGGCGTGACGGCGATGACGTCGACATCGTCGCTCGGCAACACGTCGATCGTGCTGCAGTTCGACTTCAATCGCTCGATCGACGGTGCGGCGCTCGACGTGCAGTCGGCGATCTCCTCGGCCATGCGACGCCTGCCGCCGGAAATGACGACGCCGCCCAGCTTCCGAAAGGTGAACCCCGCCGATTGGGCGGTGATGTTCCTGGCGCTGCGCTCCTCCCAGGTCCGCCTGTCGGATATCGACGCCTTCGCCAACCGGGCGATCCTGCCACGCATCTCGACCCTGCCGGGCGTGGCGCAGGTGGTCATCTTCGGGTCGCAGAAATACGCGGTGCGCGTGCGCGCCAATCTCGACCAGCTGGCGGTGCGCGGCCTGACCCTGCAGGAGCTGCAGAACACCATCGTCAGCGCCAACTCGAGCAAGCCGGTGGGCTCCATTGCCGACAACCGCCAGAGCTCGATCCTCGACGCCACGGGGCCGATCACCAAGGCGGCCGACTATATGCCGGTGATCGTCACCTGGCAGAACGGCGCTCCCGTGCGGGTGTCCGACGTCGCGACCGCCATCGATGGCGTGGAGAACGACAAGGTCGCGAGCTGGCTCGACGGCACGCGCGCGATCGTGCTGGGCGTCTATCGCCAGCCCGACGGCAACACGGTCGACGTCGTCGACCGGGTCAAGGCCCTGGTGCCGGCGATCCAGGCGGAGTTGCCGACCGGCGTCGAGATCCAGCTGCTGGCCGATCGCTCGGTGCCGATCCGCCATGCCATCGAGGATGTCGAGTTCACGCTCATCCTGGCGGCCATCCTCGTCATCATCGCCATCTACTTCTTCTTGCGCAGCTTCCGCGCCACGATGATCCCGGCCATTGCCCTGCCGATATCCATCATCGGCACGTTCGCGGCGATGTACGTGTGCGGCCACTCGATCGACAACATCTCGCTGCTGGCGCTGACGCTCGCCGTCGGCTTCGTGGTCGACGATGCGATCGTCATGCTGGAGAACATCGTCCGTCATATCGAGGCGGGCGAGAAGCCGATGGAGGCCGCCTTCAAGGGGTCCAAGGAGGTCGGGTTCACCATCGTCTCGATGACCCTGTCGCTGGTCGCCGTGTTCATCCCGGTGCTGTTCATGGGCGGCGTCGTCGGCCGCATGTTCAACGAGTTCGGCCTGGTCATCAGCTTCGCCATCCTGATCTCGGGCATCGTGTCGCTGACCCTGACGCCGATGCTGTGCTCGCGGGTGTTGAAGCCGGTCGACCACAACGAGCGGCATAACTTCCTGCTGCGCTCCTTCGAATGGAGCTTCGACAAGGTGAGCGCCGGCTATGCCTGGGCGCTCAGGCATACCGTGGCGATGCCGCGGCTGGTGCTGCTGATCACGCTCGGCACCTTCGTGCTGACGGGGGTGTTGTTCCAGGCGATTCCCAAGGGCTTCTTCCCGTCCGAGGATATCGGGCAGATCTCGGGCTCCACGGTCGGTCCCGACGATGCCTCGTTCGATGCCATGGTGGCGCGCCAGGGCGCGCTCGCCGAGATCATCAAGCGCGACCCCGATGTCAAGTCGGTGCTGTCGATCGTCGGCGGCGGCAATGCGGCTGCGACGGTCAATTCCGGGCGCATGTTCGTGATCCTGCGCGACAAGCCGGAACGCAAGGACAGTGCTCTCCAGGTGATCGCCCGGCTGCGGCGCGCGACGGCGACCGTCCCTGGCATCAATGTCTTTTTCCAGCCGACCCAATCGATCAACCTCGGCACGACCCAGACCCGCGCGCAGTATCAATTCGGCATGCGCTCGAGCGACCTCGCCACGTTGCGCGAGTACGCCCCGCTCATGGAGCAGCGCATGCGGCGCATCCCGCAGATCCTCGACGTCAACTCGGACCTGCAGGTGCGCGCGCGCTCCACGGTCATCGATGTCGACCGTGACACCGCCTCCCGTCTCGGCCTGTCGGTCGATCAGATCCGCCTGCTCCTGTACTCCGCCTTCGGCAGCCGTCAGGTCTCGACCATCTATGCCCCGGACGACACCTACCAGGTGATCCTCGAGGCGGATCCCAAGTACGCCGACGTCAACGACGTGCTTCGCCGCATGCAGGTGCGCACGCCGAGCGGCGCGCTGGTGCCGCTCGATACCGTCGCCAAGCGCAGCGACAAGCCGACGTCGCTCACGGTCAACCACATCGCCCAGCTGCCCTCGGTGATCGTCTCCTTCAACCTGGCGCCGGGCGTCGCGCTCGGCCAGGCCGTCGCGGAGATCCAGGCGGCCGCGGCCGACGTCGGGCTGCCTCCGAACATCGCCACCAGCTTCGAGGGCAGCGCGCAGGTCTTCCAGCAGGCTGTCGCTAACCAGGGCCTGCTGCTGTTCGCCGCGGTGCTGGTGATCTACATCATCCTCGGCATCCTCTACGAGAGCTTCATTCACCCGTTGACCATCCTGTCCGGCCTGCCGTCGGCGGGCATCGGGGCGCTGCTGATCCTCATGATGTTCGACATGGATCTCAGCGTCATCGCCATGATCGGCGTCGTCATGCTGATCGGCATCGTCAAGAAGAACGCCATCATGATGGTCGATTTCGCGATCGATCGGCGTGCTCAGGGTGCGTCGGCCGAGCAGGCGATCGTCGAGGCCGCGAGGCTGCGCTTCCGCCCGATCATGATGACCACCGCCTGCGCCCTGCTGGGTGCCTTGCCGATCGCGATCGGCGCAGGCGCCGGCGCCGAGCTGCGCCAGCCGCTCGGCATCACGGTCGTCGGCGGCCTCCTGGTGTCGCAGCTGCTGACGCTGTTCATCACGCCCGTCGTCTACATCTGGCTCGACAAGCTCGCCGGCATGAACTGGCGGGCCGCCTGGAGCAGGCGCTCGCGGCGCGCCGCGCCGGCGGCGCCCGCCGAATAGGCGGAGTAGCGCGTGGACGATCCAGTCGGTGCCTTCGTGGTAGGCCCGCGGGTGCGCATCGAGGGCCGCGCCGGCGGCCCGCTGGCCGGGCTCACCTTCGCCGCGAAGGACCTGTTCGACGTCGCCGGCGTGCCGACCGGTGGCGGCAATCCCGACTGGCCGAGCGGCCGGCCGCTGCCGGCGCGGCATGCCTGGGCGGTGCAGACCCTGCTCGATTCCGGCGCCACCCTGATCGGCAAGACCATTACCGATGAGGTATCGCTGGGAATCCTGGGCGAGAACGCTTTCGACGGCACACCGGTCAATGCGGCGGCGCCGGACCGGGTGCCCGGCGGCTCGTCGTCGGGCTCGGCCGCCGCCGTGGCGGCCGGCCTGTGCGATACCGCCCTCGGCACCGACACCGGCGGGTCGGTACGCGTGCCGGCGAGCTTTTGCGGCCTCTACGGAATCCGGCCGACCCATGGCCGCCTCGACCTCGCCGGCATGGCGCCGCAGGCGCCGACCTCCGATACGACCGGCTGGTTCGCGCGCGACGCGGCGACCTTCGCGCGCGTGTCGGCCGTGATGCTGGGAGAGGCGATCCCGGCGACCTTGCCCAGCCGGGTGGTGGTCGCTGTTGACACGTTCGGCTTCGCCGACGCCGGCGTCGCGGTGGCATTGCAGCCCATGGTGAAGAAGCTGGAGGCGTTGATCGGCGCGAGCCGCGAGGAGGTGATGGCGCCGCAGGGCCTGTCGGTCTGGGCGCGCGCGCAGCGCACCCTGCAACCCTGCGAGGCACTCGCGACGTTCAGAAGCTGGCTCGACGAGCGCAATCCCCGCATGGCTTTCTCCGTCGCCCGCGGGCTGGTGCTGGCATCGTCGATTCCCGAGAGCGAGCGCGGCTGGGCCAACCTGATGCGCCTGGAGGCGAGGGGCCGCATGGCCCATCTGCTGCCTGCCGGCACGATCCTCTGCCTGCCGACGACGCCGTTCCCGGCGCCGCTGCGCGGCCAGCCGCTTTCCCACCTCGATCCTCTGCGTGATCGCATCACCTGCCTGTGTGCCCAGGGCGGCCTCGCCGGGCATCCTCAGGTGAACCTGCCGGGCGCTACGGTCGACGGCCTGCCGATCGGCCTCTCCATCATCGGCCCGCGCGGCAGCGACGCCATGCTGGTGGCGGTGGCGCAGGCGATGGCGGGGTGAGGCGCTCGAGGGACAGGAAGTACGCACATCCGGTCGTCGCGACGGAACAGGTTGCCGCCTGCCTGGAGCTTGCGTCCGACGTCTGGCGCCGAGATCCCTGGTGGCGCCCAAGACGACCAATTCGGAGTGCAACGGAGCAACACGATGGACCTCACGCCCAACATCGCCGAGATCGTCGAGGAGGTGCGCGCGCTGTTCGAGCGCTACGAGCAGGCGCTGATCGACAAGAATGTCGACGTGCTCGATGCCACCTTCTGGAGAAGCCCGCACACCATCCGATACGCCATGCACGAGAACGGCTACGGCTTCGACGAGATTCACGCCCATCGCGTCGCGCGGCCGCCCGGCCCGGGCATCAAGGAGCGGCGCATCCGGCTGGAGATCCTCACGCTCGGTCGCGACATCGCGACGGTGAACCTCGAGTTCAAGATTCGCGGCAAGGATCTGGTCGGCCGACAGAGCCAGACCTGGGTCCGCTTTCCCGGTGACGGCTGGAAGGTGATCGCCGCCCACGTCTCGACCATGGACGGCAAGCCGCTGTGGTGATGCCGGGCGCGCAGTCCTTCGGGCGCCGCCGGCGAGGCGCTCGTGCCGGGCGACGCCAAACCGGGGAAGCGCGTCGCCTACAGTCGAACCTCGATCACGCCAGACGGCCGACGACCTTCGCTTAGGGCGTTTGCTCGGCAAGCGCCTTTCGCGGGACGACGGGATAGAATGCCGCAACGACGCTACTGAAACCCGGAGGAAACCATGAGCACCGCGCCGCCACCCAGGCTCGGCAATGTCATTCCTGTCGACCCCGCCTGGGTCGCCAAGGTCACGGAGGACGCGCTCGAGCCGGCGCTGCCGATCGTCGATCCGCATCATCATCTCTGGCAGCGCGCCGACAACGACTACATGTTCCACGACCTGCTGGCGGATACGCGGACCGGCCACAACATCGTCGCCACGGTGTTCGTCGACTGCCATTCGATGTACCGCAAGGAAGGTCCGGCCGAGCTGCGCTGCGTCGGCGAGACGGAGTTCGCCAATGGCGTGGCGGCGATGAGCGCCAGCGGCCTCTACGGCAACCTGCGCGCCTGCGCCAGGATCTTGAGCCACGTCGATCTGCGCCTCGGGAGCAGGGCGGGCGCGGTGTTCGATGCGCAGATCGCCGCCGGCAACGGCCGATTCGCCGGCATCCGCTATCAGACCGGTCTCGACGAGGATCCGGGGATTCGCGCGACACGCACCAACCCGACGCCTGGTTTGATGGCCGATGCGACCTGGCGCGACGGCTTCCGCGAGCTGGCGCGCCGCGACCTCACCTTCGACGCCTGGGCCTACCATCCGCAACTCTCCGAGGTCGCCGACCTCGCGGCGGCGTTTCCCGACACCCAGATCATCCTCGATCACGTCGGCGGCCCACTCGGCTACGCCTCCTATGCCAGCCGGCATGCCGAGGTGTTCGCCACCTGGAAAGGGTCGATGGCGGAGCTGGCACGCCGGCCCAACGTCACCGTCAAGGTCGGCGGGCTCGGCATGGCGATGGGTTGGTTCGACTTCTACCAGCGGCCGGCGCCACCCACGTCGCAGATGCTGGCCGACGCCTTCAGGCCCTGGGTCGAGACCTGCATCGAGCTGTTCGGCGCCGAGCGCTGCATGTTCGAGAGCAACTTCCCGGTCGACAAGATCACGTCGGGCTACGGCGTGCTGTGGAATGCCTTCAAGCGGCTCGCTGCCAAGGCCTCCGAGTCGGAAAAGGCTGCCCTGTTTTCGGGCACTGCCGCACGGGTCTACAGAATCGCCCTGTCGGAGCGCCCGCAAACGCCGTAGGCTCGGGCCTTCTGGCGTTCGTAGCTTTGGGGACCAACATGCGGCGTATTCTTCTCGGCTTGGCAGGCGGGCTCGCGGCCTTGGCGGCATCGGTCGCCTCGGCGCAGACCGTGCGCGTGGTCATGCACTCCGATCTCAAGGTGCTCGATCCGATCTGGAGCGGCGCCTACATCGTGCGCAACCACGGCTATATGGTCTACGACACGCTGTTTGCGATGGACGAGAGCTTCCAGATCAAGCCGCAGATGGTCGAGAGCTGGACCACCAGCGACGACGGCAAGACCTGGACCTTCAAGCTGCGCGACGGGCTGGAATGGCACGACGGCACGCCGGTGACCGCCGAGGATTGCATTGCCTCGCTCAAGCGCTGGGCAGTGCGCGATTCGATGGGGCTGAAGCTCTCGCAGGCGCTGCAGGAGTACAAGGTCGTCGACCCCAGGACCTTCCAGCTCGTGCTCAAGGAGAAGTTCGGTCCGGTACTCGAATCGATCGGCAAGCCGTCGGTCGTGGTGCCGTTCATGATGCCCAAGCGTGTCGCCGAGACCGACCCCTACAAGCAGATCGACGACTACACCGGGTCGGGACCGTTCATTCTCAAGAAGGACGAATGGAAGCCCGGCGAGAAAACCGTCTATGTGAAGAATCCCAAGTACAAGCCGCGCGCCGAGCCGATGTCGGGCCTGGCCGGCGGCAAGGTCGTCGGCGTCGACCGCGTCGAATGGATGTGGATCCCCGACACCGAGACCCAGGTGAACGCCCTGCAGCGCGGCGAGATCGACTACATCGAGAGCGTCAACTACGATTCGCTGCCGATTCTCGAGAAGGACAAGAACATCCGGATCATCAAGGGCCGGACGGCAAACCAGTACGTCTTCCGCATGAACTGGCTGATCCCGCCGTTCAACAACGTGAAGATTCGCCAGGCGGCGATGGTGGCGCTCGCGCAGGAGGAATTCCTGCAGGCCAATATCGGCGACAACCGCTTCTACCGGACCTGCAAGGCGCTGTTCACCTGCGGCACGCCGCTCGCTTCCGAGGTCGGCATGGACAACGTGCTGAACGGCAACGCCCAGAAGGCGCGCGAGATGCTGAAGGAGGCGGGTTACGATGGCACCGTCGTGGTGATGCCGCAGCCCAGCGATCTCAACGTGATCAAGCAGCTGCCGATCGTCGCCAAGGCCCAGCTCGAGCGCGCCGGCTTCAAGGTCGAGGTCCAGCCGTCCGACTGGACGACCATGGTCAATCGCCTGGTCACCAAGAAGGGGCCACCGTCGGAAGGCGGCTGGACGGCATTCGCGACGAGCTGGACGCAGGTCGATATCCTCGACCCGCTGATGACGCCCTATCTGGCGGCGACCTGCGACAAGGCGCGGGCCGGCTGGCCGTGCGACGAGAAGATGGAGAAGCTGCGCGACGCCTATGTGCAGGCGGCGACGCCCGAGGAGAAGAAGAAGGCGGCCGAGGAGGTGCAGCGCCACTTCGTCGAGATCGTCACTCACGTCCATCTCGGCGAGTGGTTCGGCGTCTCCGCGGTGCGCAGCAACATCGGCACCATGCCCGTGCCGCCGCCGGTCACGGTGTTCTGGGGCGTCACCAAGAAGTAGGTTCAGGCCTCACGCTCGCCGTCACACCGATGTGAAAGCAGCATTTTCGCCTCACAGGATAGCCCCCGCGGCCCTGAGCTTCTCGCGCAGGGTGGCCGGATCGAGGGATGCCGCCGGCTGGTTGGAAGCGGCGGTGAGGGCCGCGGCGGTGCCGACGGCATGCGCCACCGCCATGGCGGTCGGCATCACCCGGATGGCGCCGTGCGCCTCGTGCGTCGCCGACAGGCCGCGACCAGCGACCAGGGCATTGTCGAGGCCCTGCGGCACGGCGATGCGGTACGGCAATGCGTAGACGTGGTCGGGCCCCAGCTCCTCGAAGGTGATGGCGGCGCCGCCGGCGTGATGCACGTCGATCGGATAGGCGCCGAGCGCCATGGTGTCGATGAACTCCGCACCGCTGCGCAGGTCGTCGGCGGTGAGCGTCGCGAGGCCGGCGATGCGTCGCGTCTCGCGGATGCCGAGCTGCGGGGCGAAGGAGACCAGCCGTGCCCGGCTGCAGCCGGGCACCTGGGCGGCGATGAAGCGCGCGGCCGCCAGCGCCTGGCGCCGGCCCTCGCGCTCGCCGTCCGACAGGGCGAACGGATCGCTGGCGTCGATCGCCACTCTCGTGACATTGAACCAACCGTCATCGCTGCCCGGCACGCGGCTGCAATGCAGTGCCGCACGCGGCAGCGCGCCCTCGGCGACGCCGCGCGCCGACAGCGCCGCCTTGGTCTCGAGGCTCATGCCGTCGAACTGGGCGAAGTCGATCGGCCCGAGCCGGAACATCATGGTTGCGGGTTGCAGGCTCTCGCCGGCCTCGAGCGCCAGGAAGGGCACGCCGGCCAGCGCCATCAGGTCGAGATCGCCCGACGCATCGATGAAGACGCGGGCCCGGACGTCGAGCAGGCCGCCCTTGGTGAGCAGGCTGGCCGAGCCGATCGCCCGGCCGCGCCGGCTCGCCTGGGCGAGCTGGCTGTGCAGCAGCACGCGCACGCCGGCCTCGTGGGCGATCTCGTCGAGCACGACCTTGAGAATCTCGGTGTCGTACTCGACGCGGTCCATGCGATGGCCTGTCGACATGACGAAGGATCCATGGCCGGAGGTGCCCCCGGCCCTGTGCAGCCGCTCGACGATCTCCTCGGCAATGCCGGCGATGACGCGCCGCCCGGCGCGGGTTTCCCAGCCGACGAACTGTCCGACTGCGCCCGCCGTGGCTGCGCCGCCCAGGAAACCGTGGCGCTCGAACAGGACGGTTCGGGCACCCTGTCGGGCGGCGGCCACGGCGGCCACGGTGCCTGCCATGCCGCCGCCGCTCGCCAGGACGTCACATTCGATGGGATTCATGCTGCAATCCGACCATACTCCGGCTCAGGGAAGAACGGGAGGACTCGGTGTTTCGGCATTCCACGACCCGCCGTGCGACGTTGGGCGGGCTGCTCGCACTATCCGCCGTGCGGCCGCTCGGTGCCCAGGAGTCGACCAAGGCGACCATCGCGCTGCTCCGGCTAGCCTCTTCGGGGCCGATCTTCATCGCCCAGGAGAAGGGCTGGTTCAAGGAGGCCGGCCTCGAACTCACGATGAAGGACTTCCAGGCGGCGGCCCAGGTGCCTCTGGCCGTCGTGTCGGGCGATGCCGATCTCGGCGTAACCGCCTTCACCGCTGGCTTCTACAATCTTGCCGCCAAGGGCGGCCTCGTCGTCGTGGCGGCGCAAAGCGCCGAGCGGCCGGGCTATCAGTTGAACGTCATCGCCGTCACCAATGCGGCCTGGGATGCCGGCGTGCGCAGCGTCAAGGATCTCGTCGGCAAGCGGGTCGCCGTGACCACGGTCGGCTCCTCGGTGCATTATTCGCTGGAGATCGTGGCGCGCAAGCACGGCGTCGACACCAAGGCGCTCACCATCGTGGCCCTGCAAACGATCCCCAACATGGTGGCGGCGTTCAAGGGCGGGCAGGTCGACGCGGCGGTGTTTCCGATCACCACCTTTCGCCAGGTCGAGGCGGAGGGCAACGGCAAGCCGATCGCCTATGTCGGCGACGAGGTGCCGTGGCAGCTCGGGGCGGTATTCACCTCGCCCAAGACGGTCGCCAATCGCCGGCCGTTGGTCGAGAAATTCCTCGTCGGCTACCGGCGCGGTGCCGCCGCCTATCACCTGGCATTCGGCAAGCGCGAGAACGGCAAGCTGATCCCTGGCCCCAACTACGACGAGATGATCGGCATCCTGTCGACGGTGCTCAAGCAGCCGCCCGAACGGGTTGCCGCCGGGCTGCCCTTCATCGACCCCGAGGGCCGGCTCGATGTCGGCGACATCTACAAGCAAGTCGCCTTCTGGCAATCGACCGGCCAGGTCGCTCGCGACGCCGATCCCAAGGCGTTCATCGATCTCAGTTTCATCCAGGGTCACTTCAACGTGCCGGCGAAGTGACCGCGCCGCGAGGGAACTCCGAGGGCTCATCGCCGGGAGCGCGCCACTCACTGGCGCTCCTCCCCAACTTCGCCGCTACGGAGTGGACACATCTCTAATCCCTCCCCCGTCTCGCACCCGATGACCGGCGCGCTCCCGGCAAGATGACCCCCTCAGCCGATCACTCTGCCGCCGCCTTCAGCTCGGTGGCCCGGGCGGCGCGCAGGGCGGCGTCCTCCTCGCCCCACCGAGTGCCGATCTCGGCGAGCTTGCCCATGACCTCGTCGAGCTCGTGGCCGCGCCGGGTCAACGAGTACGTGACCTTGGGCGGGATGGTCGCCTCGTAGTCGCGTCGCACCAGGCCTGCACCCTCGAGGGTGCGCAGTCGCTCGGTCAGCATCTTGGCCGAGATGCCCGACACACGACGCTTGAGCTGCCCGAAGCGCTGCGGGCCGTGGGTCTTGAGGTTGTACAGAATGTACGTCGTCCAGGGCCCCATCAGCATGCGCAGGATGAAGTCCATGGGGCAGGACGCGCTTTCCTTGCCGTGGGCTTCGGCGGCGGTCATCGAATCACCTCCAAAGTTACGAATCGGTACCTACTAGAACTTATATAGTGCACTCCCCAGATCGTTCCAGTCACTTTGTGTAAGCAACTTGACTGGAGCAACGCACGGACGATTTCTCCAGTCAAATCAGAGAATTGGAGATAGTCATGACCAACATTGCCGTCGTCTATCACTCGGGCTTCGGCCACACCCAGGCGTTGGCCGAGGCGGTTGCGCGCGGCATCGGGGCGACTGCCGGTGCCAAGGCCATCCTGGTTCCCGTCTCCGAGGCCGAGGCTCGCGCAGCCGATCTCGACAGCGCCGACGCCATCGTCTTCGGCAGCCCCACCTATATGGGCGGTGTCTCGGCGGAGTTCGCCAAGTTCAAGGACTGGACGTCGAAGCGCTGGTTGGAAGGGGCGTGGCGCAACAAGCTGGCGGCAGGCTTCACTTCCTCGGCATCGTGGAACGGCGACAAGCACAACACGCTCTACCAGCTCCTGACCCTCGCCCTTCAGCACGGCATGGTGTGGGTCGGGCTTGGCCTGCCGCCCGGCTTCAACCATTCCAAGGGGTCGGCCGACGACCTCAACCGGCTTGGCGCCTCGGTCGGCGCGATGGCCCAGGCCAATGCCGACCAGAGAGTCGAGGGAATCGCTACCAGCGACTTCCGCACCATGGAGGCGCTTGGCAGGCGGGTGGCCGAGGCGGCGCTACGCTGGCGGGACGAGCCGCTGGCCAGGGCGGCGTAGCAGCGCTGCACGGCATCCGGCACGATACTGCCTGCCGGATGCCGTCGCCATGCGAGGGCCTACTTCTTGGTGACGTTCCACCACACCGGCACCGGCCCGGCCAGCCAGCCCGAGACGCGGTCCTTTCGGTAGGCGCCGAACGCCTTGTACTGGCCAAGCACGATGTAGGTTGCCTGGTCCATGACACGGTCGGATACGGCGAGGGCGAGCTGCTTGCGCTTCCCGTCGTCGTTCTCGCGGGCGTAGCTGGCGCGCAGCTTCTCCATCTCCGGATCGCACGGCCAGCCGAACCATGCCTTCTCGCAGCCGCCGCTGGTGAAGGCATTGCCGGCCGGATCCTCGGTCCCGGCGGTGACGGTGGTCGTGTAGAAAATACTCCAGCCGCCCTTGTCGGGGGCGTCCTTCTTGGCGCGGCGCGCGACCAGGGTCTGCCAGTCCATCGCCTGCAGGTCGACCTTGAAGCCGATCTTCTCGAGCGCCTGCTTGCCGACCGGCGGCAACTGGTTCGACGACTGCAGGTCGGTCGCCTGCATCATGATGATGGGCGTGCCATCGTAGCCGCTTTCCTTCAGGAGCTGGCGGGCCTTCTCGAGGTTGGGCTTGATCAGCAGGTCGCCGTAGCTCTTCTCGTAGGGCGAGCCGCAGACCAGCGGGGAATTGCAGACGCGGTAGATCTCCGGATCGCCGACCTGGGCGCGCAGGAAATCCTCCTGGGCGACGGCATACATCGCCGCCTGGCGTGCCTTGACGTTGTTGAACGGCGGATGGAGGTGGTTGAAGCGCATGATGATCTGGCTGCCGAGCGCATTCCAGCCGTAGAGCGCGATGTTCTTGTCTGCCTTCATCATCGGGAAAAGATCGGTCACCGCCACCTCGAGGACGTCGATCTCGCCCTGCTGAAGGGCGTTGACGGCGGTGAGGGGATCGCTGACGGCAATCCACTCGACGCGGTCGATCTTAACGACCTTGCCGCCGGCCAGCATCGACGGTGGCTCGGGCCGCGGCTTGTACTTGGGGTTCTTGACGTAGACGACCTTCTCGCCGGGCTTCCATTCGTCCTTCTTGAAGATGAACGGGCCCGAGCCGGTATAGTCGTCGATCTGCTTGTACGGATCGGTCTCGGCCACCCGCTTGGGCATCATGAACGGCACGGTGGAGGAGGGCTTGCCGAGCGCGTCGAGCACCAGGCCGAACGGCTCCTTGAGCACGATCTGGAATGTCTTGGCATCGATCGCCTTCATCTCGCCGACCGAGGCCATGAGCTGCTGGCCAAGCGCGTCGCGTGCACCCCAGCGCTTGATCGAGGCGACGCAGTCCTCGGACGTGACCGGCTTGCCGTCGTGCCATTCGAGCCCATCGCGCAGGGTGAAGGTCCAGGAGAGCTTGTCGGCCGAGACCTCGTACTTGTCGACCATCTGCGGCCGGATCCGCAGTTCATCGTCCCTTGCAAACAGGACATCGTAGATCATGTAGCCGTGGTTGCGCGTGATGAAGGCCGTGGTCCAGATGGGATCGAGCACCTTGAGGTCGGAATGGGCGACCAGCTTCAACGTCTGGGCGCCGGCCGGTGTGGCGGCGATCGGCAAGGCCATGAGGCAGGCGGCCGCCACCGCGACCGCCCGTCTGCGCAACGAATTCAACATTTCAGCATACCCTTGTGTTCGAACCTGATTGCAAAGAGGCTGCCACGGGCAGCATGAGGAATAAAGCGATGTCCATGCCAACGATCTTCGTGTCGCACGGCTCTCCGACGCTGATCCTGAGCGACGTGCCGGCACGCGGCTTCCTGGCGTCGCTCGGCAGGGAACTGCCGAAGCCGACGGCGATCGTCGCGGTGTCCGCCCATTGGGGCACCGACGTGCCGGCGGTGTCGCTAGCGCGCCGGCCGGGGACCATCCACGATTTCTATGGCTTCCCGGAAGCGCTCTATCGGTTGCGCTACGAGGCGCCGGGGGCGCCGGCGCTGGCCGAGCGGGTGGCCAGGCTGACCGGCGCTGCCCACGATCCGCATCGCGGGCTGGATCACGGCGCCTGGGTGCCGGCCTTGCTAGGCTGGCCCGAGGCCGATGTCCCGATATTCCAGCTGTCCGTCCAGCCCGACGAGAGCCCGGCGCACCACATCGCGCTCGGCCGCAAGCTCGCGCCGCTGCGCGACGAAGGTGTGCTGGTGATGGGGTCGGGCAGCGCGACCCACAATCTGCGTGCCCTGGTCCGCCATGGCACCAGCCCCGAGCCCGAGCCGTGGGCCAAGGCGTTCGACGACTGGCTCGCCGATGCGGTGGCGCAGGGAGACGAGGGAGCGCTGGCCGGCTACCGCACACGGGCGCCCTTTGCCGAGGAGAACCATCCCTCCGACGAGCATCTATTGCCCCTGCATGTCGCATTCGGCGCCGCCGGCGAAGGCGCCCGCGGCCGCCCGCTGCACCGGAGCTTCACGCTCGGCAACCTTTCGATGGCGTCGTATGCGTTCGGCTGATCCGGCTCGAGCCGCACCGGCCTTACATCCATAGGCTCGAGAGCGGCGCTGCAGCCAGCCTGTCGCTGTAGCGCAGCACGCGTTCGCCATCGTGCAGCAGGATCCCCATGGCGAACGCCCCGCCGGCCGCTTCCTCGAGCCTTGTCAGTCCCTTGAAATCCTGGGGTCGAACGGTCGCGGACGCTTTCACCTCGATGCCGACGATCCTTCCCGGGGTTCTCTCGAAACGAGAAATATCTTGCCGAGCAGCGACAGCCATCGATCGATCGTCTTGGCGTCGACCCCGACGCGCTGAGCCAGCTCCGACATGTTGAGCAGCTGGCCGGACATCAGGGCAGCGTGCTCGATCAACAATCGCATCATGTCGGCCTTGGCGAGTTCCGCGATCTCGACGACGTCTCCCTCCGCCAGCGACTGCGCGTAGCTCGTGAGCCAGTCTCTCCGACGCGCGGGTGTCGGCCGCGCCAGCGCTTCGGGAAAGCCGCCCGCCAGGACGCGCTCGACGAGGTTCGCCGTGATTGCCTGAACGCCAGGGGGGATTGTGCCGCTGAAGGCGGCATCCAGGAACGCCGACGGCGGACGTCTCTCGATCTCCGCCTGGGACAAGGGCAGGAGCTCGATCGTTTGAACCCGTCCCGCCAGCGAATCGGGAGCGATTGCACCCGCAAACAAATCGGCAGAACCGGTGATCAGGAAGCGGCCGGGGCGCCTATTCTCATCGACGGACTTCTTGATCGCGAGCACGAGCCCCGGTGCACGCTGGATTTCATCGATGACGGCCCTGTCGTGTCCTCGCAGGAAGCCGTTCGGATCGTTGCGCGCAAAAAGCCGCGTCGCCTCATCGTCGAGGGTGAAGTAGGTCCTGCCGTCCTCCTCGGCGAATTTCCGCACCAGCGTCGTCTTGCCAGACTGGCGCGGGCCAACGATCGCGACGACGCGTGTATCCGCCAGGGCGGTCCTGACTTGCGCTTCGACATGACGTGGTACCGGTGCCGTGAGATCCAGGACTGCCGCCATGTCGTCGACTCCCCCGACGCAGTACGACCCCGGCGGGGTCATCACGGGCGTGCCCGTCCAATCGGGAATCTAGCGCCGTCCAATCCGGAATGCTAGGCCGTCCAATCTGGAATGCCAAGCCGCCCAATCCGGAATGGGGTGGGATTGGGCCTTGCCCAAAAGCAAAGGTCCCTCGCTGCGCACGGGATGACAGTCTCGACGTCATCCCGTGCGCAGCGAGGGACCCTTCTCTTCTGTACGGGCCGCCCGGCTCCTAGGCCGCGTGGGCCTTGGTGACGCCCTTCTCTTTGAACAGCTGCTCGAGCTCGCCAGTCTCGAACATCTCGCGCACGATGTCGCAGCCGCCGACGAACTCACCCTTGACGTAGAGCTGCGGGATGGTCGGCCACTGGCTGAACTCCTTGACGCCCTGGCGCAGCTCGGCATCGACCAGGATGTTCACGCCATGGAATTTCACGCCGAGCTCGCTCAGCACGTCGACCACGGCGGCAGAGAAGCCGCACTGCGGGAACACCGGCGTGCCCTTCATGAACAGCAGCACGTCGTTCCTCGAAATCTCGTCTCGGATGCGCTCGAACACCTGAGGTTCGCTCATGTTAGTCTCCTGTGAGCGCCCAACGGGCGCGGACTTGGCCTCAATATAGGGCGGTTAGGGCTTGGGCGCCATGGTGGTCAGCTTGAGGGCGTGCAAAACGCCACCCATCCGGCCGCCCAACGCGCCGTAGACCATCTGGTGCTGCTGGACCTTCGACTTGCCGGCAAAGGCCGCGGCGACGACCGTAGCGGCGTAGTGATCGCCGTCCCCGGCGAGGTCCTCTATCTCGACCTGGGCGCCGGGAATGCCCTCCTGGATAAGGCGGACGATGTCTTGCGCGGCCATCGGCATGGCGTGTCTTTCCTGGGTTAATCGGTTGCGTTCATGTACCTGGGCAACCACGCTTCATGGGCCGACCGGAGGTCGTCGAGGCGCAGCGAGAGCAGGCCTTCGACCTCGAGCGAGGCACCGCCAGAGTAACCCAGGATCGTCGCCGGCACGCCGGCCGCGCGGGCCGCCTGCACCATCTCCTCGCCGGAATTGCAGGCGACGAGATAGCGGGCTTGATCCTCGCCATACAAAAACGCGTGCGAAGCCACGGCGTTGTCGCCCGGCAGGGCGACTTGCGCGCCGGTGCCGCCGGCCAGGCACATCTCGGCCAGCCCCACCAGGAGGCCGCCGTCGCTGAGGTCGTGGCAGGCGACGATGCGGCGGCTGGCGATCTGGGCGCGGACGAAATCGCCGTTGCGCCGCTCGACAGCCAGGTCGACTGGGGGCGGCGCGCCGTCCTCTCTGCCGCACGCCTCGCGCAGGTAGAGCGACTGGCCGAGCCAGCCCGTTGTCTCGCCGACCAGCACGATGGCGAGCCCGTCCGTGGTGATGCGCGAGCCGACGGCGCAGGCGATGTCGTCGATGACGCCGACCGCGCCTATGGTCGGCGTCGGCAGGATCGGCCTGCCCTCGGTCTCGTTGTAGAGCGAGACGTTTCCCGAGACGACCGGGAAGTCGAGCATCTGGCAGGCCTCGGCCATGCCCATGATGGCGCCGGCGAACTGGCCCATGATCTCGGGCTTCTGCGGGTTGCCGAAATTCATGTTGTCGGTGACGGCGAGCGGCCGGGCTCCGACGGCGGTGATGTTGCGCCACGCCTCGGCGACGGCCTGCCGGCCGCCGGTCTCGGGATGGGCCTGGACGTAGCGAGGCGTGCAGTCCGACGTCATGGCGAGCCCCTTGTGGCCGCCCGGAACGCGGACCAGCGCGGCGTCGCCGTCTTGCGGCCTGATCGCCGTGTTGCCCATGATCAGGTGATCGTACTGGTGCCATATCCACGCCTTGCTGGCGAGGTCGGGACAGCTCATCAGGGCGAGAAGCGAGGCGTTCCAGTCGGTCGGCGCAGGCACGTCCGATGCAGCCAGCATCGGCGGCAGCCTGGTCGGCGTCCACGGCCGCTCGTAGACCGGCGCCTCGGTGACCAGGGGCGGGATCGGGATGTCGCCCACGATGTCGCCGTGCCACGACAGCACCATGCGCTCGGTGTCGGTGAGACGGCCGATCACGGCGAAGTCGAGCTCCCACTTCTCGAAGATGCCGCGCGCCAGGTCCTCGCGGCCAGGCTTGAGCACGATCAGCATGCGCTCCTGGCTTTCCGACAGCATGAGCTCGTAGGGGTTCATGCCGGTCTCGCGCATCGGCACCTTGTCGAGCTCGACGATCACGCCCAGCCCGCCCTTGGCCGCCATCTCGAACGACGATGAGGTGAGGCCGGCCGCGCCCATGTCCTGGATGGCGACGATGGCGTCGGTCGCCATCAGCTCCAGGCAGGCCTCGAGCAGGAGCTTCTCGACGAACGGATCGCCGACCTGCACCGTCGGCCGCTTCTCTTCGCTGTCCTCGGAGAACTCGGTCGACGCCATGGTGGCGCCGTGGATGCCGTCGCGCCCGGTCTTGGAGCCGACATAGACCAGCGGATTGCCGACACCCGCGGCCGCTGCATAGAAGATGCGGTCGGTCGGCGCGATCCCCACCGTCATGGCGTTGACCAGGATGTTGCCGTTGTAGGCGGCATGGAAGTTGGTCTCGCCGCCGACCGTCGGGATGCCCATGCAGTTGCCGTAACCGCCGATGCCGGCGACCACGCCCGACACGAGATGGCGGGTCTTGGGATGCGCCGGATCGCCGAAGCGCAGCGCGTTCAGGTTGGCGATCGGCCGCGCGCCCATGGTGAAGACATCGCGCAAGATGCCGCCGACGCCGGTCGCCGCGCCCTGGTAGGGCTCGATGTAGGACGGGTGGTTGTGGCTCTCCATCTTGAAGATGGCGGCCTGGCCGTCGCCGATGTCGATCACGCCGGCATTCTCGCCCGGCCCCTGGATCACCCACGGCGCCTTGGTCGGCAGCTTCCTGAGCCACACCTTGGAGGATTTGTAGGAGCAGTGCTCGCTCCACATCGCCGAGAAGATGCCGAGCTCGACCATGGTGGGTGTGCGGCCCATGATGGCGAGCACGCGCTGGTACTCGTCGGGCGACAGACCGTGCTCGGCAACGACCTGAGGCGTGATGACCGGCTCGTTGGGCAGCTTGGCGGGAGGTGTCGTCATGACAGGGCGTCGACCAGGCCTTCGAACAGGGCGCGGCCGTCGCAGCCGCCGAACATCGGCTCGACCGCGTTCTCCGGATGCGGCATCAGGCCCATCACCGTCTTGGTCTCGTTGAACACGCCGGCGATGTTGCGGATCGAGCCGTTGGGGTTGCCGCCGGCATCGACGGCGCCGTCGGGCGCGCAGTAGCGGAACGCCACCTGGCCTCGATCCTCGAGCTGCTTCAGCGTGTCCTCGCTGGCGAAGTAGTTGCCCTCGGCGTGGGCCACGGGAATCCGGATGACCTGGTCCGCCTGGTAGCGGTTGGTGAACAGGCTCTGGCTGGTCTCGACCTTGAGATGCACGTCGCGGCAGACGAACTTGAGATGGGCATTGCGCATCAGGGTGCCTGGCAGCAGGCCCGCCTCGGTGACGATCTGGAAGCCGTTGCAGATCGCCAGCACCGGCACGCCCTGGTTGGCCCGCCGCTTGACCTCGGCCATGACCGGAGACTGCGCGGCCATGGCGCCGCAGCGCAGGTAGTCGCCGTAGGAGAAGCCTCCCGGCACGACGATCAGGTCGGTCTTCTCGAAGTCGCCGTCACCGTGCCACACCATCTGCGGCTTGCGCCCGGTGACCAGCTCGATCGCCTGGGCGACATCGACCTCGCGGTTCGATCCGGGAAAGACGAGAACGGCGGCCTTCATCAGCCCACCAGCTCGATCGAGTAGTTCTCGATCACCGTGTTGGCGAGCAGCTTGCGGCACATCTCGTCGAGCCGCGCGCGGGCCTTGGTCGCGTCGGTCTCCGCCAGCTCGAGCTCGATGAACTTGCCCTGGCGGACGTCGCCGACCTCGGCGAAGCCCAGACGGTTGAGGGAGTGGCCGATTGCCTTGCCCTGCGGATCGAGCACGCCGTTCTTCAGGGTCACGTGAACTCTGGCTTTCATGTCGCCTCTTGTCGCTCGCCTACCGGCTGGTCGGCGTCATTGCATGGTCGTGGGGCCACGGACGTCGCCCGGCCCCTGGTCGACCAGGATGCCGAGCCGCCGCGCCACTTCCTGGTAGGCCTCCTCGACCTTGCCGAGGTCGCGGCGGAAACGGTCCTTGTCCATCTTCTCGTTGGTCCTGAGGTCCCACAGCCGGCACGAATCGGGGCTGATCTCGTCGGCCAGCACGATCCGCACCATGTCGTCCTCGTAGAGGCGACCGAACTCGACCTTGAAATCGATCAGCTTGATGCCGCAGCCGAGGAACAGCCCGAACAGGAAGTCGTTGACGCGCAGGGTCAGGGCGACGATGTCGTCGAGGTCCTGCGGCGTCGCCCAGCCGAAGCCGGTGATGTGCTCCTCGGTCACCAGAGGGTCGCCCAAGGTGTCGTTCTTGTAGAAGAACTCCATGATCGAGCGCGGCAGCTGGGTGCCCTCCTCGAGGCCGAAGCGCTTGGCGAAGGAGCCGGCCGCAACGTTGCGCACCACCACCTCGAGCGGGATGATCTCGACCTGCCGGATGAGCTGCTCGCGCATGTTGAGCCGGCGGATGAAATGGGTCGGCACGCCGATCTCTCCGAGCTTGGTCATCAGGAACTCGGAGATGCGGTTGTTGATCACGCCCTTGCCGGTGATCGTGCCCTTCTTCTGGTTGTTGAATGCGGTGGTATCGTCCTTGAAGTACTGGACGATCGTCCCGGGCTCGGGCCCTTCGAACAAGGTCTTTGCCTTGCCCTCGTAGATGCGACGGCGGCGGGACATCTCTTACTCCTTGGCGGGCCGCAAGGAACCCGCCCCATTGGGGCCCCCGCCGGCGGGGCGGACTATGGCGGAAGTCCCATGCGCCGGGGCGGAGAAAAAATCCATTGAAAAAGGTGACATGGACGTCATATTTGCCGGTTTCCAGGAGTCTCCACATGGCCCAGCAAATCACCTACGACAAGGCCTATGATGCCGTGGGACCCGAGGATTTCGCGGCAATGATCGAGGTGCCGCGCTACGGCCGGCGCAGCGATGCCTTCGACGCCATCATCTCGGCCACCCACGATCATTTCTGGGACCCGCTGGACAAGACCTACATCGATTTCGATGCCCCGTTCGACATGGCGACGACGCCGATCCTGCCGCTCGACATGGTGCTGGAGCTGCGCAGCGCCGTGCGCGACCGGCTCGACGAGCGCCAGCAGATCCAGCTCGCCAACGACGTCACCCACTGGTCGGTCTCCAACCTGCTGCACGGCGAGCAGGGGGCGCTGTCGCTGTCGGCCAGCCTGTGCCACATCCTGCTCGACCCGGGCGCCCAGGAGTATGCCGCCAACCAAGCGCGCGAGGAGGCGCGCCACGTCACCGGCTTCACCCGCTACATCGCCAAGCGCTGGGGCGAGCCGCTGCCGGTCGGCAAGACGATCGCCATCGTGCTGTCCGACCTCGTCGGCACGCCCGAGGTCTACAAGAAGATCGTCGGCATGCAGATGCTGATCGAAGGCCTGGCAATGGGGTCCTTCGCCACCTTCAACGCCAAGACCAACGACCCGGTGCTGCGCCGGCTGGTCCAGCTGGTGATGAGCGACGAGGCCTTCCATCACCGCTTCGGCCGCATCTGGGCGGCCAAGACCATCCGCCATCTCAGCGAGGACGAGCACAGGAAAGTCGAGGACTGGGCCGCCCAGCTCTTCCAGATGCTGTTGTTCAACCTGATCAATGCCGAGCAGAAGCAGGTCATCTACGTCAAGTACGGGCTCGACTGGCAGTGGGTGCGAGACGCCGTCAAGGAGACGTTCGGCGACGAGGAGCGTCGCGCCCAGCTCAAGGAAAGCACCAACATATTCCGCGTGCTGATCAAGACGCTGCTGCACGCCGGCATCATCACCAGCCGGACGGCGCCCCTCTATGCCGTGTGGGTCGATATGAAGGAGCTCGAGGCCGAAGGCGATGGTATCCCCGGCGACGTCGTCGCCGATGAGATGCTGGTGGTCCTGCGCGAGATCAACGCCAGACGCAAGCGCATCAGCGGCAAGGATATGGCGGCAGCAGCATCATAGGTTCCTCTCCTCCCCAGCGTCTTCGCTGGGGAGGGGTCCGATCACCGCCCGCGGAAGCTGGGCTTGCGGCGCTGCCGCCAGGCCTCGTGCGCCTCGGCCTTGTCCTCGCTCATCTCCAGCACCATGAAGCGGTAGGAATCGACCAGCGAGGAGTCGGCGATGTTGGGGATGTCGAGCCCGCGGTTCATCGATTCCTTGACCATCCGCGTGGCGAGCGGGGGCAGGCCGGCGATGTGGTCGGCCACGGCCATCGCCTGTTCCATCAGCTCGGCGTGCGGCACCAGCCACTGCGCCAGGCCGATGCGGTAGGCCTCCTCGGCCTTGATCGGGAAGCCGAGCGCCACCCGCATGGCCAGCCCCTTGCCGACGATCCGGGCAAGCCGCGTCGCGCCGCCGTAGTTGGGGAGAATGCCGAGGGCGACCTGCGGCAGCCGCCATTCGGCGCGCTCCGACGCGACGATCAGATCGCAGCAGAAGGTGATGATGCAGCCGATGCCGATGGCATAGCCGTTGACCGCGCCGATCACCGGCTTGGGGAAGTCGCTGACCAGGTTCGAGGGGAAGTCGCGCGCTCGGCCCATCCGCTTGATGAAGGCCTCGGCCGACTTCGTGTTGTGGGTGTTGGGATCGCGCAGGTTGGCGCCGGCGGAGAAGGCGCCGCCCGCCTCGTCCCCGGTCAGGATAACCGAACGCACCTCGTCGTCGTCGGCCGCTTCGTCGAGATGGCGCAGCAGGCCATCGGCATAGTCCTGGCCCCAGCAGTTGCGGGCCTCGGGGCGGCTCAAGGTCAGAATGCCCGTGTGGGCCTGCTTTCGGTAGAGAAGTGGCATGGCGTCCTCCTCGAGGAAGGTTAGGGCCAGCTAGGGTTTTCTGGCCAGCACGAAGGCGGACAGGCCGGCCAGCCGGTTGATCGCGAAGAACGGCAACTCGACCGCGCAGGCAGCGCCGAGCAGGCCGTTGGTCAGGGCACCATGCCGCTTCAGGCCGGTGCGCGGCTCGCCTGCGTGGCGCGAGGCCAGCCGGACGGCGGCGGCCAGCGGGAAGACCAAGCCGAAATAGTAGGAACCGCGCACGATCTCCAGCTTGGCGGCGCGCAGGACGGCCTCGATCTCGCCCAGCCGATAGCGCCGCTTGTGCTCGAGAAAGACGTCGTGACCGCTCCACAAGAATTGGAAAGCGGGCACGGTAACGAGGAAGTGGGCTCCCACCGGCACCTTGGCCGCATAGTCGACGACCAGGCCGCGGTCGTCGTCGACGTGCTCCAGCACGTCCATCATCAGCACGAGATCGCAGTCGACGGCGCCGATCGTCCGGCGGAAACGCACCGGCTTGCCGTGGCTGCTGTCGTCGCGGTCGGCGGGATAGCCGGTGTCGACGCACAGCGCCGCCGTTGCGCCGGTTCTTTCCAGAAGGCTCCGCGAGAAGTACCCCGAGCCCGCGCCGACATCGAGAATGTGCCGCGGCTGCAGCGACGTCACGGCGCGATGCAGGGCGGCCGACTTGGCGCGGTAATACCAGTGTCGGCCGATGTCGGCGCCCAGGATGTCCTCTTCCTTGAGGTCCATGCGCTCAGGGCTTGGCGGATTGGACGGTGCCGTCTGCGTAGATGCCCTCGACGACGTAGATCGGCCGGCTCTTCACCTCGAGAAACAGGCGACCCAGATACTCGCCGATGATGCCGAGGGAAAGCAGCTGGATGGCGCCCATCAGCAGCACGGCGATCAGCAGAGAGGCATAGCCGGGCGTATCGATCCCGAAGATCAGCACCCGCGTGATGATGAACAAGGCGTAGAGCACGGCGATGCTCGCGATCACGACGCCAACGTAGAACCAGGCCCGCAACGGCGCGGTCGAGAAGCTCACCACGCCGTCGAGCGCGAAGTTCCACAGGCGCCAGAAGTTGAACTTGGTCGAGCCGGCGGCCCGTTGCGGCCGCTCGTAGGGCACGCCGACGGCATTGAAGCCAACCCAGGCGAACAGGCCTTTCATGAAGCGATTGCGCTCGGGCAGCTGGCGCAGCACCTCGACGGCGCGCCGGTCGACCAGCCGGAAGTCGCCGACATTCTCGGGGATGCGCACCGGAGACATCGAGTTGAACACCCTGTAGAACCAGCTGGCCGACAGCCGCTTGGCCGTGGTGTCGGAGGTCCGCAGGGTGCGAACGCCGTAGACGATGTCGTAGCCCTCGCGCCACCGGCTCATGAACGGCTCGATCAGCTCGGGCGGGTCCTGCAGGTCGATGTCCATGGGCACGATGACGTCGCCCTTGGCGTGGTCGATGCCGGCGGTGAGGGCGGCTTCCTTGCCGAAATTGCGCGACAGGTTGACGATCCGCAGCCGGCTGTCGGCCGCGCTGCGGTCGAGCAGATGGACCAGCGTGTTGTCGCGCGAGCCGTCGTTCACGAAGACGATCTCGAAGCGGAAGCCATCGCGCTCCATGAGGCCGGTCACCGCCGCGAGGAAGATGTCGATCGACTCCTCCTCGTTGAAGACCGGGACGACCAGAGACAGCAGCGGATCCGTTGGCCGACGGTCACGCTGGATGGCGAGCTGTCGTTCCAGCGTTCTGCCTTGAGCGCCGTTCTGGACACGCGGAGGAGGAATGACCGATTCGAGCACGAAGGAGGTTTCCGTCAGTCGGCTCTATACCCCGTCGCGCCCTCTCGTTCGAGGGTGCCAGTCCCTCAGTTGACCATCGTCACGACGCCGTTGATGGCCATTATGCCCAGATCGACGGCAAGCGCGGGATGGCGCTTGTTGACTTCCGCCTTGAAGGCCTTCAGCGCTTCCGTCTGCTTCGCGGTCTCGAGGGCCTTGTCGGTGCGCAGCGCGTCGCCGTAGGCGACAAAGGCGGCGCCGCAGTCGCGATGGGTGAGGCCGACGACACGGCTGATCTTGTGGAGCTGGAGGCTGATGGCGAGATTGTCCCAGAACGTCTTGTGCCAGCCCTCGAAAGCCGGGGCGACCGCGCCGATCGGCCCGCCCGCGAAGGCGAACTGGCTGTAGCTGTCCTGGAATCCGCGGCTGACCATGAAGGCGAGCGACGCCGTCGTGACCCTGGGATCGATGCAGTTCATCAGCATCGCGTCGTATTGGGTGCTCTGGGCTGCAGCCGGAAAGGCGGCCGCCACGGCGGCACCGAACCCAAGGCCCAGCGCGCCGCGGCGCGTCATCGCGGGCATGCATCCGCAGGCAGTGTGGTGGATGTGAGTCTTCATTTGAACGTGGCCTTTCCCTGCTGAGCCAGACCGCCGTTGCTATCGGCGATCCAGGTTGTCACGGAACCATCGGGGTCGCGCCGGCCATGGACCGAGAGAGCTGGTCCCGCGTAGACCGGTGCGAGCGCGCGGAACTCGAAGCTGAGCGGAACCCTACCGGGGTTCGATCGGCGCGCCAACTCCATTTGCAGAAGACCCATCAATGGTCCGTGCACGATCAGCCCGGGATATCCTTCGGCGGTCGTGACGTAAGGTTGATCGTAGTGAATGCGATGGCCGTTGAAGGTGAGGGCGGAGAAGCGAAACAGCAGCACCGGGTCCGGCACGATCGCCCTCGACCACGTCGCGTCGGCCGGCGCCGGCCTGGGCTCGCGCTGTCGCTCGCCGGGCTTGGGCGCCTCGCGGTAGACGATGTCGTGATCCTCGACGAAGGCAGTGCCGCGCGGACCCGCGACGGTATGCTCGACGGTGACGAAGACCATCGAACCGGTCGAGCCGGTCTTGGGCTCGACCGACTTGATGCGCGACGTGCGGTGGACCGTCTCGCCGATGTGCAGCGGCTCGCCTGTGAAGGCGAAGCGGCTGCCCGCCCACATGCGGCGCGGCAGCGGCACCGGGGGCAGGAAGTCGCCGCGCTCGGCATGGCCGTCGGAACCGACCTTCGACAGCGGGGCTGCCTCGAGGAAGAACAGCCAGTGCCACAGCGGCGGCAGGAGATCGCCGGCCACCGGATCGGGATCCGGCTCGTCCAACGTGGCGGAAAGGGCCCGCACCGGGAAGGGCGTGACGAGATCCTCGACGGCGCGCGTCCGGCCGACCCATTCGCGCAGCTTTTCCAGTGACATGCCGTCTCCTCAGCCGGGGTTGCTGGCGAGTCTGCCATCGCTGCAGTGGGGTGGAAAGAGCGGGTCTGCATCGCTATATAACCTTGCACCCAGACCAGCGGAGCGGCGATGACGACGTTCAATGATCGCGAGAAATCCTTCGAGAAGAAGTTCCAGCACGATCAGGAGCTTCAGTTCAAGGTCAATGCCCGCAAGAACAAGCTGCTCGGCCTGTGGGCCGCCGGCCTGATCGGCAAGGCCGGCGCGGATGCCGAGGCCTATGCCAAGGACGTCGTCATGGCCGATTTCGAGAAGCCAGGCGATTCCGACGTCATCCACAAGCTGATGACGGACCTCGCTGCCGCCGGCAAGCCGATGGAGGAGCATTCCATCCGCAAGCAGGGCGAGCGGCTGATGGCAGAGGCAAAGACGCAGGTGATCGCCGAGCAGAAGTAGGCGCCTGCGCCGCCACGCGAGGCTTTGCGCCAAACGCTCATCGCCGGGAGCGCGCACGCCTTCGCAAGGCGCTGGCCTTGGCAACGTCCGAGGGCGCGGCCGGCTTCGTTCGCGGGCAGCGAGCTACTGGCGGCGGAGCATCCGCCGGCAAAATTGCGCTCCCGATGGGACCCACGAAGTCCTCATCCTGAGAGCGCGTGACTTTTTCGATAGTCGTTTTTTTGGCGATTGATGAGGTCGCTGCCGCGAACTTTTCTGTCGTCCTGAGCGCAGCGAAGGACCTCATCGCCGCTTGGTACGAGTGTACTTTGGAACTTCTGGCGATGAGATCCTTCGCTTGCGGCGCTTGCTTCGCAAGCGCCTTTGCTCAGGATGACAGGAGAGGGACGACAGAGTTCAATAAAGTCAAAGGTTCCCAGGGAGAGTCTTCAGTACGGCTGGCGCCTGTAAGGGGCGCTCCCAGCACATGACGCTTTAGCCATGAAGTTCCTCAGCCGAAGACGCGCTTGAAGATCGTGTCGACGTGGCTGGTGTGGTAGCGCATGTCGAACAGCGCTGCGAGCTCGTCGTCGGACAGGAATTGACCGATCTCCTTGTCGGCACGGCACAGCGCCAGGAACGAGGCGTTGCCGCGCCAGGCTTCCATGGCGTTGCGCTGAACGGCGGCGTAGGCGTCCTCGCGGCTCATGCCCTTCTGCGTGAGCGCGAGCATGACGCGCTGCGAGAACACCAGCCCGCCCAGGGCGTCGAGGTTGCCCTGCATGCGCTCCGGGTAGACCACGAGCTGCTCGACCACCGAGGTCGCACGGCTCAGGGCGAAATCGAGAGTGACCGTTGCGTCTGGCGCGATGTAGCGCTCGACCGACGAATGCGAGATGTCACGCTCGTGCCACAGCGTCACGTTCTCGAGCGCCGGCACCACGGCGCTGCGCACCACGCGGGCGAGGCCGGTGAGGTTCTCGGTGAGAACCGGGTTGCGCTTGTGCGGCATCGCCGAGCTGCCCTTCTGGCCCTCCGAGAAGAACTCCTCGGCCTCGCGCACCTCGGTGCGCTGCAGATGGCGGATCTCGGTCGCGAGGTTCTCGATCGACGCCGCGACCACCGCGAGCGTGGCGAAGAAGAGGGCGTGTCGGTCGCGCGGGATCACCTGGGTCGATACCGGCTCGATCGCGAGCCCGAGCTTCTCGGCCACGTGGGCCTCGATGCGCGGATCGATATTGGCGAAAGTGCCGACGGCGCCCGAGATGGCGCAGGTCGCGATCTCGGCGCGGGCCGCCACCAGTCGGGCGCGATTGCGCGCGAAGGCGGCGTGGTGACCGGCGAGCTTGACCCCGAACGTCGTGGGCTCGGCGTGGATGCCGTGGCTGCGGCCGATAGTCGGCGTGCTCTTGTGCTCGTGGGCGCGCTTGCGGAGTGCCGAGAGAAGCCGGTCGACATCGGCGATCAGGAGATCGGCGGCCTGGCTCAGCTGGACGGCAAAGCAGGTGTCGAGCACGTCGGACGAGGTCAGGCCCTGATGGACGAACCGCGATTCCGGGCCGATGAACTCGCCGAGCCAGGTCGTGAAGGCGATGACGTCGTGCCTGGTTACGCGCTCGATCGCGTCGATCCTGGCGACATTGCCGGCCGGGTCGGCCGCCAGCGACGCCATGGCCGCCTTTCCGCCGGTCCAGATCGCCTCGGCCGCCGCCCTGGGGATGACGCCCAGCTCCGCCATGGCGTCGCAGGCGTGCGCCTCGATCTCGAACCAGATGCGGAAGCGGTTCTCGGGTGCCCAGATAGCCGCCATCTGCGGCCGGGAGTAGCGGGGGATCATGGCTGGCCTTTTAGTCCCGATGGTAATGCGACGCCATGCTAGAAACGGCCCCGCCATGCGCCGGCCGTCGCTTCAGATCCACCGATGACCCCCTTGTCCCAATGCCCGGCGGACGTCCTGGGCTCAGTCGTGGGCGTCCTCACCGACGTCGACGAGACGATCTCGACCAACGGCCGGCTGACCGCCGAGGCCTACCAGGCGATGGCGTCGCTCCAGGCGGCCGGCCTCCGGCTGATCCCGGTCACCGGCCGGCCGGCCGGCTGGTGCGATCACATCGCGCGGTTCTGGCCCGTCGACGCGGTCGTGGGCGAGAACGGTGCCTTCTGGATGTGGCAGGATCGGGCGGCCGGCAAGCTCCGGACGCGCTTCGTGCAAGGCGAAAGCGAGCGCGCCGAGGGCCGGCGTCGGCTCGAGGCGGTGCGGGCCGAGGTGCTGCACGAGGTGCCGGGCGCCGGCATCGCTTCCGACCAGCCCTACCGCGTGGCCGATCTCGCCGTCGATTTTTGCGAGGACGTCCCGCCGCTCGGCCAGGCCGAGGTGAGCCGCATCCTGGAAGTCTTCGCGCGCCACGGCGCGCACGCCAAGGCGAGCTCGATCCATGTCAACGGATGGTTTGGCGACTACGACAAGCTCACCACCAGCCGCGAGATGATGCGGGAACTGTTCGGCATCGACCTCGAGACAGAACGCGCCCGCTGGGTCTTTTCAGGTGACTCGCCCAACGATGCGCCGATGTTCGGCTACTTCCCCAATTCTGTCGGCGTCGCCAACGTGCGTGACTTTGCCGACGGCATGGAGCGCCTGCCGCGCTGGGTCACGACCCGCCGCTCGGGGGCAGGGTTCGTCGAGCTTGCCGAGGCGCTGCTCGCGGCGCGCCGCGCGACGTGACGCTGACGCGGCCAGCCGGGCTATCGAGGCTGGGGCGGGCTGAGCAGCAACGAGCCGAAATGGGTGATGCTGTCGGCTTGGGTGATGACACCCATCGCGCCCGCTTGCGGCAGGCTGCGGTCGGTGACATCGAACATCGGCGTGCCGTCGAGCGCCGCCTCGAAGTGGTCGTTCGCCGCGACGACGCGCAGCGAATGCCATTTGCCGGCCTCGATCGGGGCGTCCTTGCGGGCGAGCTGGCTGCGCTTGCCCTTCTCCATGCGGTAGAGGCGGACCGTCTTGTCGAGCGCGTTGGCCTGCACGAAGTAGTAGTCGTTGGCGTTCTGGGCGCGGAAGACCAGGCCAGCGACCTGGGCGCGGCTGCCGGATACCGGCTTGAAGCGCAGGGTGGCATCGAGGTCGCGTCCGACCGCCCGTTCGGCAATGCACAGGGGAAAGCGTGAATCGGTCGCGTCGCCCGCCATCTCGGCCAAGGCCCAGCCATGGGGGCCGTCCGGGTCGGCCACGGCACGCCACTCGGACGGCCGGCCGATGCCGGTCTTGCCCTGGACGCAGGCGATCCGGCCGTCGGCCGTGGCGAGCGGCACGACCAATTGGGCGGAAGCCGGTGCGGCAAGCGCGAGGCTGAGCAGAAATACCAGGGCACGCATGGCGTCAGTGTAGCGCCGTGATCGCGATAAAGCGCGCCTCGAGCGCGCTGCGCTTGACCGCATGTGCGGCAAGAGGGAGTTTACGCCCCGGCTGAATTGTCCAAACTTTGGGGGGACCAGAATGCGTCTGTGCACAATCATGAGCGGCGGCAAGCCAGTGGTCGGCGTCAAGCCGGGCAACGGCAAGATCATCGACCTGTCGAAGCAGATGCCGCGCGGACCGAAGACCGTGGTCGAGATCCTGGCCGGCGGCAAGAAGGTCCAGGCCGAGGTCGCCAAGGCCTGCGCCAAACCCAAGCCGGCCGCTCTGGTGTCGGAGAAGTCGGCCAAGTACCTGCCGCCGATCCCCAATCCGGGCAAGATCCTGTGCATCGGGCTGAACTACCGCAAGCACGCCGAGGAGACGAAGAACCCGATCCCGGACTATCCGGTGGTGTTCTGCCGCTTCGGCAACACGCTGGTGGCGCACAACGGCAAGATGCCGCGGCCGACCGCGTCCGACCAGCTCGACTGGGAGGCTGAGCTCACCATCGTGATCGGCAAGAAGTGCCGCAATGTCCCGAAGGAGAAGGCGCTCGGCGTGATCGCGGGCTACGCCTGCTTCAACGATGGCTCGGTGCGCGACTGGCAGAGGAAGTCGGGTGGCCAGTTCACCTTGGGCAAGAATTTCGACGGCACCGGCGGCTTCGGCCCCGACATCGTCACCTCCGACGAGCTGCCGCCGGGTGCCGCGCCGCTGCGCATCATGACCCGCGTCAATGGCGAGGTCATGCAGGACAGCAACACCGACGACCTGATCTTCGACGTGCCGACCCTGGTGCACGAGCTCAGCAAGGTCATGACGCTCGACCCCGGCGACATCATCATCACCGGCACGCCGTCGGGCGTCGCCGCGGCGCGCAAGCCGCAGCCGTGGCTGAAGCCGGGTGACGTCTGCGAGGTCGAGATCGAGGGGATCGGCGTCCTGCGCAACCCGATCGTGCAGGGGGCCTGACGGGCGAGGCGCCCCATCTCGGCCGAGGCGATGCCGGGAGCTGCCCTGGTCCTGGCCTCGTTCCGTCTCGACGTCGAGCCGGAAGCGCCGTTCAGCGCCTTCTATCATCAGCGCTACCTGCCCGCGCTGGTTGGCGCCGTGCCCGAGATTCGCGCGGCCTGGCGCTACCAGGAGCACCAGGTGGCGGGCTCGCTGCGCTGCTAGGCTTTGGGCGGCAGCCCCTCGAGGCCGCCCATCATCAGGCGGGTGGCGAACTCGGCGGCAGCGATCGGGTCGACGGGATCGCGCGCGACCATGATCACGGAGATCTCGAAGGCGATGCCGGACATCGCGGCGCAGAGGTAGGGCACGTCGAGCCTGGGCAGGAGGCCATTGGCCATGGCGGCGCGGATGTCGGCGTTGAGCGCCTGGGCCAATGCCCGCACGTCGGGCTTGTCGAGCAGGGTTCGGATGGCGGTGAAGTTCTTGCGGGCCAGCGCCAGCAGCTCGGCGTCCTCGACGATGAAATCGAAGTACACGGCGTAATGGCGGCGGAAGAACTCCTCGGCCGAGGTCGCCCTGGCACGACCCAGATTGTGCCGTCGCAGGAGCTCGCCGGTCAGCTCCCCGACCACCGCCTCGAAGATCTCGTCCTTGTCCTTGAAGTAGTTGTAGAACGTGCCCGAGGCCAGATCGGTGCGCCGGACGATGTCGCGGACGCTTGCCGCGCCAAAGCCCATCTCGGCGAAAACCGCGCGCGCCGCCTTGAGAAGCGCGATGCGGTTCTCCGCCTTGTTCTGCTCTCGCCGGCCGCTGCGGGGCTCTGCCGCAATGCTGGTGTCCTCGTTCATGCTCAACGGCCCAACTGTGCCAGTTCGTGGCGCAGGCCCGCCACCATGTCGTCCATTGCCCGGGCGGCAGCCTGAAGCACCCCGCGCATGCCGGCAAAACCGTGGATCAGCGAGTCGAACTCGCGATGGATGGTCTTCACGCCGGCCGCCGAGAGGCGCGCGGCATAGGCTTGGCCCTCGTCGCGCAGCGGATCGAAGCCTGCCGTATAGATCAGGGCCGGGGGCAGGCCCTCGAGATCGAGGGCCTTCAGCGGCGAGGCCCGCGGATCGTCCGCCTCGTCCGGTTTGTTCAGATAGTGGCCACGCACCCATTCCATGTCGGCGCGCGTCAGCAGGAAGCCTTCGCCGCAGCTGACGTAGGACGGCGTGCTCGCGGAGAGGTCGGTGGCCGGATAGACCAGCCATTGCAGGCAGGGCGGCCGGCGTTCCTCGCGCAGCAGCCGGGAGATCACCGTCGCCAACGTCGCGCCGGCCGAATCGCCCGCCACGACGATGCGTGCCGGGTCGATGCCGATCGTGGTCGCCTCTGCCGCCAGCCAGCGGAAGGCGGCGACGGCGTCATCGACGGCTGCCGGGAACTTGTGCTCGGGCGCCAGCCGATAGTCGACGGCGACGACGGCGCAGCCGCTGCGGGCGCAGAGATAGCGGCAGACCAACTCGTAGCCCTCGAGGCTGCCGATCACCCAACCGCCGCCATGAAAATAGAGGATGGCCGGCAGCAGGCGGGCGACCGTGCCGGCCGGGCGATAGAGCCTGATCCGCATCCGGCCCGCCGGACCTGCGATCGTGCGGTCGACGATCTCGCCAACGGGTGCCGGCCGTCCGCCGAGCAGGGGCAACACGGCATCGTATTCGGCCCGCGCCTCGCGCACCGTCATCCGGTGCATCGCCGGTTGTCCGCTGCGCGCCAGCAGCCGCAGGAACCATTGCGTGCGACCGTCGAGAGTACGGCCGTCGACTGCGATCGGCGGGCCGGCGAGGATGTTGACCCAGGAGATTGGCATGCGCAGCGCCAGGTTGGCGGCCCTGCCCACCACGTCGCGCGCAATCTCCTTCATCGCCATGGGGCGTTCCTAGCATCCCTGCCAGTCGCCGACCACTCGGCGTTGTGAAGCCGATTTCGGATGGCTAGGTTGCCGGCGATGGCGGACGGGACGACCGACAACTTCGCAACGGCGCTGCGCCGCGAGATCCTGCGCAGCGAGGTCCAGCGAATGCGGGTCCTCGCCATCGTGCTGACGGTTCTGCTGGCCGCGACCCTGGGCGCGCTCAATCTCACGCCCGAGTTCGCCGAGCGCATGTTTCGCAAGGCCGTCGAGCCGTGGACCCCCTTGGCCGGCATCGGGCCGTTCGTCGTCTATGAATGGATCGCCTTGATGGTGCTGCGCTGGCGGATGGCCCGGGATCTCGATTTTCCGCGCATCGCCCGCTTTGCCAATGCCCTGATCGAGACCAGCCTGCCGAGCGTCGTCATCTTCGAGCTCAGCCTCCACATGGAACCGGCAGCCGTGCTCGGGTTCTGGCCGCCCATGCTCTATTTCGTGTTCATCCTGCTGTCGACGCTACGGCTCGATTTCTGGCTGTCGGTATGGACAGGGGCGGTTGCGGCGGTCCAGCAGTTCATGCTGGCGGGGCACTTGATGCCGCTCGAGCTGTTCTTCGACGTACCCGAGCACTCCCTGGTCTATCACCTCAGCCGCAGCATCGTGCTGCTGGGGGCTGGTGTGATCGCCGGCATCGTGGCAGGCAGCCTGCGCCGCCAATTCGAGGCTTCGGTGGCGGTGTCGGCGGCGCATGATCGCGTCACCAACCTGTTCGGCCAGCACGTCTCGCCGGCCGTGGTCGAGCGGCTGCTGGCCCAGCAGTCCGACCCGCCGAGCGAGATGCGCCGCGTCTGCGTGCTGTTCCTCGACATCAGGGGGTTCACGGCCATGACGCGGGTGCGGCCGGCGGACGAGACGGTGGCGCTGCTCAACGATTTCTTCGCCGACATGATCGAGATCGTCGACCGCCATCACGGCATCATCAACAAGTTCCTGGGCGACGGCTTTCTCGCCCTGTTCGGTGCGCCGCTCGAGGATCCGCGGGCCGCCGCCAGCGCCCTGGCAGCAGCGCGGGGCATGCTGAAGGCGGTCGACGCCTGGAACGCGGCGCGCCCGGGACAGCCGTTGCGCATCGGCATCGGCATCCACATCGGCGATGCGGTGACAGGCACCGTGGGCTCGCCGCAGCGCAAGGAGTACACGGTGATCGGCGACACGGTGAACCTCGCCGCCCGACTCGAGCAGCTCACCAAGGAAACCGGCTCGCAACTCCTGATCTCGGGCTCGGTGCATGCCGACACCGCCGGCGCCGACGGCGCGACCGACCTCGGGCCGCAGCCGATTCGCGGCTATGGCGAGCCAGTCCGGGTATGGCGGGTGGCATGAGCTGGTACTTCGCCTATGGCTCGAACATGAGCGCTGCACGGCTGTTCGAGGAGCGGCTGGTGCCGGAAGGCATTCCTGCCGGAGAGCGCATCGCCGGCCGGCTCGACGGCTGGCAACTCGCCTTCAACAAGCGCGCCCGCCACCCGGCCGGCTCGGGCGCCGGCAACATCGTCGTGAGCGAGGGCGGCTCCGTGTTTGGCACGCTGAACCGGCTCCCCGAGGCAGGCTTCGTCGTGCTCGATCGCTACGAAGGGGTGGCCGGCGGCCACTACGAACGGCGGAGCGTCGCCGTCGCGCGCCTCGACACGGGCGAGATCCTCGAGGCGATCACCTATGTCGCCTTGCTGACCGGGGAGGACCTGAGGCCGACCCGGGCCTACCTCGCCCATCTGTTGGCCGGCGAGGATCTGCTGCCGGCCGACTATTTCCGCCGGCTGGCTGCCACCCCGACAGTCGACTGATCAGCCTCCACCCTGGAGGCCCTAGGCGGCACCCAGATACCGCCACTGCCGTGACCGAGCACCATCGCCGGCACGACGCTGTGGACGGCGGGCCAGTGGATTTCCACCGTGACCCGGACCGGCTGTCCCTTCTGCCGGTCCTCGAAGTCGATCGTCTGGCGTTGCTGCGCCGTCGCCGCAAGAGTGAACGCGGCCCAGACGCAGCGCCGGATCACGCCGGGACTTTGGCCTTGTCGGCCAATGCGCTGCGCGACACCGGGTCCATGTTGTCGCTGAGCTCGGGCACATCGGCCTCGTGCCAGAAATTGAGCTCGATCATGACGCCGTCGGGGTCGTGCACGAATATCTGCTGGAGGGGCCGAGCCGGCACCTTCTTGACCTCGAATGGCACGTTGTCCTTCTTGATCTGGTCGATCGTGCCGCGGATGTCGGCGCAGTTGATGGCGATGTGATCGATCGCGCCGCTGCCGTGCTCGTCGCGGCCCGTCTCCGACAGGAGATGGAGGATCGCCTTGTCTCCGGCATAAAGCCAGGCGCCGGGAAAGTTGAACGGCGGCCGATCGCCGTTCCGCAGGCCGACGTAGCGCTCGTAGAAGCGAACCGTCGCCTCGAGGTCCTTGCAGTAGATGTTGTAGTGATCGAGCGAAAGAGCGGGCATCTGTCACCTCCGACCATTGCCGTTGCCGGGAGATTACAGCACTCCCGATCGGCCGTGACAGCAGGAAATGCCGGTACCCTGCTCGTATTTGTCGTGGTGGCGGACCCAGCGGGAAAGGTTGGTACCGGGTGGCTCGTTGCGCCCCCGGGGCGTCACGTCGAGGAAGCCGTAGACCGTGCCGACATCCTCGGTGCCCCGGGAGAACACCGAATAGGTATGGAATATCTGGCCGGATTCATTCTTGGTGAAGACGCTGTAACCCGGCAGCTCCTCGCCGGCATAGTCGATCTCCTGGAAATTGTAGAAGACCTTGCCGCGCGCCTTGTCGGCCTCGGTGAAGGAGACATGGAAGTCGAAATTGAAGTCGCTGCCATGCGAGGAAACCCACTTGAAGCGCCAGCCCATGCGCTTGTGGAAGGGCTCGATCTCGGCGTAGGGCGCGCGAGACACGGCGACCAGCATGACATCGTGGTTGACCAGGTGGATCAGCGCGCCGTCGAGCTGGTCGGCGCCGAACGAGCAGCCGATGCAGCCTTCCTTCCAGCCCGGGCCCAGCATGAAGTGCTTGACGATCAGCTGGCTGCGGCCGGCGAACAGGTCGCCGAGCGTCTCCCTGCCATTCGGCCCGTCGAACGCGTAGGCCTTGTCGACCCGCACCCAGGGCAGCGCGCGGCGGCGCTCTGCCAGAGCGTCGTGCGCCCTGAGATGGGCCTTCTCCTCGGCCAGAAGGGCGCGGCGTGCTTCCAGCCATTCCTCGCGCGAAACGATCGCGGGCTCATGCATGATCGGGTCCTTCCTCAGTGGATTGGCTCGGGGCGCCCGAGCACGGCGTTGAACACCGTGTCGGGAACGGCGATGCGCGAGTCCCGGCAGGCGCGCTGCAGGGCGGCAGGATCGCGGTCGGGCTGGCGCGACAGCGCCGCCATGCGGTCGATGAAATCGCGGTCGAGCTCGGCGTCGCTCTGCCGCATCGCGCCCCAGACATCCCACGGCAGCATCTCGCGCTTGTTGAGGGCCGCCAGGTCGCGGATGACATTGCCGGCGATGAACCACAGTCCGTGCATGTCGAGGATGCCGAAGGCGTGCGGATCGGCCTTGCCGGTGCGGCAGAGCTGCCAGGCCTCGCCCGCGACCAGGAACTGGTCACGCGGGGTGTCGTGCGGATCGAAGGCGATGTGGAACAGCGCGCGCTGACGGGCGTCGAGCTGCGCGTCGAACAGCTGCCAGCGTCGCTCGGCCTCGTTCCACAGCTCGGTCACCCAATGATCGACGAACCGGCCCTTCTCGAAGTAGGCGGCAAAGCCGCAGCGCGCGCGTGCCGGCGTGCCATGGCGGCGCAGCATCGCCACGTGCAGCAGGCTGAAATGCCGGCAGTTGCCGACGAGGCGCTCGGCCGCCGGGCGAGCGGTCGTCAATGGCCGGGCGTCGCGCGTCGCGATCCGCTCGAGCATCGGCTCGACGCCACGGATGTGCGGCTCGAGCTTCTGCGTCGCTGTCAGCGTCACGCCATAGGCCGGCGCGACATGCTGATGGAGCAGCATACCCTGGATGATCTCGGCCAGCCGGCCGGCGTCGCCGGGCAGGGCGTCGAGCAGGCTCGCGTGCTGGCCGGCATCGCTCATGTCGACCGGCGTCCGGAACGGGTCGAGGCTCATGCCAGGGCCTTCTCGAGATTGTCGAGGGCTGCCGTCCAGCCGCGCCGGTGATCGTCGCGCGCCGTCTCGTTGAAGAACTGCTCGTGCTTCAGGGTCAGGAGCGTGCCGTCGCGATGAGGCGCCAGGGCGACCGTGACCTGCGATTCGCGCTCGGGCGTGCTCTGCCAGGCCCACGAGAACACCAGCCTGCGCTCCGGCACCACCTCGCGATAGACGCCGCTCACCGAGTGATGCTCACCGTCCGGAGACCAGAACTGGACGCGGAAGCGGCCGCCGACTCTCAGGTCGGTCTCGGCGATGGGCGCCTTGCCGGACCCGGTGACGCCCCACCAGCGGATCATTTTTTCCGGTTGCGTCCAGGCCTGGAAGAGCTGCGCCGGCGAGGCCGTGAAGCGGCGCTCGAGGGTGAGACCGGGCTTGGCGAGGGCGAGGTCGGGGGTGGATTGCATGACTCTTCCTCCAGGAATGCGGCCAATCGGTCGAGCTGCTCGGTCCAGTAGCGCTGATAGTGGGCGAGCCAGTTCATCGCCTGCTCCATGGGCGCAGCCTCGAGCCGGCAGGTCACGGTGCGGCCCGTCTTCGAGCGGGCGATCAGGCCGGCATCGCTCAAAACGTCGAGGTGCTTCATGATCGCCGGCAGCGACACAGGGAAGGGCCGCGCCAGTTCGCTGACGGTGAGGCCGTCCTCCGCGTCGAGGCGGGCGAGCAGCGCCCGCCGCGTGGGATCGGAGAGGGCGGCGAAGGTGCGATCGAGTGTGGCCGCTTGAAAGTTAACCATATAGTTAACAATTAGGAGGCTATGCCCGGGAAGTCAAGGGGCGCCCGCGCGTTACTCATGTTTCTCCCGCTTACGCGGGCGGAGAGGATGCAAAGCCTCATGTTCCTCTCCGCCCGCATAGCGGGGGGAGAGGTTGGGAGAGCGACCTCCATGTAGACGGAAGTATCAGCTTGGATGTGTCCACTCCGCAGCAGCTTCGCTGGGAAGGTGTCGCCGTCCCGGTGCGATTCGGCAGCGCGGCGTCACAGCCGCTCGAGCAGTGCCTGTGCCGCGGCGGGATTGCGCACCTTCGCGCCGGAGATGAAATAGAGGAACACGTCGCCGCGCTTGGCCCATTTCCTGGCCTGCTTGGCATAGGCGTCGAGCGCGGCCGGCTTGAAGCCGGCCTTCGGCGTGTCCTGCGAGCCCATCAGGCGGGCATAGGTGAAGTCGGCGGTCGGCTCGTCGATGGTCGGGAAATCGTCGTCGCCCTCGGCGTGGATGATGGCGACGTTGTGCTTGCGCGCAAGATCGTAGAATCGCGGATCGCCGAAGCTCGGATGGCGCACCTCCAGCGCGTGGCGCAGAGGCAGCTTGCCGGCCTGGCGGGGCAGCAGCTTCAGGAAGGCGTCGATATCCTCGGGGTCGAACTTCTTGCTGGCCATGAACTGCCAGTTGATCGGGCCGAGCCGGTCGCGCAGCTCCACCAGGCCCTGGCTCACGTAGCGCTGCACCGATTCGCCCGCTTCGGCGAGAACGCGGCGGTTGGTGCAGAAGCGCGATGCCTTCATGGCGAAGACGAAGCCCTCGGGCGTCTCGTCACGCCATTTGGCCCAGCTCGCGGGCTTGAAGCTCGAGTAATAGGTGCCATTGATCTCGATCGAGGTGAGCTTGCGGCTGGCGTGCTCGAGCTCGCGCTTGTGGGCGAGGCCCTCGGGATAGAACGTCCCGCGCCATGGCTCGAAGGTCCAGCCGCCGACGCCGACATAGATCTTGCCGCCCATGACCTGCTCCTTGTCCGAGGCGCGTGGGGTACCATGCGCCGCATTCCCGGGCCAGACGGACGCTAGAGCGGCTTCCGATCAGGCAGCGCCACTTGTGTGGCGCTGCCTGATCGGAAATGCGTGCGCCGGGGTTGGTCGTTCCAGCAGGCACATTTGAGAGCGCGTTCGTTGGCGTGGCCGTCGACGACGCCCGGAGTATCACCGCCAAGTCCTTTCACAAAGAGCGGCGCTTCGAGCCGTAGCGCTACGCCATGACTCTCGCGATATCGGCCCGCACGCCTTCGGAACGGCGGTAGTACTGGTGCGTCGCCTGGAAGGTGCGCTGGTAGTCGGTGAACCCGCTGCAATCGACCACGCGGTAAGTCGCGGGCGGGAAACGAATGGCGTTGGGGTATCCCGCCGGCCCGCGCTGGCCCAGGCGCTCGACGAACAGGTTTATCGTTTCACTGAGGTGGTCGAGGACCTGGTCGCCGGTGCTGTGGTAGATCGAGATGCGACGAGCCAACCGGCTCAAGCTGCTGAGCCGACCGGTCGGGCCGCGGCCGAATGACGTGTGCTCTTCATCCGCTGCCGCCAGCAGGGCTTCGTCGAACAGCTCGATTGGGCCTCCGCCGCCGTGGGCGAACCACGCTTCCATGGCGGCCTGCAACACCCAGTTCCCCATGCTGTGGGCCAGCAGGAAGGTGCGCAGGCCTTCGCTGCGTGCAAACTGCAGCATGGGGCTCAGGGTGGTGAGGAACTGGACGAGGTGCGATCCGGACCGGCCGGCAGAGTTCTGATCGGAACGATAGGCGTAGGAGGGGAACGGCGGCTCGATCACGTGGCCGCGTGACGGCCAGCAGAAGGCAATCACCGTCGTATCGGCGCCGGCGACGCCCGACTTGGCCAGCCATTCGCGGTTGAAGCCGGCGCGCGTGATTGAATCCGCGAACGAGTTTGCGAAGCCATGGATGAAGACGAGGATATTGCGGCCGCCAGATCCGATATCGCGTCTTGCGGCGTCGGAGAAGTTGCCCTTCCGGAAGTCCTGGAGGGATCGAATGACACCGACGTTGTCGGCCGGGAAGTCGGCGCTGTCGACGAACGCCGTTCCATACGACATCTCATCGGCTGGCGAGATCATGTTGAGGGTATAGCTGCTCGGCGCCTCCCGCGGATTGTTCACGCCGCGGTTGGTCGCGAAATAGACGGTCGTCGTCATCCGTAGCCCTACTCCAGGTGGAGCCCGTTGCGACGTTACCATAGTCGCGTGAGTGCAGCGTTCAATCCACCCCTGCGGGGTGACCGATTGCAGGCCGATGGGGGTCACGCTTTCTTTCGTGCCACCTGGGGGTGCTGCAGCGTGAAGCCGGCCGGATCGACGCCGCTCTGCAGTCGATCCCAGTCAAGCGGAGCGGCGATCGGCACGCCGGGCAGGGCGCGCGGCGAGAAGGCGCCGATGGCCGCGGCGTCGCGCGCGTTGTAGCGGCAATCCACTGCGGCATCGGCCAGCCGGCCGGCGATTTCCCTGCTGTAGCGAAGGGCCTCCCGCCAGCTGAGCTCCGGCTCGATCGGCACCATCACGTGCAGCTCTTGGCCGCCACTGAGCTTGGGCCAGCTCTCCAGGCCTTCCGCCTGCAGCAGCGCGCGCAGGCTGAGCGCCGTCGCCACGGTTCGCTGCCAGTCATTGCCCTTGTCGGCAGCGATCGCGAACACGAGCAGGTCGGGATGGTCGGGATCATCGATCGTGACGTTCCATGGATGGAGCTCGATCGCGCCAATCGCGGCCAGTGCGAGCAGGCCGTCGATGCTGTCGATCCACAGGCGATGGCCGTCGCCGACCGCGACCCGCTGCACCGCCTTGGGCAGCGCGCCCAACGGGGCGTGGGGCACGAGGTCGAGCGGTCGGCGGGCGAGATGGACCAGTGCCTTCTTGCCGACCTGCTTCCAGTAGGCGGCGAGAGCGGCCTTCGACGGCGCGGCGGCATTGCGCTCCTGCGACTTGGTGGCTGTGGCCGGCAGGGTCTGCTTCAGCGCGGCGAAACCGTGCCAGGGATCGCGATCGAGAAAGGCGAGGCGGTTGGGCAGGTTGAGGACAGTGAAGTGATTGGCGCGGATGTCGGGGCCGAGCTCGTCCCAGTCGAGCGGAACCGAGACGGGCGCGCCGTCGCGGGCGCGCGGCGAGTAGGCGCCGACGGCGGTGGCGCCCATGGTGTTGCGCAGGTAGTCGACATAGATGCGGCCGCGGCGGCCGCTCTTGGCCATGTTGTCGGTGTAGAGCTTCGGCTGGTCGGCCGCCATGGTCGCGGCGATCGACTGGGCGAATGCCTTGATGCTGTCCCAGTCGGCCTTCGGGGTCAGCGGGAACACCACGTGCAGGCCCTTGCCGCCGGTCGTCTTGACGAAGCTCTCGAGCCCGCTCGCCCGGAGGCGCCGGCGGACCTCGAGGGCCGCCTCGATCACCCGTTGCCACGGCACGGCATCGTCGGGATCGAGGTCGATGGTCACGCGGTCGGGCAGCTCTGGCCGGTCGGCCCGGGCGCCCCAGGGATGGATCTCGAGCACGCTCGCCTGGACTAGCGCGAGCAGGCCCGCGAGGTCGTCGACGACCAGCATCGGCTGCGCGTCGTTGGGCACCGCGACCTGGCGCACCGCGCTGCCCAGGCCAGCCCAGGCGTGCTTCTGGAAGAAGCATTGCTGGGCGATGCCTTCGGGACAGCGCAGCAGGCTGAGCGGCCGGCCGACGATGTGCGGCAGGATCCAGTCGGCGATCTCGGCATGGAACTCGGCCAGGCCCTGCTTGGTGATGCCCTGCTCTGGCCACAGCAGGCGCCCCGGATTGGTCAGCCGTACCGGCAGCGCCGTGTCGTCGCTTGCCCTGCCCCTGTCCTTGGCTTTGCTCTTGCCCTCGTCCTTGCTTCGGGGCTCGCGCTCGCTCGCCTCGGCCTGACGCGGCGGAGCCTTGCCCTCGACGATCTCGCGAAACACGGCGTGACGGATCAGCCCGCCGCCGGTGCGCCCGCGATACTCGACCTCTGCCGACAGCACGGGCTGGACCCAGCGCGCGCCCTTGGCGTCCGCCGTCTCATCCTCGAGCGGCGGCGTGACGGTGCGCAACGGCTCGAGCCGCTGCCGCAGCTCGCGTGCGATCGCCACCGTGAAGCCCGACCCGACGTGGCCGGCCGGCACAAGCTTGTTGCCGGCGTACTCGCCGAGCACCAGCGCCGAGACAGCCGCCTTGTCGACGGTCGAGGGGACATAGCCTGCGATCACGAAGCTGTCGGTCGCGCTCGACTTCACCTTGAGCCACGTCTTCACCCGGCCCGAGCGGTAAGGCGAGGCCTCCATCTTCGAGATGATGCCCTCGAGGCCCAGCCGGGAGGCGTGCCGGAACACCGCATCGCCGTCGCCCGCAATGTGATCGCTGTAGCGCAGGCGAGTCGGGTCGTCGGCCTTGGCCAGCAGCCGCGCGAGCGTCGCCTTGCGGTCGCCAAGCGGCGTGTCGCGCAGATCGAAGCCGTCGAGATAGAGCAGATCGAAGGCATAGAACGCCATGTCGCCGCTGCCATTCTTCAGCGCGTCGACCAGCGCCGCGAAGCTCGCGATACCGGCTTCGGTGTGGACCACCACCTCGCCGTCGATGATGGCGAACTTCGCCGGCAGGTTGGCGAACAGCCGCGCGACGGTCGGGAAGCGCTCGGTCCAGTCGAGCCCCTGGCGACTGAACAGCCTGACGCGGCCGTTCTCCAGATGCGCCTGCAGGCGATAGCCGTCGTGCTTGATCTCGTGCAGCCAGCTGCGGCCCGAGGGTGCCCTGTCGGTCGGCGACGGCAGGCTCGGCTCGATGAAGCCGGGCAGCGCACCGGCCTTCGCCTTGGCGAGCGTCGCCGGATCGATGACGGGCTTGCGTCGCCGGCGCTTCTTAGCCGGCTCCGTGACCTCGCCCTGGCCCGACGCCCAGACGCGATCCTGGTCACGCGCGATCGCTTCCAGGGTGCGACCGGTCGCGGCCGAGTTCGGCTTGTCGTCGAGGATGTCCAAGGCATCGGCGGGACGCGCCGCCGCGTCGTCTGACTTGAAGAGCAGCCACGCCTCCTGCTTCTCGCGCGGCTTCTTCGCCATGCGCACGAGATGCCATTGGCCCTTGAGCTTCTGGCCGTCGAGCCGGAACTTGAGATGGCCCTTGCGGTAGCCGAACGCGGGATCGAAATCGGGGATCCACGTGCCGCGATCCCAGATCATCACCGTGCCGCTGCCGTACTGGCCCGGCGGGATGACGCCCTCGAAGCCCGCGTACTCCAGCGGATGATCCTCGACATGCACGGCGAGCCGCTTCTTGCCGGCGATCAGGCTCGGGCCTTCCGGCACCGCCCAGCTCTTCATCACGCCGTCGAGCTCGAGGCGAAAATCGTAGTGCAGGCGCCGGGCGGCGTGCTTCTGGACGACGTAGGCGTTGCCCGCGGTCGTGCTGCCGGTGCGTGCGGGCGGCTCAGGCGTCTTCGAGAAGTCGCGCTTGGCGCTGTAGGTGTCCAGCGATTTGGCCACGGCGGCAGGGTAGGGGATGCTTGATGCGGATGCCACCCCGTGCGGATTGACGCACCGCCACTGTTCGATTGCCAGTGACAATGCGCGACTGTTTGATCGATCTCTCGCACCGCCGGGAGCGAATGCTCGCTTGGCCAGGTTGGATCGAACGAGAATGCACGGGGGAACATGCGCATGAAGGAACTGGCCGGGAAGACCGCGTTCGTTACGGGCGCCGCCTCGGGCATTGGATTGGGGATTGCCACCGCCTTGGCCCAGGCGGGGATGAAGGTGATGCTTTGCGACATCGAGGAAAAGGCTCTGTCCGCCGCCCTCGGGCAGCTGAGGCTCACCAATGTCGATGTCGAAGGAGTTCGGGCGGATGTTTCGCTCAAGGGCGAGCTCAGGGCGGCAGCGGAAGCCACGATTGGCCGCTATGGCAAGGTGCACATCCTCGTCAACAACGCAGGCGTGGGCGGTGGCGGGCCCTTTGGTGCCTGGACTGATTCTGCATGGAATTGGACGCTGGGCGTAAACCTCATGGCTGTCATATGGGGGATCGAGATACTCGGGCCGCTGATCGAGCAGCATGGCGAGGGAGGGCACATCGTCTCCACGGCCTCGATCGCCGGCCTCATTTCATCGGGGAGCACCCCCTACAACGTTTCCAAGTACGGCGTTGTCGCGCTGTCCGAGGGCTTGCGGGGCGAGCTCGCGCTGCGTGGAATCGGCGTATCGGTGCTGTGCCCAGGCTTCATCCGCACTCAGATCATCGACTCGGCACGCAATCTACCCGAGCGCTTCGAAGGGGCGGTCGGCGCAGTACCGGCGTCCGGCCCGATCGCGGAACGGGTCCAAAGGATTCGCGACCGCGTTTCCCAGGGCATCGATCCCGACTACGTCGGCGAACTCGTCCGCGAAGGCATCGAGAACGATTGGCCATACATCTTCACCGACGCCGAGTTCGAGCCGTTCATCGAAGCGCGATTCGCTGCGATCAAGAAAGGCTTCGACCACATCCGCAAGCGCAATCCGAAGCATTGAGGCTCGTCTACTCCGCGAGGCGTTCGCCTTCCGGCTTTCATATGCGGATGCCCGTGTCCTCTTCGGGGGACGCATCGGCGAACTCGGCAGGCTTGATGCGGTCGGCGGTGGCATGCCAGCATCATGCGAGCATCCTGCCCCGACCAGCTTGACCGGGAGGTATCTCATGTGCCGCAACATCAAGAACCTGTACAACTTCGAGCCGCCCGCGACCGAAGAGGAAATTCAAGCATCCTCACTCCAGTTCGTGCGCAAGCTGAGCGGGTTCAACCGGCCGTCCAAAGCCAACGAGGAGGCTTTCGACCGCGCCGTGGACGCGGTAGCCCGTGCCGCACGCGAGCTGATCGGCTCGCTGACGACGACGGCGGCGCCGCGCGACCGCGAGGTCGAGGCCGAGAAAGCACGCGCCCGCTCCGCTTTGCGTTTCGCCCGCCCGGCCGATGGCACCGCCTAGCGCGCGCGAGGTCGGCATCGACGTCGACGCAGGCCGCCGCGTCTCGGGCCTGCTGCAGGTGCCCGAGCGGTCCCGCGCTTGCTACGTGCTGGCGCACGGTGCCGGTGCCGGCATGACGCATGCCTTCATGGCGAGCGTCGCGGCGGAGCTTGCCGAACGCGGCATCGCCACCCTGCGCTATCAGTTCCCGTACATGGAGCAGGGCGGCAAGCGGCCCGACCCGCCGGCGCTGGCGCAGGCCACGGTGCGCGCCGCCGTGGCGGCAGCCGGCAGGCTGGCGCCCGGCCTGCCGCTCATCGCCGGCGGCAAGTCGTTCGGCGGCCGCATGACCTCGCAGGCCCAGGCGACCCAGCCGCTCGCCGGCGTCCGCGGCCTGGCTTTCCTCGGTTTCCCGCTGCATCCGGCCAAGCGTCCGTCCGACGCGCGGGCCACGCATCTCGCCGAAGTGCAGGTTCCGATGCTGTTCCTGCAAGGCACGCGCGATGCGCTGGCCGACCTTGCGATGCTGCGCCCGGTGGTGGCCGCGCTGGGCGCGCGCGCCACGCTGCACCTCGTCGAGGAGGCCGACCATTCGTTCCATGTGCCGGCCCGCACCGGCCGCAAGGATGCCGACGTCCTGCGCGAGATGCTCGACGTGCTGGTGGCGTGGGCGAAGGGGCTTTGAGTCACCCCGTCTGGGCACGCTCCTGCTGCAGGCGCATGCGGCAGAGGGCGATCGCCTTCTGCGCGGTGCCGGCGTGTCGCGAGGAGGGCTCGAGCTCGAGAAAGCGCTCCCAGGTCGCCAGCGCCTCGGCGCAGCGGTCGAGCCTGGTGAGCAGCAGCGCCAGGTTGAAGTATGCGTCGGCGTAGTCGGGCTGGGCCTGCACGGCCCGGCGGTACTCGGCCACGGCGAGATCGCTCTGCTTCTCGTCCTCCGCCGTCAGAGCGAGATTGTACCAGGCCTCGGCGAACGCGGGGTCGCGGGCCACCGCAATTTGCCAGGCGATCTTCGCCTCGGGTGTGCGGCCCTGCGACTGGAACACGTTGCCGAGGTTGAAGGGCAGCACCGGATCGGCGGCATCGGCGCGCATCGCCGTCGCATAGAGGCTTTCGGCGGCGGCGAGATCGCCGCGCTCCGCGGCCTCCTCAGCCTCGACCAGCAGGTCGTCGAGGCTGCGCGCCGTCTGCTCCAGGCGCATGGTGAGCTGGCCGCTGAGATCGGCGAGCTGGCCGCCGATCTCGCGCACCAGCTCGCCCGCCGGACCTTCGGTAAGCCGCGCCTCGGCCAGATGGCTGCCGCGCCGGCGGAGCGCGACCGAAGCGACGAGCACGTCGCCCAGGGCGACGCCGCGCTTCAGGAGGCGCGCGGTCTCGCGCGCCGCCACGAGGTCGCGGTAAGCGAAGCGTTCGTCGACCGGCTCCAGCACGTCGAACAGCACCAGGCACGAGAGCAGATTGGGGGAGAGGCCGGCCAGCCGCTCGATCTCCGCGCGCGCCATGCCGCGCTCGACCTCCGGCGGGGGCTCGAGCAATCCAAGATGGCGGCGCAGCACATTCTCGCTGATCAACGCTGCGGCCGGCGGCAATCCCGGCGGCAGCTTCACCCGGCCGTCATCGAGCGCCTGGGCGACCGACGAATGGCCGAAAGCGACGATCGTCACGCGATTGGAGGGCCGGGGCGCGAGCTTGCCGCCGCGGCTCAGCACCAGCTGCTCGAGGCGTCGCCGCGTCAGGCCGTGGATGCGGCCAACGAGGTGAAGTGTCTGTCCGGCGAGAGGCAAGCCGGCCTCCCGCCGTCAGCGGGCGGCCTTGCGCGCTTTCGGCTTGCGCGCCGGCTGGGCAGCTGCGGCCGGTGCCTCGGCCGCCTTCTTGCTCGGGGCGCGCGGCCGGCGGATCGCACCGGCATCCGCTCCTTCCGCCTCCAGGCTGCGCTTCAGCGCGTCCATGATGTTGACGACGTTGGCCGGTGCCTCGGCTTCGGGCATGGCGAAGGCTTGGCCGGCCTGCTTGGCGCGCAGCATGCCGACGACGGCTTCCTCGTAGCGATCGGTGAACTTGTCGGGCTCGAAGTGTCCCGACTTGCGGCCGATGATCTCCTGGGCGATGTCGAGCATCTCGGCGGGCAGCTTCACGTCGGTGATGTCGGCGAAGTACTCGCCGTCCTGCCTGACCTCGTAGGGATAGCGCAGCGTCGTCGCCAGCATGCCCTTGCCGCGCGGCTCGAGCATGAGCATGCGCTCGCGCCGGTTCAGCACGACGCGGCCGATGCCGACCATCTCCTTGCGCATCATGGCGTCGCGAATGACGGCGAAAGCCTCCTCGGCGACCTTGTCGTCGGGCGCGAGATAGTAGGGGCTGTCGAGATAGATCTGGTCGACCTCGGCCTGCGGGACGAACGTCTCGATCTCGATGGTCTTGGTGCTGTCGATCTTCAGGCCCTCGAGGTCGGAATCCTCGACGAGGACATACTGTCCCTTGCTGACCTGGTAGCCCTTGACGCGGTCGGCCGTGTCGACCGGCTCGCCGCTCACCGAATCGACGAGGTTCTGCTTCAGGCGGTTGCCCGTCTTGCGGTTCAAGGTGTTGAACGACACGCGCTCCGACGTCGAGGTAGCGGTGTAGAGCGCCACTGCACAGGAGACGAGCGACAGCTTGAGGTAGCCCTTCCACGTGGATCGCGGCATCGAAATACTCCCGAACAGAAGGCCGTGCGCAGTCTAGGTCAGCGGCGGTCGCGGGTCCAACGGCCGCCGGTCTCGGGACTGTAACCTTTGTATCCGAGATTCGGTTACCGTCGCGCGCTGGGAATCCGCTATGACGTCCCCCACTTTCACGAAGGGCTATCGCACATGGCATGGCCCTTTCACCGGCGCAACACGGCGGTAGGGTTGCGCCCCCAGATGCAGGAACCCGACCGATGCAGGCGCTGAGCCAGATCCGCCAGATCGACTACACCGTCGTCTTCGCCCGTGACCTCGAGGCGATGCGGCACTTCTACGAGCAGGTCATGGAGTTCCCGCTGTTGCGCGTCCTGAGCGAGCGCTGGGTCGAGTATCGGGTCGGAGCGACGACTCTCGCGCTCACCGTCCATGGCGGTCGCTTCGACGATCCGCCGCCTGCCAGAGGCACGCTGTCCCTTCAGCTCGCGTTCCGCGTGCCGCCGCAGGCGGTGGCCGAGTGCGCCGCAGCTCTCGAGGCGAAGGGAGTCGCGCTCGTCTCTCCGCTGACCGACCATCCCTGGGGCCACCGCACGATCTTCTTTCGCGATCCCGACGGCAACGTCCTGGAGATCTACGCCGAGATCTGAGTTGGCCGCGCGCCCTATCTCGGCGATCGCAGGGGCCGCGCGAAGCTGAGCTCGTGGCCGTCGGGATCGGTCAGATGAAAGAACCGCTCGCCCCACTCGGCGTCGCGCGGTGTCGTCGAGGGCTTCCAGCCGGCCGCCAGCGCGCGTTCGTACAGCGCGTCGACGTCGGCGACATGGAAGATGATGCGTCCCCACCACGACCAGGTCTTGTCCGCGGGCTGGGCGATCAGGTTGAGATAGCCCGGGCCGGCGCGGAGGCTGGTGAAGGGGGCCGCTTCGCCGCCGTAGACGAGCTCGAATCCGAGAGAAAGGTAGAACCCGACGGCCCGCCGCATGTCGTGCGTACCGAGGGTGATTGCGCTAATCGCTTCGATCATGCTGGCACCCTATGTCAGAACATGCCGTCGTCGCGAGGCCGCTGCTTTCTTCTGGGACGCTCCCAGACGACGCCGGGAAATCCCTTGAGCGGCCCGAGCTTCCCGCCGGTGTAGGTCCAGTCCTGCAACTCCGCGATGCCGACATGGTAGAGAGGATGCCGGCCGGTTCGGCCCTGCAGGATCGCTCGCGGGACGTTCACCATGTGGGGCGAGCGGGTGCGCTCGTAGAACAGCGGCGTGCCGCACCGCCCGCAGAAGCTGCGTGTCGTGCCGGTGGCCTTGTCGTCGTAGCGCACGATCTTGGCGACGCCCTTGGTCACCCGGAAGCGCTTGCGCCAGCTGCCGACATAGGTCGCGTAGGCGGCGCCATGAGCGCGCCGGCTCGCCGCGGAATGGTCGTGCCAGGCCCAGCGGGCCGGGAAGTCGATCTCGACATGGACGGCACCGCACAGGCATTCGCCTGCGACCCTGCCCGGTTCCTCGACCGGTCGCTTCGGGCTTGCGGCAAGCCGGGTCCCCGGAAGCGTGCTTTCTCTTCGTGCAGTCATGTGTCCAGCCTGGAAGGTCACGATAGCTTTCGCCGAGACCTGCGTCGAATGCTCTGCCAGAGCTGGCGCGTGCCCCGGAGCGCAGCGTTGCTGGCACGCGGTTTCCCCAGTCCTTGCGGAGCATGGCTGTCGCTTGACGGAGGCGGTGACGGTTGCGACGATCGAACGAGATGGGGAAGAGGGGAAGTATTCCAATGGCGTTGAACCGCTTGCTGTGCTTGGCCGCCCTGATCGCTAGTGCGCCATTCGCTGCCGCTGTCGCCCAGGACAAGATCGTCGTGACCTCCTCGGGCGGTGTCTGGCTCGAATCTGCCAAGGCGAACTTCGCCGCCTGCTTCAAGGAGCGCACGGGCAAGGAGGCGGAGATCCTGCTCTCGGCCTCGAACGAGATCATGCAGAAGCTGCGGGCCAGCCCGGGCAAGCCGCCGCTCGACGTCGTCGTGCTGTCCGAGACCGACGCCATACGCGCCGGCCAGGAGGGCCTGCTCGAGAAGATCACGGTCGAGAAGGTGCCCAACATCAAGGACGTGCCGGAGGTCTTCCGCAAGCAGTGGAACGACTTCGCGACCATCCAGAATTTCGGCGCCATGATCGTCATGGTGAATGGCGAGAAGGTGCCGAACCCGCCCAAGGATTGGAAGACCCTGATCGACGAGGTCGCCGCCGGAAAGTACGGCAAGCGCGTGTCGTTCCCGTCGCTCACCATGCCGTGGGGGCCGATGTTCACCTGGTTCCTGACGACGCTCTACGACGGCAATGAGGACATGGTCTTCCAGAAGTACAAGGCGATGCTGCCCAACATCGCCAAGTACTGGGTCTCGCCGGTCGAGGCGCTGAACATGTTCGCCGCCAAGGAGATCGACATCCTGGTCTACTGGGACGGCCGCGCCTACGCCTTTGCCGAGGAGAACAAGTGGGCCAAGGCCTACATCCCCGAGCCCGGGGCGTTCCAGTCGGCGGCCATGCTTGCCAAGCCCAAGGGCGCGCCCGACCTGGCCTGGCAGTATGTCGATTGCGTTCTGTCGCCCAAGGCGCAGCTCGGCCATGCGCAGATGGTCAAGTACCCGATCGTCAACTCGACCGTCGTCTATCCGCCGGCGCTCAAGGCACAGCTCACGCCGCTCGAGAGGGTCCGTCAGCCCGATTTCCAGGTGATCATCCAGAAGGTGCCGGGCTGGCTCGATCGCTGGAACAGGGAGATCCGCTGACGCGATGCGGCGGTCGACCGTCGCGCTGCTGCTCGCCCCGGCGATCCTCTTCCTGCTGTTCGGCTTCCTGGCGCCGATCGCCGTCGGCCTGGGAGAGAGTCTGCGGGCCGGTCTCGGCCTCTATGGCAAGATCTTCGGCGATTCCTACTATCTCGAGGTGATCGCGAGCACGCTGGCGCTGTCGGCGGTCGTGACCCTGATCAGCCTGGCGATCGGCTATCCCTACGCGCTGATCCTGGCGCGGGCGCGCGGCTGGCGGAAGGCGGCGCTGCTGCTGCTGCTGGTCGCGCCGCTCCTGGTCAACGTGGTCGTGCGCAGCTTCGGCTGGATGGTGGTGTTCGGGCGCAGCGGCCTGATCAACGCCGTGCTGGCGGCAGTGGGATTGCCGGCCATCGACATGCTCAACAGCTGGACGGCCATCGTCATCGCCCTGGTGCACGTCCTGATGCCTTTCATGGTCCTGTCGATCGCCGCGACCCTGGAAGCGCTCGATCCGGCTCTCGAGGAAGCGGCGGCGACGCTGGGCGCGCGGCCCCTCCGGACCTTCGTGCATGTCGTCGTGCCGCTCAGCCTGCATGGCGCAGTGACCGGCTCGATCCTGGTCTTCGCCCTGTGCATGGGCAGCTTCGTCACCGTGATGATGATGGGCGGCAACAGCACCATGGTGCTGCCGCTGCTGATCTACCAGCAGCTCACGGTCGCCGGGGACCAGGCCTTTGCCGCCGCGCTCGGCATGGTGCTGCTGGCGACGGTGGTGGCGGTCTTCTGGCTGCAGGGCAGGCTGGTCAGGAGCATGCGATCGTGATTCGCGGTGCCTATGTCGTCCTGGCCGGGCTCTTCATCCTGACGCCGCTGATGGTGGTCTGCGTCGTCGCCTTCACCTCCGCATCGTTCGTGAGCTTCCCGACGCCCGGCTTCTCGCTGCGCTGGATCATCAAGGTCCTCGCCGATCCGGCGTTCATGCGGCCGCTCGCCAACAGCGTGCTGCTCGGGCTGGCCGCGGCCGTCTCGGCGGCCTTCCTGGCCGTGCCGGCGGCACTCGCCCTGGCGCGCGGCGGCTTCCGGGGGGCCGCCGAGATCGAGGCTTTCCTGCTCTCGCCGCTCAGCCTGCCGGCGCTGATCCTGTCGATCGCGCTGCTGTTCTATTTCAGCCGGCTGGGAATGGGCGCAGGCTTCATCGGCCTGCTGGTCGGCCACACCGTGATCGTCCTGCCCTACATGCTGCGCACCGTCCTGGCGGTTGCCCGCGGCGCCGATCCGGCTCTCGAGGAGGCCGCGTTCGTCCTCGGCGCCGATCCATGGCGCAGCTTCCTGCATGTCACCCTGCCGATCCTGCGGCCGGGCATCGTTGCCGGCGCGCTGTTCGCCTTCCTGGTCTCGTTCGACGAGGTCGCCGTGGCGCTCCTGATGTCGACGGTGTCGACGATGACTCTGCCAGTCGCCATCCTGAACCACGTCGCCAACAACTACGATCCGGCGATCGCGGCCATCTCGCTGATCAAGATCGTGCTCGTGGTGGCCGTCCTGGTGGCGCTCGAGCTCGGCTTCGGGCTCGACCGGCTGATGCTGTCGCGGCGGCGTCCGTGAGCCGCGGCCACCTCGAGGTCCGCAGCCTGGTGAAGCGCTACGGCTCCCACATCGCCGTCGACAATGTCGACCTCGACGTCGAGGCCGGCTCGTTCGTGGCGCTGCTCGGGCCTTCGGGATGCGGCAAGACCACGCTCCTGCGCTGCATCGCCGGCCTCGTTGCGGTCGATGCGGGCGCCCTGCGCATCGACGGACGCGACATGGCCGGCCTGCCGCCGTGGCGGCGTTCGCTCGGCATGGTGTTCCAGAGCTACGCGCTGTTCCCGCACATGAGCGTCGCGGCCAATGTCGGCTTCGGCCTCAGGATGCAGGGCACTGCGCGGGGCGAGGCCGGCGAGCGCGTCGCCCGCGCGCTTCAGATGGTGCGCATGGAGGGCTTCGACGGCCGCCGGCCGGCCGAGCTCTCGGGAGGCCAGCAGCAGCGCGTCGCGCTGGCGCGGGCGCTCGTCACCGCGCCGCCCGTGCTGCTGCTCGACGAGCCCCTGTCGGCCCTCGACGCCAAGCTGAGGCTGGCGATGCGCACCGAGCTGCGCGAGTTGCAGCGTCGGCTCGGGATCACCACTCTGTTCGTCACCCACGACCAGGACGAGGCCATGGCCGTCGCCGACAGGGTCGCCGTCATGGACCAGGGCCGGATCGTTCAGATCGCCGGGCCGGAAACCGTCTATCGCCGGCCGGCGACGCCGTTCGTCGCGGAATTCATCGGGCGCATCAACCGCCTCGACGGGCTCTCGGACGGCGTGGCGATGGTGCGACCCGAGCACGTCCAGCTGCGCGCGCCGGGAGAGGCTCGCGACGGCGAGATCGGCGTGGAAGGCCGCGTCGTCGATGTCGTGTTTGCCGGCGACAGGCTCGAGATCCATGTCGACGCCGGCGATCGGCGCCTCCTGTGCACGCTGTCCGCTACGGCGGGGAGGCCGCCCGCCATCGGCAGCGCCGTGCGCGCCGCCTGGTCGCGCACCGACATGCTGGTCTACCGAGGGCCGTGACGAGTCACGGCTCCTGGTCGAACCAGTGCCGCCAGGCCGGCCACTGCGCGATCATGCCCGCGAGCTTTGCATAGCCTTCCGCTGCCGGATTGCTGCCGTCGCCGGCCTGGGTCATGCGTTCCCACTCCGGATCGGCCTGCAGGGGCGTATGCAGGTCGAGGAACGGGATGCCGAGATCGGCGGCGAGTCGGGCATAGGCATCGTTGTACTCGGCCTGGCGCGCGTTGGAGAAGCGGAACTGGGGTCCCGCCAGGAGCTGCGGATAGGGCTTGATCTCGCTCATCGGGATCAGCCCGATCCACAGCGTCGGCTTCCAGGCTGCCGCCGCGCTCATCAGGGCGCGGGCATTGTCGACGGACTCGGCCAGCGGCACGTCGATGCCTTGCCCGATCACTTCCTTGGCGTCATTGCCGCCGAAGGCGAAGACCAGCCCGCCGTTGGCGGCAGCCGGCAGCCTGGCCTCGCATTCCGCCCGCCAGCGCTTCAGCAGGCCGCGGGTGGAATCGCCCCGGATGCCGAGATTATAGGCGGTCACGTCGTGGCCGCGTTGCCATTCGCCAGCGGCCAGGCGGCCGACCCAGCCGAGCGCCGTCTCGTCGCCCGCACTGGCGGTGAAGGCGTCGCCCAGGAAGCAGATCCGGCTGAACGAGCGACGTTGGGGTGGCCAATGCTGCGGTGTCGGTTTGATCGTCATGATGAGTGGATTGTTGGCGTGCCCGGCGGATAGACGCAAGCGGTTGGCGACTCCGAGGAGACCCGTCGCCGGGAGCGCGCCACTCATAGGCGCCAACTTTTGGCTCTCCTCTCCAGCTTCGCTCTGTTGAATTCACACATCCAATGAATGCCAAAGCAAGCTGAGGGCTATCCGGAGGCGGCCGGCGCGACTAGAGTCGCGCTGCAGCCCGAGGGGACAACCATGAAGACTCACGTCCGTTGCGGCACGCTGTTCGGCGCCGGCGACCGGGAGGCGAGGCCCGGGCAGACATTGGTGTTCGACGACCGCGGCGTCCTCGAATTCGTCGGCCCGACGGAGCAGGCGCCCAGGGCGATGCCCGGCGAGCCCGTGCTCGATCATTCCCGGCACTTCGTCATGCCGGGCCTCATCGACATCCACGTCCATCTGGCCTATGGCAACGCCAAGAGCGAGGAGGATATCGACCTCTATACACCGCTCGAGTTCCGCGCCCTGCGTGGCCTGTTCTTTGCCCAGAAGCTCCTGGCTGCCGGCTACACCGCGCTGTGCTCGCCGGGCGATGCCGGCCAGGTCAGCCTGTCGATCCGCAACGCCATCCGTGCCGGCCTGTTCGATGGGCCGCGCATCACCGCTGCCGGACCTTACATCACGGCACGCCAGAGCCTGACCGACTGGTATCCGAGCTGGATCGGCGCGCCGTCGACGTCGATCGGCAGGCTGGTCGCCAACCGCGACGAGGCGATCGAGGAGATCCGCGTCCAGGCCAAGAACGGCGTCGACTGCGTGAAGATCGCGCTCGACGGCATCCAGCGCCGTCCCGACGGGTCGCTGATCGCCGCCTTCACTGAGGAAGAGACCGTCGCCATGGTGCGCGAGATCCAGAGGCTCGGCCGCAAGGCGGTGGTCCATGCGATCGGCCGCGAGGCCATCCTGTACGCCGCGCGCGCCGGCGTCGACCTGATCTTCCACGCTTTCGATATCGACGATGAAGGCATCGACGCGGTGCTGAAGGGCGGGTCGGCGATCGCGCCCACGCTCACCTTCCAGCGCAACATCATCGAGTTCACCCAGTCGCACGAGGGCGCCGCGGTGAATGGCCGGGTCGGCCATGTGCAGCGCCAGTACGAGCGCGCCTGCCGCAGCCTCGCCAGGGCCCGCGAGGCCGGCGTGCCGATGATGGCCGGCACCGATTCGGGCTTTGCGGTCACACCCTACGGCGAATGGCATGCCCGCGAGCTTGAGATCTTCGTCGACGACCTGGGCTTCACGCCTGCCGAGGCGTTGTGCGCCGCGACCCGCACCAACGCGGGCTTCCTCGTCGAGGGCGAGCGGGTCGGCTGCCTCGAGCCCGGCCGCGCCGCCGACTTCATCGCGCTCGACGGCTCGCCGCTCGAGGACATATCGATGCTGCTCGACAAGAGCCGGATCCACGCCGTGTACCTCGGCGGGAAGCGCATGGCGCTGCCGGCGCGCGACTACGATCCGCGCCAGGTCACCGACGCGGCCATGACCAACTGGAGCGACGTCTACACCCAGGCGCGTGTCGCCGAGCTCAGGCGCGACAAGCCGCTGCGCAGGGCGGCGGAGTAGCGCTGTGACCGATCCACGGAGAGAGGAGATGCCGGTGCCGCCCTTGATTCTCTCGTCCGACTCGCACGTGTTCGAGCCGCCTGACCTGTGGCAGACGCGCATCGATGCGTCGTTCCGCGATCGTGCGCCGCGCATCCAGCGGATCGACGATGCCGACCAGATCGTGGTGGAGGCCGATCAGATCCTCTCCGGGATCGGCCTCATCTCGAACGCCGGCGCGCGGTTCGAGGCGCCCGAGACGATCTCCGCCGACGGGCGCTTCGAGGACGTGCTGCGCGGCGGCTACGATCCCCGGCAGCACCTCCAGGACATGGCGCTCGACGGGGTGGCCGGCGAGGTCCTCTACCCCTCGCAGGGGCTGTTCTATTTCAGGCTGGCGGACTCGCAGCTGATGTCCGCCATCTTTCGCGCCTACAATGACTGGCTGGCTGAGTTCTGCACGACCGATCCCGCGCGGCTGAAGGGCATCGCGATGATCAACCTCGACGATGTGCAGGATGCCGTCGGGGAGCTGGAGCGCGCCGCCCGCCTCGGCTTAGCCGGCGCCATGATCACCGAGTATCCGTTCGAGCACCGGCGCTACGACCAGCCCGAGTACGAGCCGTTCTGGGCTGCCGCGGCGGCGCTCGGCCAGCCGATCAGCCTGCACACGGCGACGCGTCGGCAGGGCAAGATTCGCGGCGCCGGCGAGAAGACGCTGCGCGACGCCAGCAGCCGCTCGACGAAGGCGTTCTATCCGGCGCTGTCGATGTGCGACATGATCTTCTCCGGCGTCTTCGAGCGCCATCCGCGCCTCACGCTGGCCATCGTCGAGTTCGAGCTGGCGTGGGTGCCGCACGTGCTTTCCTCAATGGATTATACGTATCGCGAGCGCCACGGCGAGGCGATCTACCGGTTCAAGGACGGCATGATCCCGAGCGACTTTTTTCACCGTAATGTCGTGCTGAGTTTCCAGGAGGATGCCGTGGGCGTTCGCCTGCGCGACCTGATCGGCGTCGACAACATGATGTGGGGCTCGGATTACCCGCACAGCGAATCGACGTTCCCCGAATCGCAAAGGATCCTGGCCGAGATCCTCGCCGGGGTGCCGGCCGACGAGCAGGCCAAGATCGCCAGCGGCAACACCGCGCGCGTCTACGGGTTCGACTTGGCGCGAGTCGGCTGTTCCTGAATCACCCAGTTCGAGCCATCGATGCCTCGCGAGCGAACTTCATGCTCCTCTGCCTGCCAGGGCAGAGCATTCACACGTCAAAAATCGCCGTCATCCCGAGCGGAGCCGCCCGGTCAGGCGCTGTTTACAGCGCCATTGGCGGCGCAGTCGAGGGACCTTTCTTGTCGATGCTGCAAGGAAGAAGGGTCCCTTCACTACGCCTCGCTGCGCTCGGCTTGGGTCGGGATGACGGGCTCTTTTGGCCAGTACGAATGCCCCGCCCGCCAGGGAGAGACATGAGATGTGACGCAGCGATTACCACGAGTTGCGCAGCTCGCGGAGCTTCAGGAACACCGTGCGCTGGTCGGGCTTCTCGGGCAGCTCGGGAAAGGACTCGCGCAGCCTCGCGATCACCGTCGGGCTGTCGAGTCGAAAGAAGGTGTTGATGTCCTGTTCGACCTCGAGCGTGGATACGTATGCGTTGTTCGGGTCCTGTCCCGCGAGCTTGTCGAGCATCTTGCGGGCGCTCGCATTGTCGGGCTCGCGATCGAGGGTGAAGCGCAGGTTGTTCTCGATGTAGTCGTGTCCCGGATAGATCAGTGTCGAGCTCGGCAGCTTCGCGAGCTGCGCGTCGAACGTCTTGTACAGCTCGTTCGGATGGCCGCCGTTGTGGCAGTTCCCGGCGCCGGCATTGAACAGCGTATCGCCGCAGAACAGGGCGGGCTGGTCGGTATGCGAGCGCAGGCAGATGTGGCACATGGTGTGGCCCGGCGTGTCCAGCGCCTCGAGCTCGACAGTCTTGCCCACCTTGACGACGTCGCCCGCGCTCAGGCCTCGGGCCATGTCGGCGATCTTGTCCTTGGCATTCTTGTGCGCCAGGATTTTTGCGCCGGTCTTGCGGGCCAGCGCCTCGTTGCCGCCGGTATGGTCGCCATGCTCGTGCGTGTTCAGGATCTGGGTGATCGTCCATCCCTCGTCCTTGGCGGCCTTCAGGCACTTCTCGTGATCCAGGGGATCGATGGCCAGGGCCTCGCCAGTCTCGCCGCAGGCGATGAGATAGTTGAAGTTGCGGTAGGCGTTGGCGGTCCAGATCTGCTTGACGATCACGGCATCATCCTCCGTCAGTGTGGTTCGGCGACGACAGCGCTTGGACTGTCGGCGACCGGGCAGGTGCTACAAGGGCGCAAAACGACAGCAGATGCCTCGTCGCCACAGAGTGAACCGGACACTCGGCGTCGCCATCGCCTGCGTGCCGGTCGGCAGCGACGCGCCACGCCGTCGCGCTACACGACTTGCAGCTTGCATGTGACATGCGCAGATGTAGGGACCTACGCAGTTTCAGCAGAGCAGAGGCCGAGAGGGAACGCAAGGTCTTGTCGCCTTCGCGAAATGGCGTGGAAAAATTTTCTTTCTGGAACCAAGGTGGAAGACTAGCCTTTCCCCGGGAGGAACAGGATGCCGGACGCGGGGAACGGGAACAATGATCGCCAGGACGCGACCCTCAGGCTCGACACATCGAGCGCTGACCGGATCACGCGCACGACCTGCTACATGTGCGCCTGCCGATGCGGCATCAAGGTTCACCTGAAGGACGGCCGTATCCGCTACATCGAGGGCAATCGAGACCATCCGGTGAACAAGGGGGTGCTCTGCGCCAAGGGTTCCGCCGGGATCATGACCCACTACTCGCCGGCGCGACTGCGCAAGCCCCTGCGCCGGGTCGGGCCGCGCGGCAGCGGCGAGTACCAGGAGATCGAGTGGGACGAGGCGATGGCGATCGCCACCGATTGGCTGGGCGCCATCCGGCGCAGCGACCCGCGCAAGCTCGCCTTCTTCACCGGCCGTGACCAGAGCCAGGCCTTGACTGGCTGGTGGGCGAGCCAGTTCGGGACGCCCAATCATGCCGCTCATGGCGGCTTCTGCTCGGTCAACATGGCCGCCGCCGGGCTCTACACCATCGGCGGGTCGTTCTGGGAGTTCGGCGAGCCCGACTGGGAGCACACCCGCTACTTCCTGATGTTCGGCGTCGCCGAGGATCACGATTCCAATCCGATCAAGATCGGCCTCGGCAAGCTCAAGAGCCGCGGCGCCGCCAAGTTCGTCTCGGTCAACCCGGTCCGCACCGGTTACTCGGCGATCGCCGACGAATGGATCGGCATACGGCCCGGCACCGACGGCCTGCTCGTCCTGGCGCTGATCCAGGAACTGCTGCGCGCCGGCAAGATCGACGAGGAATATCTCTGTCGATACACCAACGCGCCCTGGCTCGTGATCCAGGACGAGGGCGCCGCCGACCACGGGCTCTTTGCGCGCGACGCGGCGGGCCAGCCGCTGGTGTTCGACAGCGTGACCCAGGTCGTCGCCAGCGCCCACCAGGTCGATGCCAGGCCGCAGCTCGCCGGAAAGGTAACGTTGGCCGACGGGCGGCGTGCCGTGCCGGCCTTCCACGTCGTCGCCAAGCGCTGCCTCGAGCCGCAATACTCCGCCGACGCCGTCGCGGCCGAGACCGGCATCGGCGCCGATGTCATTCGCCGGATCGCCGCCGAGCTGGCGCATGCCGCCTTCGAGCAGACCGTCGTGATCGACCAGCCGTGGACGGACTGGACCGGTCGTCGCCACGACAGGATGGTCGGCCGGCCGGTCTCGATGCATGCCATGCGCGGAATCTCGGCCCATTCCAACGGCTTCCACACCTGTCGCGCCATCCACGTCCTGCAGATGCTGCTGGGCGCCGTCGATTCGCCGGGCAGCTTCCGCTACAAGCCGCCGTTCCCGCGGCCCACGCCGCCCGCCATCAAGCCGACCGGCAGCCCGGCCCAGGTGCAGGCCGGCAAGCCAATGCCCGGGCCGCCGCTCGGCTTCCCGACGTCGCCGCTGGATCTCCTGGTCGAGGCCGACGGCACGCCGCGGCGGCTCGACAAGGCGTACTCGTGGGAGGCGCCGCTGGCTGCCCACGGCATGATGCACCAGGTCATCCACAATGCCTGGGCGGGCGATCCGCACAAGATCGACACGCTCTTCCTGTTCATGGCGAACATGAGCTGGAACTCGTCGATGAACACGACGGGCACCATCGACATGCTGACCGACAAGGATCCCGCGACCGGCGACTACAGGATCCCGCACATCATCTATTCCGACGCCTATGCCAGCGAGATGGTGGCCTACGCCGACCTCGTGCTGCCCGACACGACCTATCTCGAGCGCTGGGACTGCATCTCGCTGCTCGACCGTCCGATCTGCGACGCCGACGGCGTTGCCGACTCGATTCGACAGCCCGTGGTCGCGCCCGATCGCGACGTGCGTCCTTTCCAGGAGGTGCTGATCGACCTGGGAACGCGCCTGGGCCTGCCTGGCCTGGTGAAGGAGGACGGCAGCCCGCGCTATCCCGGCGGCTTTCCCGACTACCTCGTCCATCACGAGCGCAAGCCCGGTGTCGGCATGCTGGCGGGCTGGCGCGGCGCGGCAGGCGACAAGCAGGGTGTCGGCGCCGTCAACGAGGGGCAGCTCGACGCCTATGTCGCCAACGGGTGCTTCTGGCGCCACGAGATCCCGGCTGAAGCCCGCTACTTCAAGCATGTCAATCGGGCCTATCTCGACTGGGCGGTCGGCATGGGCCTGATCGACAAGGCCGAGCCCATCGTCCTGCAGCTCTACAGCGAGGTCCTGCAGAAGTTCCGGCTGGCCGCGGAGGGCCACGGCGACGTGCAGCCGCCCGATCAGCATCGCGAACGGGTCAGGACCTACTTCGATCCCTTGCCGCTCTGGTACATGCCGTTCGAGGAGGCCGCTGTCGCGCGCGATGCCTTTCCGCTGCACGCCATCACGCAGCGGCCGATGGCGATGTATCATTCGTGGGGCTCGCAGAACGCCTGGTTGCGTCAGATCCACGGCGAGAACCGCCTTCACATCCATCGCGCGACGGCGGCGAGGCTCGGCATCGCCGACGACGACTGGGTCGCGGTCACCAGCCATCACGGGCGCATCAAGGTCCAGGCCAAGCTGATGGACGGCGTCAACCCGAACACGGTGTGGACGTGGAATGCCATCGGCAAGCGTTCCGGCGCCTGGAACCTCGCGCCGAAGGCGGGCGAATCGCAGCGCGGCTTCCTGCTCAACCACGTCATCTCCGAGCTGCTGCCCGTGCGCGGCGACGGCTATCGCTACGGCAACAGCGATCCGGTCACCGGCCAGGCCGCCTGGTACGACCTGCGCGTCAGGGTCGAGAAGATTGCGGCAGGGGACAGCGTGAGCGAACCCCAGTTCGCGACCCTGCCGGTGCCGCCCCATCTGCCCGAGCGTCCCGGCGTGCTGCGCTATGGCGCGGGCTTCAGGGCGGCCGTTCATGGAGACGCCAAAGCCACCGGAGATGCGAAGTGACCAGCCTGCCTGCTCAGCCGTCCGCCAAGCGCCTCGGCCTGGTCATCGACCTCGACATCTGCGTCGGCTGTCACGCCTGCGCCGTGAACTGCAAGGAATGGAACTCCGGCGGCGTCGCCGCGCCGCTGACGGATCTTGCGCCGTATGGCGCCGATCCCGACGGTGTGTGGTTCAACCGCGTGCACACGTTCGAGGTCGGCGAGGGCGCGGCCGGCCGCACCGTGCATTTCCCTCGCTCGTGCCTGCATTGCGCCGAGCCGGCGTGCGTGACGGTGTGCCCGACGGGTGCCTCCTACAAGCGGGCCGAGGACGGCATTGTCCTGGTCAACGAGGACCTTTGCATCGGCTGCAAGCTCTGCTCGTGGGCCTGCCCCTATGGCGCCCGCGAGTTCGACGAGGACGCCGGCGTGATGAAGAAGTGCACGCTCTGCATCGATCGCATCTACAACACGACCTTCGACCCCGAAGACCGGGTGCCGGCCTGTGTCGCCACCTGTCCGGCCTCGGCGCGCCACTTCGGCGACCTCGGCGATCCCGACTCCGCCGTATCGAAGCTGGTCGCCGAGCGCGAAGGGTTCGACCTGATGGCGGAGATGGGCTACGCGCCCACCAACAAGTATTTGCCGCCGCGTCCACGCCAGCAGAGCGCCGGCTGCACCGGGGCTCCGGCCCGATTGGCACCTGCGACTCCAGCCCAGGCCGGTGGCCTGTTGGGATGGCTCGACCGGCTGCTGTCGCAATGAAGAGAGTCCAGATGGAAATCGGGAAGACGCCGTGCATCCCTCACTGTCGGTGATCCTGTTCACCACGGCCTCGGGCGCCGGTTACGGGCTCCTGGCCCTGCTCGGTGTGCTGGCCCCGTTCGGCGTGCTGCCTGCCGACCGGATGTTCGGTCTGGTGGCGTTGGCCCTGGCGCTGGGCGCGATCACGGGCGGCCTCGTGTCGTCGGCCTTCCATCTCGGGCAGCGCCAGCGCGCCTGGCGGGCGTTCTCGCAATGGCGCACGTCGTGGCTGTCGCGCGAGGGCGTCGCCGCGGTGGCGACCTACCTGCCGGCCGGGCTGTTCGGCATCGGCTGGGTTTTCCTCGGTGTCGTCATGAAGGCGGCTGGCCTGCTGTCGGCGCTCGGCGCCGTTGCCACGGTCTTCTGCACGGCGATGATCTACCGGTCGCTGAAGCCGGTCCCGCGCTGGCACAACCGTTGGGTCGTGCCGAACTACCTGGCGCTCGCCCTCATGAGCGGCACCCTCTGGCTCATGCTGGTGCTGCAGATCTTTGGCCCGCGGCCGGAACTCTACGTGCTGGCGCCGGCGACGATCGTGCTCGCCGCCTTCCTGAAACTTGCCTACTGGCGCTTCATCGACAGCGCCCCGGCCACCAGCACCGCCGGCAGTGCGACCGGACTGGGTTCCCTGGGCACGGTGCGGCTCTTCGAGGCACCGCATACGTCGGAGAACTATCTGCTGAAGGAGATGGGCTTCCAGATCGCCCGCAAGCATGCCGCCAGGCTGCGCAGGATCGCGACCGGACTGGGCTTCGGCCTGCCCTTCGTGCTTTCGCTGGCACCCTTCGTCGTTGCAGGTTGGCCGGCCGTCGCTGCCGCCTTCGTCGCCGCGGCTCTGGGGACGGCGGGCGTCTTCGTCGAGCGCTGGCTGTTCTTCGCCGAGGCGCAGCACGCCGTCACCCTGTTTTACGGCAGGTCGGAGGTCTGATCAGGCTCTTGCGGACCGCCAGCGTCCCGCTCGCCCATGACCCTGAGCGGGCGGGACGCTGGCGGTCCCGCAAGAGCATGATCGACGAGAGAGAATGGTGCTCCCGCTAAGTCACGTGAAGTAGGCAAACACGCGTCGCGCTTCGATCCGCGTGTGCTGCGGGAAGCGATCGGGATTGTGGTCGCATGACTTCGCAGGCGCCGTCGGCGCGATCAGATTGCTGCTTCCTTGATGGCGAGCGTCCGGGCCGCGGCAAGCATGCGCTGATCGTAGGTCGCGAGCTCGATGGACTGGCCGCTGGCGCGCAGGAACTCGATCGACGCGAGATGCAGGGCGTGGAGCGTCCGCACCGCCAACGCGAAGGGCTCGGCTGCGCGAGCAAGCACGGCAGGGGCCAATTCAACCAGGGCCATACGGCCAATCAGCTCGCGGGCGAGCTCGCCATGCGACCGCTCCAGCTTCCGGGCATGCAAGCGGGTCAAGACTTCATACTCGAGAAGCCAGCTGGAAATCAGATTGCCCAGCCAGAAAAAGTCTGACGGAGAACGATTCTCGGCCAGCAAATGTGCAAGCGCTACCGAGCTGTCGACGTAGATCATCGGTCGTCGCGATCCTGATCCAGGTCGGTCATGAGATCGCGAAACTTCATGACAGGCTTGCGTGGGGGCACGCCAGCGGCGACCAGCGTCGGTGGCGTCACCCAGCCCCGGCGCACGGCCTCCGCCAGCATGGCGTCCCCGAGAAAGGCACTTCGCCCGGCCTGCGGCGCGACGATTTCGGCGACCACGCGATCGCGGTCGGTCACCAGCACGGTCTCGCCGCTTGCGGCGAGACGCACATACTCGCTCAGCTTGTTCTTGAGCGTCTTGAGCCCCACTGCGCGCATGGCCAATAAAGTAGCTACCAGAGGCTACTTCATCAATCTGGGCCATAACCAGTCAGGCGGGACGCGGACCTACGGTGCCGGCGACGGCCGGCACAAGCACAGCACCTCAGCGCGCATCGTCATGACAGCGGCGGGGAGCCTCGCCGAGCACGTTCACCATGTCCTTCAATCAGGGGAACTTCGGCCGCTAATGCATCACGTCTCCCCCGTTGGGCGAAAGGGTGGCGCCAACATAGAAGCCGCCGTCCGGACCGGCCAGCAGCAGCGCAGTGGCGGCGATCTCCTCCGGTCGGCCGAAGCGGCCGACCGGCAGGGCATCGATGAAGGCCTGGCGATCCTCGGGGGTCATGGTCGCGGTCAGGTCGGTGACGACCGGGCCTGGCGCGATGGCGTTGACGCGAACGCCCTTCGGCGTCGCCTCCCACGCCAGCGCGCGCGTGAACCCCATGATGGCCGCCTTGGCAGCCGAGTACGGCGCCGAGTTCACCGCGCCCTTCAGCCCCCGCTGGGAGGCGACGTTGATGATGCAACCCTGGCCGCGCGCCACCATCGCGGGGTAGACCGCCTGGGCCATGAAGAACATGCCCTTCAGGTGCACGGCCAGTATCCGGTCGAACTCCTCCTCGGTGTAGGCCTCGAACGGCTTGCGGACGTTCATGCCTGCATTATTGAACAGGATATCGATGGGCCCCAGCTCTCGCGCCGCCTGGGCCGCGAAGGCGCGGCCGGACGCAATGTCGGCGACATCGACCGAGCGGTGCAGGGCGCGGCGGCCCAGGGCTCGGATTTCACCCGCGGTTTCATCGGCCTTGGCGCCGTCGTTCAGATGGCAAAAGGCGATGTCGGCGCCCTCGGCAGCGAAGGCGAGCGCCGTGGCGCGGCCGATCCCGCGCGAGCCGCCGGTGACCAGGGCGATTTTTCCCGCGAGCTTCATGCCGTTCTCCCTTGCTATCGGCCATCCTGCTGTTCGATGGCCAGGATGATGTTTGATACGAGCGATGACGATAGCGGCCGGATGGGCTGCAACGCCAGACGCTCTCCAGCACCCCGGAAGCGAACGCACCCGCGGTGTAGCCCGGGTCGGGGCGCGGCCTGCCTCGGGCGGTTCCGGGCGCCATGGATCGCTGACCATGGAGGCCCCTGGCGCGGCGGCCACTGGGCTGTGCCACGCGGATCGGGAAGAGAGCGGGGACCGAACGATGGGTCGGGTGCCGCGCAAGTCGCTCGCCGCGAGGGATCAGGAGGAGGGCCTGGCATTTGCCTGGCCGGCAGCGTCGCTTCGCATGACCAGGATTAATGACCCGGACAAGATTCATGATCTGGAAAGCGCAGGCTCCGTGTGCCACCGTCACGTCGAAACCAGCCGGAGGTGTGCGATGAGCCAGCTCGACGTCGCGGAAAGAAGCGTTGCCGCAAGCACGAAGACGGCTTCCTCGGCCTATGTGCCGCCGCTCCAGCTCACGCAGGGGCAGCCGCCGCCGATCGCGGCGAACGGCGGCCTGTCCTACATGTCGTTCGACCGGCATGGCGATGCCGGAACCACCAAGGCGTTGGAGGATGCACTCGCCCAGATCGCCGAGGGCGAGGGCCAGCGCGTCGTCGACATGATCGACAGCGCGCCGCCGGGACGTCCGGTCGAGACCCGGTGGGGTCCCGCGTTCCGCGACTACGACGCGTGCCTGGACTACATCCGTGCGACGGGCATGACGGCGCCCGAAGGCGGCCTGGCGCTGCCGCTGGCCTATACCGTCTACGAGCGCCCGACTTACTCGATCGTCCCGTCCAATGCCCTGTGGCGCGATCCGGCGCGCGCCGAGATCGCGAAGATCCTGCGCAAGAACGAGGAGCAGAACCGGCGGCGCGATCTCTACTTCCCGCACGTGATGCGCGATGCGCGGCGCATCGGCGAGTACCATCCGGGTCTCTCGCCCGACACGCCCGAGAGCATGGATCGGCTCGGCGTCTCGCTGGCGCACCTGGAATCGAAGTGCCGGAACTTTTACGATTCGGCCGAGGTGGAACGCGTTTTCTACCCGGAGATCGAGAAGCTCCTTCTCGAGTTCTTCCCCGGCGCGACCGATGCCCTGGTCTACAACCACGACGTCTTCGACAAGGACTACACGGGCGACCGCACGGAGGACCAGGACAACAAGAACCCGGGCGTGAACGCCCGCTACGTCAACCTCGTGCACAACGACCTGAACGACAACAGCGGTCGCGTGCGGTGCCGCGAGCTGCTCACGAAGAACCTGCGTAACTTCGGTCGCCCGCAGCACTACACGGAGGAGGAGGCCGACCGGAAGATGTCACGGCGCTTCGTGTCGATCAATCTCGCCAAGCCGATGGAGACGGTCGAGCAGTTCCCCTTCGTGCTCTGCGCCTGGCCGTCCTTCGCCGACCAGCCGTACATCACCAACTATCGGGTCTACGACGATCGCGTCGGCGAGACCACGCGCTTCACGCACCGCCCCGACCACGAGTGGTACTGGTTCCCGCGGCAGACATCGACGGAGGTGTCGATGCTGAAGTGTTACGATTCCGTCCATGACGGCTCGGTGTCGCGCTGGTCGTTCCACACCGCCTGCATCGACCCGACCGCCCCCGCGAGCGCGCGCTGCCGCAAGAACGTCGTCGTCCGGTCCTACGTCTTCTTCTAGAGAGAGGCGCGGGACGGCCGCCAGCGTCGTCGTCCTTCCCATGCTTTGGCCAACGCCGTACTATTCGCGTGTAAGCGTCGAGCGAGTGCCGTAGCCGCGTCGTCGACCGCAATGGTTGCCTCGCGCGCGGTCGTGTAGCGAACACTTTGATTGGATCGCCTGCCGGCGGGATTGCGCCGCGCGGTCGCGCGTTGGGTTGCGTTGTCGTCCACCGGGCACCTGCCAAGCAAAGGGAACGCCATGACGCTTCCTCGCCGACGAATCCTGGAAGTCGCGGCCGGCGCCGCCGCGTTGCCCCTGTTGCCGCATGGCGTGGCGGCGCAGGCCTATCCCTCACGGCCGGTCCGCTGGGTCGTTGGATTTGCCCCCGCCGGCGGCAACGACATCGTTGCGCGCCTGATGGGGCAGTGGCTGACGGAACGCACCGGCCAGCAATTCATTGTCGAGAACCGGCCCGGAGCCGCCACCAACATCGCGACCGAGATCGTCGTCAGTGCGCCGGCCGACGGCTACACGCTCCTTCTGGTGAGCGTGCCGGCCGCCATCAACACGACCTTGTACGACAATCTCACCTTCAACTTCCTTCGCGACATCGCGCCGGCCGCGGGGATCATGAGCATTCCGCTCTACCTGGTGACGAACCCTTCGCTTCCGGCCAGGACGGTGCCCGAGTTCATCGCCTACGCCAGGGCAAACGCCGGAAAGGTCAACATGGGGTCCGCCGGGATTGGCAGTGCCGGCCATCTCGCCGGCGAGCTGTTCAACATGATGACCGGCGTCAATCTGGTTCACGTTCCATATCGGGGCAATGGACCCGCCCTCGCCGGCCTGCTGGGAGGCGAGGTGGAAGTCCTGTTTCCCACGCCGCCCTCGTCGATCGAGTACATCAGGGCCGGCAAGCTGCGCGGGCTCGCGACGACCGGCGCGACACGCTCGGACGCCATGCCGAACCTTCCAACCGTCGCCGAGTTCGTCCCGGGCTACGAGGTCAGCGCGTGGTATGGCGTAGGCGGGCCCAAAGGCATGCCCCGCGAGGTCATCGACAGGATCAACAACGAGATCGGCGCGGCCCTCGCCGACCCCAGGATGAAGGCGCGGTTCGCCGATCTTGGAGGCGCGCCGATGCCGATGACGCCGGCCGAGTTCGGCAAGCTGATCGCCGACGAGACCGAGAAGTGGGCCAAGGTGATCCGCCGGGCCAATCTCAAGCCGGTGTGATCGCGGCG
>JALHMO010000004.1 GCA_022844015.1 Reyranella sp. | reverse complement strand
CAGGACGCTGACCATCAACGTGAGGGGCGATGCGACGGTCGAGCCGGACAACGGCTTCGTCGTGACGCTTGCCAACCCTTCGGCCGGCTCGACGCTCGGTACGGCGAGCGCCAACGGAACGATCCTGAACGACGACCTCGCGGCGCACGACGATGCCTATGTTATCCTGCAGGGCACATCGTTGACGGCTGCCGCCGCGATCGGGGTGCTGAGCAACGACGAGGCCACCCCGCCGGTGACGGCGACGCTGCAGGCCAACGCGGCGCATGGCCAGCTCCAGCTCGCGGCGAATGGCGGCGTCACCTACGCACCGGCCGGCACCTTCGCCGGCGTCGACAGCTTCGGCTATCGCGCCGCAGGCGCGAACGGGGCGGCGGACGATGCCGAGGTGCAGGTCTACGTCGTGCCGGTCCAGGTCGGGGCCGCGACGACGCTCGACCTGCTGGCGCTCACTGCGGAACAGCAGATCGCGTCGACCTACGCGGCGTTCTTCGGCCGGGCCGCCGACGCCGGCGGGTTCGCGTTCTGGGTCGGCGAGTTCGTTCAGGGCCTGCCGACCCAGGGTCCTGCAGTGCTGTTCGCCAACATCGCCAGCTCGTTCGGCATCAGCGCCGAGGCGCGGGCGCTCTATCCCTTCCTGGTGGACCCGTTCGGGGCGAGCGCCGGCCAGATCAGTGCCTTCCTGGAAAGCGTCTACGACAACCTGTTCAACCGCGCGTCGGACCCGGCGGGCCTGGCCTACTGGACGGGCCAAATCCAGCAGACGCTCGCGGCGGGCCAGTTCGTGGGCTCGGTCTTGATCAACATCATGAGCGGGGCGCAGGACACGGCGGCAGGCCGGGACATCACGACGTTGATGGGCAAGGTGGCGGTGAGCCTGGCCTACGTGCGCGAGCAGCAGGAACTCGGCACGGCGTGGGCCGGCGCCAGCGATGTCGCGGCGGCCACGGCGCTGCTCGACGCGGTGACGGACGCGCCGCAGACGGTCCTGACGGGCGTCAGGAACGCAGAGACCCTGATCGCCGAACATGCGTGAGCGTCCCGCGAACCATCGGGCTGCCGCGTCGGGGCGGTCTGGAACGCCGCACCTTCGCTGGACTCTCGGCAACTGACTGCGGCAACCCGCACGTGGGTGCTGGAGGTGGAAGAGGCAGGATGATGCCAGGTGGTGCATTGGGTTCGGCGGTCGGCCGCCTTGGCCGCCATCGCCTGCAACGTCTCGCCGCTGGCCGCGTTGCAAGCCGACCTTCCTTCTGCAGCGAGGTCCGGCATGGCTGGAACATCGAACGACGCTCGCGTGGCCGCGGAGCAACTGCACGAGCACGAGGAAACTTTTCACAGCTTCAACAAGCTCGTGCTGTTTGCGGTCCTGCACGTTGGCTTGGTGCTCGCCTGCCTGGCCTTGGCGTTCCTCGGCCAGGTTCCGGTGCTGGCCCTGCTGGTCGGGCTGGGTGGAACGATCGCCATGGTCGTGGGCTTCGTGATCGCAGGTTGATCCTTCCCGGCGGCGTTTCCGCTGTTCGCCCTGGACGGCATCTATCTGTGGCCGCCGGGAAGGCTCGTCGCCAGCTGGACAGATCCCGAGGCCCGCGCACTATCGGATCATCTGCCGGTCATTGCGGATATCGATCTCGGTCGGACCGTGTCAGCGGCTGTTCATTCGTGACGCGACCCCGATCGACCGCGATCACTCGGTGAAGACATTTCCGGCCTGATCGACGCTTACGACGACGCGGGTCTTGCCGCGCAACGCACTCGCCTTCCAGACTCCGTTGCCGCGCTGGCCCAATATCTGGACGCCTTTGTAGCCGTCCGCCTCGATGGCGGCCCGCGCCGCCTGCTGCGACTTCTCATCGTTTGCCTTGTCCGGATTCTCCGTCGCGTCCGTGCTGGCCTTGCCGTCGGACAGGGCAGGGTTCTCGGGCAATGGCGGCTTGTGGATGACCCGGAGCGGCACGGGCGGACGGGCAGCTTCCAACGAAGCAGGCTTTGCCGACGGAGCAGGGGCGGCGGCAGCGGTCGGGGGAGGGCCGACCGTTGCCATCGGGGCGAATGTCTGCGCAACGCGCGCGTGCTGCGGTGCCGGCAGAGGAGGGGTGGGCTGTTCGGCAGCCGTCGCGGGACTGCCGGCACGCGTCGGCAGCATCAAGCCGACGGCACCCGCTCCTGCCAGCGTCATCAGAACCACGGATGCAAGGAGCGTCGTTCTCATCCTCTTTGACCCACTTGTTCTGCGCACCGTTTCAGGACGGCACGTAGCGATAACGAATTGGCGGGTTGGAAGTTGCCGGCGGCTGGCGAAGAGCAAGGATTGGCCCCTCTGCACTTGTGAATGCCACCATTCAATAGCGCGCTGTGGTGTTCTTATCGTGGCATCCGCGCGCCGAGAACCAAGCTAGCCGTCCATGATCCATGCCGCGCCCGAAGCGATTGCGACGTCTCGGACCTTGGCCAGGAGGTTCGGGCCCACGGGGATGCCGCTCTTCATCCGCTGCGCTGCAGTGCGCCGCTCGGGATCGCCTGCCACCATTACGGGTCTGCCCGGCTCGGCAGGCCTGGTGGTGCGCAGCGCGTCGCAGAACGCCGCGACCTCGGCGCGAAACTCGGCGGGATCCCGGAAGAGGCCAGGGTCGAGGGCCAGCAGGAAATGGCCGATATCCATCGTGCCGGGTTTCTTGGTGTGCATCGGGTCCGTCACCATGGTCGCGCCGGACAGGGCCGATGACAGGATGTTGACCATGGCGGCCAGACCGTAGCCCTTGTGGCTGCTGCCCTCGGGCGAGCCGCCGAGTGGCGTCATGAAACCGCCTTTGCTGACCTCTCGTGGGTCGATGCTCGGCTTGCCCTCGGCGGTCACCAGCCAGCCGGGCGGCGTCGGCAGGTTCTCGTTGGCCTTGTTGCGGATCTTGCCGGCCGCCACGGTCGTCGTCGCCATGTCGAGCAGGAACGGCTCGCCGGGCCTGCCCGGTGCGCCGAAGGCGATCGGGTCGGTACCGAAGCGCGCCTGGGCACCGTAGGTCGGGGCGACCTGGATGCCGCTCGCCGAGGTCGTCACCATGCCGATCAGCCCGGCCTCCACTGCCATCAGGGCGTAGAAGCCGCAGGCACCGAAATGCGCCGAGTTGCGTACCGCCACCATGCCGATACCGCCCGCCTTCGCCTTCTCGATCGCGAGTTCCATGCCGCGCCGGGCGTTGGCATGGCCGAGGCCGCCGCCACCGTCGATCACGGCCGATACCGCGGTCTCACGCGTCGTGCTGGGCGAGGCCCGCATGTCGATCTTGCCGAGACGCCGGCGTTCGTCATAGGGCGGGACCATCGAGATGCCGTGCGTGTCGATGCCGTGCAGATCGGCCCAGCTCATGATCTCGGCGGTGCTGGCCGCGGTCGCTTCCGGCATGCCCCAGGCCTCCAGGATCAGCTGGAGCTGGCGACGATGCGTTGCGTAAGGGGCGGGCATACTGGTCGGTCCTCTCTTCGGAAGCTGGCTCTGTCCTGTCGGCCCGGGCACCGATCAGGGTTCAATCGCGCTGGCGGTGAACCGCCCTGCAGTTGCGGACGATTGTTTTCTTCGCCGAGCTCTGGAGGACGGCGGGGGTTGGAGCGAGGGATGCACCATCAGTCGGGCTCACGGACGTGCCGGCTGGCTTCTTCCTCGGTGCGCAGCCAGACCTCGCTGGCAATCGGACGCTCGGCTTCCTCCATGATGTGGCCAACCAGCCCGACCGCGCGCGCCATCACGCCGAAACCCCGCACCACCTTCCAGGGGAAGCCCAGCTCGCAGCACAGCGCGCCGATTGCACCGGTGGCGTTGACGGGCAGCGGCTTTCCCGAAAGCCGCTCGGCCTCCTGCGCGATCAGGCGCATCAAGGCGCAGTAGCTGCCGTCGAGGCCGCATTCCCCGGCCACCTGGAACAGGCGGGGCGCGCGCGGATCGACCGGCTTGTGGATCGGATGGCCGATGCCGGGAAGGATGCGCCGGGCGTCGGCATAGGACTTGGCCACGTCGCGCGCCCGGGCCTCGAGATCGACGCCGGCCGGCCCATCGGGCAGCGTCTCGTAGAGCAGGCGCGCCGCGCTCTCCATGCTGCCGACGAACACCGTGCCGAGGCCGCACAGGCCCGCGGCGACGGCCGCCTGCATCGATTCCGGAGCGCCGGCGTAGGTGAGCCGGGCGGCGATCGCGCTCGGCGTCAGGCCATGCTCGACCAGCGTGACCAGGATGGCGTTGAAGACCCGCGATTGCTCGCGCGTCGGCATGCGGCCGGTGAGCTGCAGGTAGGAGAAGTCGCCGAGATTGAGCTCGCCGATCACCTCCTCCGGCAGGCTCTTGCCGCGCACCACGATGCGCGTGCGGTTGCTCCAGGCGATGTCGGATCGGATCGGTTGCGGCGTGCGGGCCATGTCTTTCCCCGGCGGCAGATCTTGTGAAGGTCAGGACGCCCGGGCCGACACGGAGCCGGCCCGGCGCGCGCCGGCGGCGGGCGGCGTCTCGGGCGGGCCAGCGAAGCATTGGGCGATACTCATCCAATGCCGGGCAATCGGCCCGGAAATCTGCAGGCTGGTGTCGGCGGCGTTGCGGGTCTGGGTCACCACCTGACAGAAGGCGAAGGCGTCTCCTGTCACGGCTTCGTCGGCGGACGGCGTGTTCCAGATCCAGCTTTCGCCGAACGGCGTCGTCAGGTCGATGAAGGGCCGAATGTCAGGCACGGGGAGCCCCCGGTTCCGGTAGGCCCAGCCAAAGGTGCGCACGCCGATCTCGGCGATGTTGCGCAGGCGGGGCGACGGCGCAGGTCGCTCGACCCCGAGCAGGTCGTAGACTGCCTGTCCGTGCGCCCATATTTCCATCTGCCGCGCCGTGGTGAACATGGCGACGCCCATGTCAGGGCCGGCCCAGACCAGGCGAGTGTCGGGTGTCTTCTCGGCCAGGGCCGCACACAGGCGATCGAGCGTCTCCCGCCACTGCCCGAGCAGCTCGGGACCGCCGAGGCCGTTCAACCGTCGCCTTGTCTCCTCCAGGCGGCTTGCGCTCTCGGCACGCCGGGCGCGGATGTCGTCCATGAGGGAGCGGAAGTCTTCGGGCGATGTCGCCGAGGCGAGGCCCATTCGATCGCCCATGTGGAGATGACGCACGATATCGTCGATCGTCCACGCCTTGAACAGGGTCGGGCGTCGCCAGTCGGCGCGATCCAGCGACTTCAGCAGGCGGTGCAACTCGTCGGCTTCGTCGCGCAAGTCAGTGATTTCTTGGAGCAAGTTCAACGGGCCCAGGGTCTGAGAGACGCCGAGCATATTCGCAATATGGGCCCCCTCACCATGGCGGATCGCCCGCGCTTTTGCATCACGGTTCGACGCGGTCAAGGTCGGGCGGCGAGCTACCCGAGCGATTGCCGATATGCCCGAGCACTCGCCTCGTCGCGGACGATATGGATCATGGCATGACGCCGATGCCGGGTACGCAGCACTTGCATGCCGTCCAGGATATGGTTGGCCAACGCGTAAATGGTCTCGACACGGCGCCCTGCCGCATAGTCCGTTGGATTGTCCCGGAGCCGCCCCTCGGCCTCGTCGGCGTCGTCCGCCATTCCCTCGAGGACCCGCTGAAGAAAATCCATGCGCCGTGAGTCGATTCGCAAATCGTCCTTCACTGTTGCCCCCAAAGCACCCTGCCTGATCTTCATGGATCGCCCGCGCTCCCGCAAGAATTGCGCCGTGGCCGGAAGGGAAAAGGACGCACTTTCCGTCGTTCGAACCTGGGACGTGGCGCCGCTGCAACAGCCGGCAACCACCGCCAAGCGCCGCTGGGGCGCCCGCGCCACACAGAGCGGTGGCTGGACCGGGAGGCGTTGGCAATCTCCCTCCAATGGCCGGCAATCGCTTCCCCATGGGTCCGGTGGTCATTTGCATACCGGCGTCAGGATGGCGCCGACCGAACCCAGGAGAGACGACATGTTTGCCACCAAGCGCATTGCCGGCCTGATTGCGTCCCTGGCCCTGCCGGTGCTGGCCGCGACCGCCGGCCCGGCCGCCGCCCAGGCCGCCGCCGATGCCTTCGATCGCCTGCCGGGCAACGAGTTATCGGGTCGCCAGATCGGCTGGGGCAAGGCGGGCACGCTCGAAGCCTTCGAGAAGGCCGTCGAGACCCTCAAGCCGATGGTCGTGGTCTTCGGCAGCCAGGGATCCAGCTATTCCCAGATGCTTGCGCAGAAGGTGCTGCCGTGCCCGCATCTCAACCAGCTTGCGGGCATCGCGGTCTTCGTCTACGGCCCGCCACAGGCAGACGAGTTCGCCCGCCGCATGGCGCTGCATCTCAAGCTGACCGAGTTCCCGACGATCAGCGTGATCGCGCCGCGCACCGACACGCTGACCGAGATCTATCGTCTGGAGGGCTTCTTCGAAGCCGAGACGATCGCGCGTGACCTGCGCACGACGTTCGAGCGCGGCGGATACTGGCCGAAAGGCTTCTCCCCGGCGGCGTTGCCGCAGCACAAGCTCGCTTACCCGAACATGATCTGCACGCGGGACGCCGCGCGGCGCTGATCGTCCCGCAAGCCCTCCACGGCAGAGTCCCGCCGGGTCGGCAAAATTTTGCCACGCCTGTCAAAATCCAGGCCCCCGTCCGTCGAGTGAGTGTGTGGCGCGGCACGGTGTGGCCGCCGCTCCCAGACGAGGAGACATCTATGATCGATCGATCTCGCAGGGCGGCTTCCCGCCTGACTATCGCCTCGCCGGCGCCGTGGGCGAGAGAAGCCGCCTCCGTCCCGAGAGGTGCCGCAAAGCCCGGCAAAACACCACGCACCCGTTCAATTGACCCGATCGTCGCAACCCAACAGGAGCCATTCATGCGCAAGACACTTTTCGCCGCCTTTGCAACCGCTGCGCTGTCGGTCGGTGCAACCGCCTCGGCGGCACCGAGCCCCGCCGACATCACCGCCGCGAACGAGGCGATGCGAGCCTTCATGGCGATGCGCCAGGGCTGCGGCGACAAGATCGTCACGGCTCTCGACGTGACGCCCCAGTCGGGTGGCTTCGCCCTCGCGCTGGGTCCACAGTCGAACACGCCCTACACGATCTACCTCGAGGCGGTGAACGTCGAGCGCCAGATCTCCGGCCAGGGCGGCAAGCTCAATGACGCGGACAGGCTGAACGGTCTGCAGTGGAAGGGCCGGGTGAGCCTCGTCGCCAAGGCGGCACGCGAGATCAGGATCGCCCGAGGAGGCAACGGTCCCACGGGGGCCTGGTCGCAGTGGCATGCCAACGTCACCTTGGGGTACGTCGATGTCGAGCAGCGCAATGGCGTGTGGCAGACGAGCGTCCAGACGCCCCAGATCGCCGCCTATGGCCGCTTCGGCAAGCTGCGGCGGGCGTCGTGCTCCGAGGTTCCGGCCTGACCGGATCCTCTAAACCTGCGATTGACGGCGGCGGTGCCATGTCGCCGCCATCGCCGTCCTGGCCGGCGTGACCTATACTGCCTGCCAACGGCGGCGGGCCATGGCCTCACGATATTTCGGTTCTGGCGAGACGGAGCGACAACAGGAGCGGGACGGCGGCGCGGAAGAACCCATGCCGTCCGGCGACGAGCCGCGCATGGCGCTGCTCGTCGGCAATGCGCTCTATGTCCAGGGCGCGCTCGGCAACCCCGTGAACGACGTTCGGCTGGTGGGCGGCGCGCTCCGCCGGCTCGGCTTCGCGGTCACCATCCTCGAGAATGCCGACAAGCCCACCTTTCACGGCGCGGTCGTCGACTTCTGCACGCGCCTCGAGCAGGCCGGGGCGGCATCGGTCGCCCTGTTCTACTATGCCGGGCACGGCATCCAGCACGACGGAACCAACTACCTGCTGCCGGTGAATGCCAACATACCGTCGAGCCGGCATCTCGCGGTGGGCGCGCTCAGGGTAGACGAGATCGTGGCCGAGCTGGCGCGCATGCCGCGCAAGGCAAACGTCATCGTGCTCGACGCCTGCCGCAACAATCCGCTGCCCACCATGGCGGTGTCCTCACGCGACGTGACGCAGGGCCTGGCCGCGCTGAAGCTCCCGTCGGAGGGCATGCTGGTGGTCTACTCGACCGCCGCAGGCGAGGTGGCCGAGGACGGCAGCAGCGACCGCAGCCCCTATGCTACGGCATTGGTCGAGGTCCTGCCGGGCCTCCTCGAGCGGGGCCGGCGCATCCACGACGTTTTCGTCGAGGCAGCGGACCGGGTGCGCGAGGCCACGACCGGGCGGCAGAAGCCCGCCCTGTACATGCACGGCTCGCTGCCGCCCCTGGTGGCGGCGGATCGCAGGGTGGCGCGTCAGGAAGCGGTCGAAAGGCCGGATTCGGGTGGTCGGCTCGACGCGCCAGCGGCGAAGGAGGGCGAGGTCGGTGAGCCGGCGGTGGCCAGCGCGGCAATTGCCGCTGTGCCCGCACCGCCGGCCACTGTGGCACCTCGGCGCTGGTCGTGGCGGAGACCGCTGATCGCGGCGTTCGGAGTCTTCCTGTTGGCCTGCGCATTCTCGCTGGCGTGGTACGGCTGGATTCGTGACCCGACGGCGACCCCAGGCGCGAGCCCGGTCGATCCACCGGGCCAGGCGCGCCAGGATCTGGGAACGCTTCTCTCCACCGAGTTTCCCGCCACGGCTACGCCGCATGGCTATCGCTTCCGCTTCGTCGAATGGTACTGCTGCATCGAGGACGAGGAGAAGCGCCTCGGCATCGAGCGCTATGCGCGGGTCTACTTCGAGCGCGACGATCTCCCCCGGTCCAATCCCAACGCGTGGATCTCGTCATGGGAGGGGTTCAACTACATCGTCTTCACCGACGCCGCCCATGCCGCGCGGTACACGCTCGCCAATCTCAGCTCCCTGAGCCTGATGAAGATGATGCTGGGAGACGATGAGGAGATCGCCAAGAGGTTCAACGAACGGGCGTGGCGCGGTACCATCACGGTCCCGGTCCCCTCCCCATCGGGCTCGCCCCGGCAGCTCCCCTGTTACGTCGCCGATACATTGATAGGCTGCCTGGTGCGCTCAGCCAATCCGCGCGTGATCTATCAGCTCCTCCTGCAGGAACCCAGGTTGCGGGAGGCACGCACCGAGGAGGCTCGCCAAAATCTCGTCAAAGCGCGGGTGCAGAAGGAAACCGGGCTGCTGATGCACGCGGCCGAGGAGCACATCAAGTGGGCGGAACAGGCAGCCGGGCGCTGAGGGCCTCCGGCACGCGGCGTCGCCACAACCGGATCACCGCCCCATGACCGCCATCCCTAATCTCTACCTCAAGTGGCGCGCCTTTCGCGAGCTGGCCGACGTCAACGATCCGGACAACTGGATCGGCAATCACGTGTTCAAGACCGAGGATGGCGCCCAGCGCTTCTCCAAGCTGTTGCGCGGCGACCTCGGTTGCTCTCCGGTGATCGCCCAGAACCTCACGCGCTTCATGAACGACTGGATCGGCGTAGCGCGCTCGCGAGCGGACAAGGGAGCATCCGCCGACGAGCCCGCGCCGGCACTCGAGCCGTCCGATCTCGATCTGCCGGTGCTGAGCTTCGTGACGCGGCTTCTGGGGTCGCTGGGCGGCGCCGCGACCCGCAACCTCGACCGTGCCCATCAGGCGCTGCTGCGCGACATGACGCTGGAGCTGCCGCGCGGCCACGACAATCCACGCCTGGTGGTCGAGCGCTTCTCGGCCAGCCGCTCGTTCGGCGCCGACGTCCAGCCGTCGGGCGGGACCGGGCCGCTGGTGTTCGAGGTCGGCAAGCACAAGGGCCAGCTCGCGGTGATCGCCGCCAAGGGGGTACCCGTCGCTGCCTACACCTTCTTCGCCCGGGATCCGGCACCCATCGGCAAGCACCTCTGGGACCTGAGCTGGGGCGAGACCATGCTCTGGCTGCCGGCCCCGATCGTTCCGACCCTGAGCGAAGGCCGCTTGCTGCTGCTGCGCCAGGCCGAGCCGGTCAACCCGATGCCCGGCCGCTTCGTCGTGACCTGTGCCCTGGTCTGGCAGAAGGAGGCGATCGGCCGGCTCGATCCGCGCGGCGCCGCCCCCTCGGTGGGCATCCTGGACGAGGCGGAGACCTCCCGATTTCTCACGAATCTCAGGCGGTTGACGGAGGACAAGCTGCGCAAATGGACCGGGGCGGTCACGGTCGCCCAGGCAGAATATGTCGTGAAGGCCTGAGGGTCGCCGCCGGCGCGCCCGGCAGCAATCGCCGGCAATGGCCGGCAATCGCGGCCGGAGGGGCGCCTCCGTATGGTCCGTCTTGCGGCTGGCAGGTACCAGCCGGACGGAGACAGACCACCATGAAGAACATCCCCGGGTTACCTGTCGCTGCTTGGTGTCGCTGCCCTGGCGTACGGGTCGAACAGGCTGATCGACGCCTGCGCGGTCCGTCGCGCTAACTCGTTCCGATAGAGGTGCAGCCATGAAAAATTTCGCCACTGCCGTTTTCATGCTCGTCGTCTGCGTAGCCGGAACCGTGGTCGCCGCGGCGATCTACTTCACGGCCGCCTTCGGCGCACTCGGTTGGCTCGGCGATGCGACCGCGACCCGGATCGGCGAGGCGGTGGGCTCCACCACCACGGCGCTTGGCTTCCCGCTGGGCGTAATCGTGTTCGGCCTGCTGTTCTGGGATCGGCTTGTCCACGATGATGACAAGCCGGACTGGGTGGCGCGCGGCGTGGCTTTCGTCATCGGCGTGCCCCTGGCCCTGGGCCCGTTGTTCCTGGCCGGCATGATGGCGCTCGAGTCGGTATCCCGCTTCAAGCTGCCGGGCTTCGCGGCGGTCGCCGTGTTCCTGGCGATCGCGGGGCTCGTCGAGAAGTGGGCGCAGAAGAGGGCGTGACAAACGCTGTCGGTCCAAACAATGCCATTCGAGGAGGTTGTCGTGATTTCTCGCAGGTTCGTGATGGCCGGTCTGCCGGCTGCTGCCCTGGCACAAGCGTCGATGGCGCACGGCGCCACGCGTTGCACCGCCGCCGATGCGCGGGGCTATCAGCAATGCGTTTCTGGGCTCGAGGTCGGCAAGATGGAGACCGTGCGCCAGCGCTGCCGCGACTGGTGCTGGGCGGCCTGCATCCAGGCCGTCTTCTCCCTGCAGGGCCGCGAGACGGCGCAGGAATGGGCCGTCGAGAAGATTTTCGGCAGCAGCAAATGCCAGGTCGATGGCGACGGCGCGAACGCAGCCCAGATCATTCGGGCGGTCAACGGGCAGTGGATCGACCAGTACGGCTTCAAGTTCCAGGCCGGTGCCGAGGCGCTGCCCGATGCGGCGCTGATGGTTTCGACCAGCGTTCCGGGGCCGGGCGGCAGCACAGCCACCGACGTGGCAACGCAACTCTTTTCCAACGACGGCGCCAGGCAACTCGTTTCCGAGCTCGACCGTGGCCGTCCCCTCATCATCGGCGCCGTCGGTCATGCCACGGTCCTCACTGCGGCCAGCTACGTCAAGGACCGGTCGGGCCAAATCAGGCTCACCGAGCTGACCGTGCGCGATCCCTGGCCCGACAGCCCCAATCGCCGCACCCTCAACCGGGGCGAGGTGCGCGGGGCCTTCTTCGTCGCCCGCGTATGGGTGCGGTGACCAACCCGGCGGAGTCGACGCCGTTGAACATCTGGCCGCGGTGTTCTGCTGGATCATGAACACGCTGCGCGACGAGCTGGTTGCGCAATTGAGCGTCGCGGAGCACGAATGATCGTGCCCTTTGACGAGGAGAGGAGTGTGCTCAGGATGGGAGGCCGCGTCTCGCTATGGGCGAAGTATCCTCCCCCCCCTTGGTGGGCAAGAGTGAGGGTGCCGCGACACGGCTTCTCCAACGATCTCCTGTGTGACCCATCCTTCGAGACGCGCCCTACGGGCGCTCCTCAGGATGAGGATTCCTTCTATTTTGGCGCTTATGGGGAACCTTCCCGTTCGACCGCGCTCAGGGCTACAGTTCGCGAGGATGCTGCTCATCGGAGTCAATCGGTCGCCCTATACGAGGCGCGTCGCGATCACGCTCGAGGCGTACGGGATCGCGTACCGGCAAGAGCCCGTTTCCGGTTTCGGAAATCGAGCGGAGGTGCGTGCGGCCAATCCGCTGGGACGCATACCGGCGCTGGTGCTGGACGATGGCGAGGTGCTGGTCGACAGCGCGGCCATCATCGACCATCTCGACGAGCTGTACGGCCGCGAGCGGGCGATGACGCCGGCGGCAGGCTTCGATCGCCGCGCCGTGCTGCGGGTGGCGGCGCTGATGATGGGGGCGTGCGACAAGCTTCTCGGGGCCGCCTACGAGCGCAACCATCATCCGCCGGAGAAGGTGCATCGGCCGTGGATGGACGACTGCATTGCCCAGGCAACGCACGCCCTGAGCGCCGTCGACGCGATGATCGAGGCGCCGCGCCGCTACCTGCTGCTCGACCGCCTTACCCAGGCCGACGTGACGGCCTTCATCGCCGAGCGGCTGGCGCGCGGCCTCGGCGTCGACATGGCGGCTCGCCTGCCGCGCTTGCACGCTCACGCCATGACGCTGCTCGAGGAAATGCCCTTCCGGGTGACGGAGCCGTAAGTCTCGCCACACTCTTCAATGGAGCTGGGGAGGTGTCATGCTCGTTGCCGAGACCGCGTCATCGAAGAGGCGCGGCCCCGGCAACTTCGCGGTCACGCCTTGGCGCTCACCAGGGAAAACATCGCGCCTTGCGGGTCGAGGCCCTGGACGATCCAGTCTCCGCCCGGCACTTCCATCGGCCCATTGATCACCGTGCCGCCGGACTGCTTGAGGCGTTCCATCGCCGCACCGATGGCATCGACGCGGAAGTAGTACGTCCAGAACGGTACCGGTACCTCTGCGGGCTTGGTCATCATGCCGCCGATCGTGTCGCTGCCGGCGTTGAACAGCTGGTAGCGGCCCATCGCCCCCATATCGAGCGCCTCGGATTTGGTCCAGCCAAACAAGTCGGCATAGAAGTCGAAGGCTTTCTCGCCGTCCACGGCCATCAGCTCGTGCCAGCCGACCAGCCCCGTCGTGGTCGGGCCCGCAGCCGGGCGCGGCATCTCCGACTGTCCCTTGAACAGGGAGAAGGTGGCGCCCTGCGGGTCGGCCACCATGGCGAACCTGCCGATGTTGGGAATGTCGGTCGGCGGCACGTGAATGGCACCGCCCGCCTTGGCGACACGCTGGGCGGCGGCGTCCACATCATCGACGCCGACATAGCCGATCCAGCTCGGACGCGCGCCGGCGCTGCAGGCTTCGGGTGGCAGGGTCATCAGGCCGGCCACCGGCATCTCACCGGTCAGGAACATGGTGTAGGTCATGTCGGGCTGGCTCGCATCCTGCGGTTTCCAGCCGACCACCTTGCTGTAGAAGCCCTCGGCCGCCTTGGCATCCGTGGTCATCAACTCGTACCAGACGAAATTCGCAGGCATGTCGTTCTCCGTGTGATGTTTGACCGTCAGATCCTGCCGACCAGCTCGGTGAGCTGGTCGGCACAGAGGCCCCAGCCTTCGTGAAACCCCATCTTCTCGTGTGCCTCGCGATCATCCACCGTCCAGTGGCGCACGGTGGCAGTATACCGTGTCTTGCCGGCTTCTTCCGCGAAGGTGACGATGAGCGTCATGAAGGGCTTGGCCGAAGGCTCCCACGCCCTCACGTAGGCATCGGTGAGCACGAGCCGGCGGTTGGGAACGACCTCGAGATAGACACCTGGAAGGGGCATGTCCTTGCCGTCCTGTCCCCGCATCACGACCATGGTGGTGCCGCCTGGCCGAACGTCGAGCTCGGCCACCGGCGTGGAGTAGGGCTTGGGCGCGAACCATTGCTTCAGCAGCTCGCCGTCCGTCCAGGCGCGGTAGAGCTTTTCCGGCGGGGCGTCGATCAGGCGGGTGAGGACCAGCTCGCGATCGGGTGACATCGATTTTCTCCGCTCATTGTCGTTGCTACCCTTAAGACGGACGAGGCGACGTCGATCCGACACGCCGCGAGATTATTTTCCCCCGGAGTTCCGACGCATGAGCGCCACCATAACGATCTATGGCATCAGGAATTGTGACACGATGAAGAAGGCCCGGGCCTGGCTGGACAAGAAGGGCCTCGACTACGTCTTCCACGACTACAAGACGGCCGGCATAGCGCACGACCGCCTGGAGGGTTGGTCCGCGAGGGTGGGTTGGGAGACCCTGCTCAATCGCTCGGGGACGACCTTCCGCAAGTTGCCCGACTCGGAGAGGCAGGGTCTCGACGAGCGCAAGGCGATCGACTTGATGCTGAGCCAGCCGTCGATGATCAAGCGACCGGTGCTCGAGGCTGGCGCCGTGCTGCTGGTCGGCTTCAAGCCCGACCAGTATGCAGGCGCCCTGGACCGCTAGCGGCGGCGAGCGCGAACGACGCCAGCCACGAGCCGCGGGGTGACCTGCGGTGGCGATCTTCAGGATGGGGCAGCGATCGCTCGATCCTGACTCCCGGATGCTACCGGATCAGAAATGGCTTCCGGCCTGTTCGAGTCCAGCCGCGACGGGGTTGCCTCTGCGACGCCAGGGCAGGAATTCGACGACATCGCGACAGGCCAGCGCGATGCATTCGATGTGCCTGTGGTCGGTGCCGCAGCCGCCGCCCAGCACGTTGATCTGGGGATGCTGGCGGACGATCCTGAAAGATCAGGCAGGTCTCGATATCGCCGTCGGTCAGGAAGACCCGATCCGCCCCCTATGGGAGGTGATGGCGATACTTGGCCAGGAGCGTCATGATTGTCACACGCAATAAAAAGTATGTCTGGTAGGTCCCGGCAAAATATGGAATCCCGGCCCCTGCGAAATGACCAGTCGGCCGTTTCTCTTGTCCAACCAGCCGAATCCCGTATCCGGGGCGTCGCAATGACCGATCCGCTGTCGCAGCTTCTGGGTGCCATTCGTCTGACCGGTGGCATCTTCCTCGAGGCCCGCTTTACCGCACCGTGGTGCACGACCTCGCAGGTCACGCCGCAGGATGTCGAAGCATTCCTGGGCACGCCCGGTCACATTATTGCGTACCACGTCGTCATCAGTGGCCGGCTCGTCTGCATCGTCGAAGGCGAGCCGACGATGGAGGTCGGCGCCGGAGAGGTCGTGCTCCTGCCGCGTAACGACCCGCATCTCCTGGCAAGTGCGCCAGGACTGCCGTCGCTCGACGCCAATGCGTTGATCAGGCCCGGCGAGGGCGGGGGGTTGTTGCAGATCGACCATGGCGGTGGCGGCGACGCCACCAGCATCGTCTGCGGCTACCTGACAATGGAGCACAGCCCCAACCTGTTGATCTCCAGCCTCCCGTCCATCCTCAGGCTCGACATCCGCAACGGCGCGTCGCGCGCCTGGGTCGAGGCCTCCGTTCGTTTCGCGGCACGCGAATTGATCAATGGCAAGATGTCGTCGTCGCCCATGATCACGCGTCTTTCGGAGCTGCTCCTGGTCGAGGCGATGCGCGACTATACGGCGACGCTCGACGGCGCCAGGACAGGGTTGCTGAAGGGCCTCAACGATGCCCAGATCGGCCATGCCCTGACGCTGATCCATGGACGGCTCGAAGCGCCGTGGACCATCGAGCTTCTCGCCCATGAAGTCTCGATGTCTCGCAGCGCCTTCAACGAGAGGTTCACGGCGCTCGTCGGCATGCCCCCCATCCGCTACCTCACGCATTGGCGCCTCCAGATGGCACAGGAGAAGCTGCGGCGCGGGGATCAGGGCATTGCCCAGATCGCCCATGCCATCGGCTACGAGTCGGAAGCGGCCTTCAACCGCGCTTTCAAGCGTGCCTACGGCGAGCCGCCGGCACGCTGGCGGGAGCAACATGCCTGATATAATTATTGAATTATTTCAATGGATTATAGGAACATATTGACAGTAAAGACAAAGTGAAGGATGGTTGAGCCATAAGGGCCGCCTGAAGCGGCAAATGAAATTGTGTCGAAGCCGGTGGACGGCTGCCCCTCTTTTCTCGAGGTCCGGTCATGAAGTCGAAGCTCGTCATCCTGCTCGCCCTGCCGCTGTTGCTGTCTGCGTGTGGCGAAACTTGGGGTGAACGTGCCGTCACGGGCGGCGGGATTGGCGCCGGCACAGGCTTGGCAATAGGCGCCATTGCCGGTTGGCCGCTGCTCGCGCCGGCCCTTGCAGGCGCTGCCGTTGGCGCCGGTATCGGAGCGGCCACCACCCCGAAGCAGTAGGGAAGTCAGCTCAGCAGAAGCCGGAGCTTGCGGTCGAAGACGCCGAGGACGTCTTCGAGCGAATCGCCGTGCGCCAGCTTGCGCGGTCCATTGTAGACCATGTAACCACCGCCATTGCCGCCACTGCCAGGGACTTTGGCGATGGCGAAAAGCGGCTGCTCGGCGGTGTGACGGAAGATCGAGAAGATCGCCATGCCTGGGCGGAAATCGATGGCATAGTCACGCCATTCGCCCGAAGCTACTCGCAGGCTGTAGAGATTGAGCAGACGCGACAGTTCCTGTCGATTGAAGGATACAATGCGGCGCCGGGCCCGGTGGTCGGGCAAACGATACAGGTCGGTCATGCGGCCGCGTCGAGATTCATTGCGTGTTGGGGAATTGTTGCAGAAGCGCCGGCAAGCGTAAAGCGCCACGAATTTGCCCTGACCGGCGGTTTGCCAAAGCTTCGACAGGGGGCTATGAACCGCCGCCAAGTCCGTTGATATTTCGCGATAATCCGGAGGCTCGCCTTGTCCGATTCCGCCGCCTACCATGAGATCGACGAGGCCGTCCGCAAGGACGAGCTCAAGGAGTGGTGGGCGCGCTACGGCACCTGGGTCGTGGCCGCCGCAGTGGCCGTCGTGGTTGCCGTGGCAGGCCTGGTCGGCTGGCGCCAGTACGATGCCGCCCAGCGCGGCGATGCGAGTGCGGTCTACTCGGCTGCCCTGGCCAAGATCGGCCAGGATCCGAAGGCGGCGCGCGCCGAGCTGGATCAGCAGGCCAGGAGCGCTCCGGAGCCGTATCGCTCCCTGGCGGCCCTGATCGCCGCACAGCTCGACGAGCCGCAAGAGGCGCAGGTCGCCGCCCTGCTCGCTGTCGCGCCTACCTTGTCCGCACCTGAGCTGACCGACCTTGCGAACGTGATCGCCGGCTTCAAGAGCGTCGATTCGCCCAGGGCCACGGAGGTGGTCGCCCAGCTCGAGCCGCTCGCGGGGCCAGATCGCCCGTTCCGTCTCAGCGTGCGCGAGCTGCAGGCATTGGTCGCCATGCACAAGGGCGATCTCAAGCGTGCCAGGGAAGTTTGGACCGAGATATCCAAGGATCCTGCCGTGCCCCAGGGTGCGGTCCAGCGCGTCACCGCCATGCTCAACCTTTACGGCGGCGCGGCGGAGGCGAAGTAGGTCCATGAGCATCGAGGTGCCGCCGTCGGCCAAGATCGCTGGTCGTCTTCTCGCCGCGTTCGTCCTGATCTTCTCGCTGACGGCCTGCGACGTCGTCGACTATGTCGTGGGCAAGCGCAAGGAGCCGTTGCCGGGCGAGCGTGTCTCAGTGTTCTCCGAGCGCGGCGAGCTCGAGCCCGACAGCGACATGGCCAGTGTCCAGGTCGTGCTGCCGGCCCCGGCGGTCAACGATTCGTGGCCGCAGTCGGGCGGCTTTGCCAACTACGCCATGCACAATCTGGCGGTCGGCGAGTCCCCGCAGATCATCTGGACTGCCGATGTCGGGGCAGGCTCCACGTCGTCGCGCGTCCTGACGACACCGCCGATCGTCGCCGAGGGCAAGGTCTTCGCCAAGGATGCGCAAAGTACCGTGTCGGCGTTCAATGCCGACACCGGACAGCTGATCTGGCGAGTCACGCTGAAGCCCGAGAAGGCGCGTGACGGCGACGAGTTCGGCGGCGGGCTCGCCTACTACGGCGGGCGCCTGTTCGTCACCACCGGCTATGCCACGGTCTATTCGCTCGATCCCGCCAACGGCAACGAGGTCTGGAACTCTACCGTGAGCGCGCCGGTGCGCGGCTCGCCCCTGGTCTTCGCCGATCGCGTGTTCGTCATCTCGATCGACAACAAGCTACAGACCCTGGCGGCCGTCGACGGACGTGACCTGTGGCAGTACTCGGCCCTCCAGGAGGCGGCGGGCTTCGTCACCGGCAACAGCCCGGCCGGCTCGGGCGACTACATCGTGGCGCCCTTCAGCTCGGGCGAGCTGGTCGGGCTTCGCCTGGAGAACGGCCGCGCCGCCTGGAACGAATCGCTGATCGGCGCGCGTGGCGAGGTGCGGGCATTCGGCAACCTCACCGACATTCGCGGCCGCCCGGTAATCGATCGCGGGGTCGTCCTGGCCATGGGAACGGCGGGTCAGCTCTCCGCGGTCGATCTCAATAGCGGGCAACGCCTGTGGGAGCGCGGGATCGGCGGCAGCCAGACGCCGTGGGCCGCCGGCGCCTTCGTTTTCGTCACGACCAGCGCGGCTGATATCGCCGCCGTCGGCCGCAACAACGGCAAGGTGAAATGGGTGACGCAGCTCACCCAGTACGAGGACGCCAAGCGCACGACGCCAGTGCTGTGGTCGGGCCCGGTGCTCGCCGGCGATCGCCTGCTGGTCGCCGGCACGCTGGGCGACCTGCTCGCCCTCTCGCCCTACACCGGCGAGATCCTCGGCAAGGTCGCGGTGCGCGACCCCGTGCGTCTCGGGCCGGTGATCGCCAACCGCACGATCTACCTCCTGACCGATTCGGGCCGGCTCATTGCCCTCCGGTGAGGACGGCGCCGCGACGACGGGGACGCCGCGCGCGGCGCCTCGGGTTGCCATCGTCGGTCGGCCCAATGTCGGCAAGTCCACGCTGTTCAACCGGCTGGTCGGGCGCCGCCGCGCCATCGTCGACGACACGCCCGGCGTGACGCGGGACATCCGCGAATCGCCTGCACAGCTCGGTGATCTCACCTTCACCCTGCTCGATACGGCGGGGTGGGAGACCAAGGGTGGCGAGACGCTCGAGGCGCGCATGCGCCGCTTCACCGAGCGCGCCGTCGACAGCGCCGATGTCGTGCTTTTCCTGATCGACGCCCGCGCCGGCATCGTGCCTCTCGACGAGAGCTTCGCATCGTGGCTGCGTCGCCGGGCTTCCAAGGTCATCGTGATCGCCAACAAGTGCGAAGGCCGCGCCGGCCAGCAAGGCTTGGCCGAGGCACATGGCCTCGGTCTCGGCGCGCCAGTGCCGTTCTCGGCCGAGCACGGCGAGGGGCTGAGCGACCTGCATGATGCCCTGATCCGCCACATCGCCGCCGCGCCGGAGGACGAGGACGAAGGCGCCGAGACGGCGGAAGGTCCAGGGGAGGACGAGGACGCGGCCAAACGTCCGCTGCTGCTGGCGATTGTCGGCCGGCCGAATGTCGGCAAGTCGACCCTGCTGAACCGCCTGATCGGCGAGGAGCGGGTCCTCACGGGGCCGGAGGCGGGCATCACGCGCGACGCCATTCGTGTCGACTGGCAGTGGCGCGGCCGGCCGGTGCGGCTGGTCGATACCGCCGGCATGCGCCGGCGCAGCCGCATCGAGGAGAAGCTCGAGGCTGCCTCGGTTGCCGACACGCTCGACACCATCCGGCTCGCCGACGTGGTGGTCATCGTGCTCGACGCCGCCAACATGGCCGAGAAGCAGGATCTCGCGGTCGCCGGCTGGGTGATCGAGGAGGGGCGGGCGCTGGTGATCGCGGTCAACAAGACCGACCTTCTGGCCGACGATCAGGCGGCGGCGAGCCGGGCGTGGCGCAAGCTCGCCGACAGGCTCGAGGCCTCGTTCGCCCAGGTCAAGGATGTGCCGATCGTTGGCTTCTCGGCACTCAATGGGCGAGGCGTCGAGCGCCTGATGCCCAAGGTGTTCGAGACGTTCGACATCTGGAACAAGCGCGTGCCGACGCCCAGGCTCAATCGCTGGCTGCGCGAGATGGAGATCCTCCATCCGCCGCCGCTCGCCAAGGGCAGGCGCATCCGGCTGCGCTTCATGACCCAGATCAAGATCCGCCCCCCGACCTTCGTGCTGTCGGTCAGCCAGCCGGAAGGGTTGGGCGACGACTACCTGCGCTACCTGACCAACCGCCTGCGCGACGATTTCGGCCTGCCCGGCGTGCCGATCCGCCTGACCATGCGCAAGCCCAGCAACCCGTATGCGGGGAGGCGGCGCAAGACGTAAGGCTCACTGCAACCGTGCCGCGATCAGCTCGGCGATCAGCCGGTTGCCGGCGGCATTGGTATGCCAGCGATGATAGAGGGCTTCGACTCCTCCGGCCGAGATCGCGCGGTCGAAGGGGCCGTAAGTGTCGATCGTCTCGATCCCGGCTCGGGCCGCGCACGACAACGTCGCGTCCAGCGCCCGCTGCTGTCGAGCGAGCGACCCGAGCCAGCGCCAGCGCCAGGCGTCCGCATCGTAGAGTCCCACCACCACGACCTTGGCATCGGCCTCGTGGCCGAACGCGGCGAGGCGCTTCATGAGCAGGCAGGCGATCCGTACGCCCTCGCCCTCGGGGTGGACGAATGTGTCGTCGTGACTCCAGGCGTCCATCAGTCCCACGGCCAGCATCGTCAACTGCACCAGCATCGACCGGCCAAGCACGCGCTGCCCCAGCGTCAACGGTGCCTGCTGCGTGGTCGGCGGCGGAACCGGCACGTTGCGCAGCGAGAGCGTCTCGCCCTCGACAGTGAAGTACGGCTTGTCGGCGCCCCACACACGGCCCATCTCGGCCCGCCGCAGGTCGTCGTAGATCATGGCGACGACGATCACGCCCGGATGGAGCGTGCGCGCGACCTTCTCTGCCCTGAGCACGATCTGATCGACGCCGTAGCCGTTGACCCCGGCGTTGACGACCGGTCGCCCGAGCAACGACTGCAGGGCGACGGGCCAGGTATCTGCGTCGTCGACCTCGGCGCCGTAGGTGAACGAGTCGCCGGCGGCGAGAATCGCCGGGCCCGGCAGGGTAGCCAGGGTGCCGGCCGGCGCCACGCGCAGTCCGCGGGCGTCGTGGCTGGCATTGGTTCGCCTGATTGTGCCGTCGTTCTCGCGCGTCAGGTTGAGCAGGCGTGCCCCGGGAAGCGGGATGAAGCCGAGCCCGTCGTCGTACGCTGCGTAGCGGGCTACATCGGTGGCGCTTCCGTCACGTTGGACGGTCACCAGGTTGGGCCATTGCCAGAGCCACTCCGGCCCCCGCAGCAGGCGAGCGCCGAGCTCGAGTAAGATCAGGCCAACAAGCAGGGAACCCAGCAACAGGAGAAGGCGGCCCATCATTCCGCTCGACCTTCGGGCCAAAGGAAACCTTGGACGCCGGGGCCAATCATCGTTTCAGCAAGCCGGATGGTACGGGCGACGCTCATTAGGAGCAACCGCCGACGTGGCCGGCATTGGATCGTGCCAGACGCGAGGGGCCTTACGATCGGAATGACCCGTTCGTGGCTTGCGTTCGCTCGTGGCCACGGCGTGTCAGGGTATATTCGCCCCGGCCGATTCCAGCCGGGCGGAATATGCTCTAGGCTCGACCTGCGATTGAATAGGGGAGGCGCGACCGATGTTGCTGCGTTCGCTCACTGTGTCGAGAAGCGAGTTCGAGGCCGGCACCGGCTGGACGTTGAAGCCGGAGGGCGCCTGCCAGGGCCACGTCTGCATCCCGCTGTCGCGCCCGGCAGGCGACACGGTCGACGTCGCGCAGGTTGCCGGCGACATGGGCATGCCCCTGGTCGAGGCTGCAGAGCACGGGCTATGGGCGCTCGGCCCGGCTGCTGTCGGCTCGCGGGCGCTGGCGACTGCGGAGGCGCCCGATCTGACCCTGCCCGACCTCGACGGCAATCTGTTCCGGTTATCGAGCCAGCGCGGCCGGAAGGTCCTGCTTTATGCCTGGGCGCCGTATTGAGGCTGCTCGCGAGACTTGCCCGTGTGGCGGTCCTTGCGCGACGAGCTGCATCCCGGCGGCTTCGAGCTGGTCACGGTCGGGCTCGACACGTTGGGCGACGCCGGCTGCCGTGCCTTCATCGAGGCGGCCCGGCCGACGCATCCTTCGCTGATCGACAGGCATCACGTGCTGGCCGAGCTGTTCGGGGTGATCAACATCCCGAGCAGCGTGTGGATCGACGAGAACGGCGTGATCGTGCGGCCTGCCGAGGCGGCGCCGGCACCGCCGCAGCCGACCAGCGGGCCGCGGTTGGCGTTGCCTGCCGACGCGCCGCAGCGCTTCGTCGAGATCATGGCCGAGGCAGCGAAGATCCGGCGCGATACGGAGGCCTATCATTCGGCGCTGCGCGACTGGGTTGCGCGCGGCGCGGCGAGCCGCTTCGCTCTTTCGCCCGACCAGGTGATCGAGCGGTCGCGGCCGCGCGACGCGGACAAGGCGCGCGGTCATGCGCACTTCCAGCTCGCCTCGCAGCTCGAGACGGACGGCCATCACGACGCAGCGGTGCGCCACTTCCGCGAGGCCCATCGCCTGGTCCCGGACAGCTGGACCTTCCGCCGCCAGGCGTGGTCGCTCGAGAAGGTCGGCAGCGACGCGCTCGCCCGCTTCTGGCAGGGGCCGGATCCCAAATCGCCCGATGCCTGGCCGTACGACGGCGACTGGCTGACCGACGTGCGCAAGGTCGGCGCGGAGAATTACACCGAGCCGTGGCGGCCATGAACGGCGGCTCTCCGGAATACTCACACACACCATAGCGGCAACCGCAAAGGTCGGCACATCATGAAGGCTGTCTACATCAAGCAGTTCGGCGGGCTCGACGCCCTGAACTACGGCGATCTTCCCGATCCGACGCCGGGCGCCGGCCAGGTCGTCGTCGACACGCACGCCGCGAGCGTCAACGGTGCCGACTGGAAGGTGCGGGCGGGCGAGTATCCCGGCGCACCCACGTTCCCGATCATCCTGGGTCGCGACTTCTCCGGTGTCGTCAGCGCGGTCGGCGCCGGCGTCGACGACCTGAAGGTTGGCGACGAGGTGTTCGGCGTCCTCGAGGCAGGACGCGACGGGACCTACTGCGAGAAGATCGCGATCGGCGCCGGCATCGTTGCGAGGAAGCCAGCGAGCCTGTCGTATGTCGAGGCCGCGGCGAGCGCCCTGATCGGGCTCACCGCGATCCGCTCCGTCGAGGACACGCTCAAGCTCCAGGCCGGGGAGACGATCCTGATCCAGGGCGGCGCCGGCGGGGTGGCGGGCTTCGCCATCCAGCTCGCCAAGCATCTCGGCGCGCGCGTCGTCACGACGGGCAGCGCGGCGAATCTCGAGTATCTGCGCGGTCTCGGCGCCGACCAGGTGATCGACTACAACGCCGCCGACTTCACCAGGGTCGTGAAAGGGTGCGATGCGGTGTTCGAGACGGTCGGCGGCGATGTGGCGACGCGGTCGTTCGCGGTCCTCAAGCCCGGTGGACGCGCCGCCTTCATCGCCTCGGGCGCCCAGGCACCCAAGCCCGAGCGCGGCGACGTCATCGCGCTGAGGCCTGCGGTCAGTCGAGCCCGAGCGCCGCTGGAGCGAATTGCCGAGCTCCATCGAATCGGCGCCGTCCGCCTGCCGCCGATCACGCAGTACGCACTTTCCGACGCCGCCGCGGCGCTGAAGATCAGCGAGTCGCGCCATCTCAAGGGAAAGCTGGTGTTCAAGCTGCGGTGACGGGAGGGTCGGCTTGCGCTTCCTGCGGACCGCCGGCGCCCAACGCGCCCTTCGCCCGGGCGAGCAGGGCTCCCGCCGCGCGGGGTCGGCGCGATGTGCGCGATCGTTCCTGTCACCCATCGCTGCCTGGATTGCCGGATGCCTCGGCATCCTCGTGCTTGCGGCCAGCGCAGCGGCGCAGACCACTGCCCCGGCCAGGCCCGGCCCGGCGGCCGAGATTCTGCGCGGCGGGTGGTATCCGTGGGATCCCTATCAGTATCAGGATTACAGCCGCGGCGTCGCCCTCCTGACCGGCTTCGATATCGAGATCGAGCGCGCAATCGCGCGCATCCTGGGCGTCGAGATGGATTTGCCGCTGCGCGAGTGGGAGCCGCATCTCGCGGCAATCGCCGCAGGCACCGCCGACATTGCGGCCGGCGCGACGAAGTCCGAGGAGCGCGAGCGCTACGCCTACTTCTCCAAACCCTATCGAACCGAAACGAACGTCCTGATCGTGCGACGCGGCACGAGCGCGCGGCTTGCCGCCGGGACGCTCGACGAATTGCTCGAGACGTTCGGCAAGCAGAAGTTCCGGCTCGGCGTGATCGGCGGCTACGTCTACGCCGACAGGCGCATCAATGCGTTCGTCGCCGACGCTGCCAACAGGGACCGCATCGTCGTCGTCGAGACCGATTCGAGGAATCTCCAGAACCTGATGGCCGGCGTGATCGACGGCTTCCTCGCCGATCGCGTTTCCGCGGCCACCACGGCGTGGCGGCGCAACGAGGCGTCCCTGATCGAGGAGCATCCGCTTCGCGTCTCGACCGACATCCATTTCATGCTGAGCCGCGTCAGCCAGACACAAGAGCAGGTCGCCCGCGTCGATGCGGCGATCGACCAGATGAAGCGCAGCGGCGAGTTCCACCGCATCGCGCGCGTCTATGTCATGCCCGTGTTGACCAACCAGACGATCGACACCGGCTGGTTCGCGCTGTTGGCGTTCCTCGGGACGGTGGCCTTCGCGCTGTCGGGCGTGATGCTCGCGCACGAGGGAAAGTACACGGTGTTCGCCGCCATGCTTCTCGCCGTCTTGCCGGCGGTCGGCGGCGGCATCGTGCGCGACCTCCTCCTGCAGCGCGAGCCGATCGGGATCGTGCGGCATCCCGACGTTCTGCTGGTCGTGTTCGGCACGGTGCTGGCGGGCATGCTGGTCATCCGGGGCGCGCAACTCCTGCAGGCCCGCCACTTGGTCTTGCCGACGACCTTGGCGAGCCGATCGATCGAGGTGACGGATGCGGTCGGGCTCGCCGCCTTCACCGTCACCGGCGTGGTCGTGGTGCTCGATGCCGGGGTCCAGCCGCTGTGGCTGTGGGGCCCGATCGCCGCGGTGCTCACCAGCGCATTCGGCGGCGTGATGCGCGACCTGTTTCGCCACGATCGCGTGGTGGCCAACCTGCGCGGCGAGCTCTATGCCGAGATTGCCTTCGTGTGGGGTCTCGCCTTCGCCCTGTTTCTCGACTGGGAGGGCGACCGGCTGGAGCCGCAGGAGATCGTGCTCGGTGTCGTCGTCACGGTCGCCGGCGCGTTCATCACCCGGATGGTCGCGATCTCGCGCCGGACCAAGGGTTGGCGCTTCAGCTGAGCGCCTGCGAGCCGTGGCCTCGCGGGCCGCGGGCGTGTTGCCCGCGGCCCCGAGCATCACGACGCTACTTCTTGACCAGCGGGCAGGCGCTCTCGCTGAGCGGGCGAAATGCCTCGTCGCCCGGTACCGTGGCGATTATCTTCGCCAGGTCCCACGGCCCCTTCGACTCCTCTGGCGTCTTGACTTGCATCAGGTACATGTCGCGGATGACCCGGCCGTCCTCGCGCACCTTGCCGTCCTTGGTCATGAAGTCGTTGATCGGCAACTTCTTCATCTGCGCCATCACCGCCTTGGCCTCGTCGGTGCCGGCGGCCTGCACGGCCTTCAGGTAGTGCAGCACGGCGCCGTAGGTGCCGGCCTGGATGAAGCTCGGCGGCCGGCCCATCTGCTTGGTGAAGCGGTCGGAGAAGGCGCGCGCGTCCGGGTTCATGTCCCAGTAGAACGGGCTCGCCATCAGCAGGCCCTGGGCGATCTTGAGGCCCACTCCGTGAACGTCGGGGAACTGCATCAGGGGGGCGCTGATCCGAACGCCCTGCTTGACCAGGCCGAACTCGGCCGCCTGCTTGACGCCGTTGATGATGTCGTTGCCGCCGTTGGCGAACATCAGCCCCTTGGCCTTCGAGCTTTGCGCCTGCAGGACGTAGGAGGAGAAATCCTGCGTGTTGAGCGGATGCCGCGACGAGCCCAGCACCTTGCCGCCGGCCGCCTTGATGAAGCTCGTGGCGTCGGACTCCACCGCCAGGCCGAAGGCGTAGTCGACGGTGATGAAGTACCAGCTGTCGCCGCCCTGCTTGCTGAGGGCGGTGACGATGGTCTTGCTCTGGCCGTAGGTATCGTAGATCCAGTGGATGCTGTGCCCTGTGCACGCCTTGCCGGTAAGCTCGGAAGTCGCCGCCGCTGTCGGCATGACGATGCGGTTCTTCTCCGCGGCGACCTTGACCAGGGCGAGCGCGATCGCGGAGTTCGGGATGCCGACGACCAGATCGACGTTCTCGTCGTCGTACCAGCGCTTGGCGATGCCGACGCCGACATCGACCTTGCTTTGGAAGTCGGCGGTCACCAGCTCGATCGGCTTGCCGAGCACGGAGCCGCCGAAATCGGCGATGGCGAACCTGGCGGAGGCAACGTCGCCCGGCCCAGTGTTCTCGGCATAGGGTCCCGACATGTCGTCGAGCACGCCGATCTTGACGGCCTGATTCTGCGCCAGTGCCGTCGCGCCGAATAAGCCGCAAGCGAGCAACGCCGCCACGGCGGCCCTTGTGATGTGCATTGTTTCCTCCGAGACGCTGTTTGTTTGCCCGACCCTAGCACGCAATGGCGAGGGCGGCGCCACCGTTGCTTTCCCGGGCGGCGAATTCGCGGAGGCGAACGCGTCGCCTGTTAGGGAACTCGTGCAGCGACCAGGCTCGCCAGCAACCGGACGTCCTCGATCTCCTCGAGCCGGTCGACTGCCTCGATCAGGCGCAGGCCGGCGTCGGGTGCGAGCGGCTCGGCAGGGAAGTCGAGGCAGCGCGCGAACTTGTCGAGATGCTGCTGGCGAGTGAGGGGACGCGCCGGGTTGGCGAGCATCGTCTCGCATCGCCATGCGAAGCTGCGGCCGTCCTTCAAATGCACAGCAAGGCTCTGCGGGGCGAGAGCGTTGGGGTCCGGGTTGCCGTCGCTCAGCGTCTGCACGCGGGCCGCCAGCGCGTGCGTCGGTGGATCCGACAAAGCCTCGCCGCGGAAGTCGGAAAGGTCGAGCTTTCCATTCCGGACGACCTTGGCGACCGCGTAGGCCATGCAGAGGCGGCAATAGCTTGCGCCGCTGCCGGGGAGCAGGGGGCGGCCGACCAGACGCGCGGTGAGGGGCGGCACGCGAATCTCGATACGGTCGACGTCGGCGGCGCCGAACCGATGAATTGCCTGCAGCGTCGCCACGCCTTCGACGCCGCCGTGGGTGGCGCGTCCGGCGGGGAAGGGCTTGTGGCTGAACTCGGCGATGCGCCAGTCGCGACCGAGGCTCGCGAGCACGGGCTCGAGGTCGAAGTCGCCCTCGAACACGGCGAGGTATCCGTAAGGACCCTCGAACACCTCGCGCGCCGGGGCGAAGCCCAGGGTCGCGAGCTCGCAGGATTGCACGGCGGCGCGGGCGTTGAAGCCGACTTGCACGGGCAGGATCGGGCTGCCCTCCCGGTGAGGCTGCATGGTGCCGCTGGCTTGCGCCAGCTGCCAGGCAAAGGCGGACAGCAGGGCGTCGCGATCGAGGCCGAGCACGCGCCCGGCCGCGGCGACGGCCCCGAAGCCGCCGGCCGTGGCAGGGCGGAAGAATCGGAAGCCGGCCCGCGATGCGAGCCCGAGCGCGGCCGCGACGTCGACGCCGACGGCGACTGCCGCGATCAGCTCTCGTCCGCTGACGCTTCCACGCAGCTCGACGGCGGCCAGGGCCGCCGGCAGCACGGACGCCATGGCGTGCACCACGGCCCCCTCGTGCAGGCAATCGTATTCCTGGTTGTGCATCTGCCAGGCGTTGACGAACGTCGCGGCCGAACCCGACAGCCGCGCCGAGCGGCCCCAGACAGGCACGGTGCCGGCACCCCAGCCCGCTGCGACGCGCAACAGACCCGCGCCGCCGTCGACCGACGAGCCGGCAACGCCAACTCCGAGACTGTCGAGCACGAAGACCTTGACGGCGTCCACAGCGGCGCCCGGCAGGGCGGCGAACTGGGCGTCGAGGACGTGGGCGGCGAAGCGATCGGCGGCGGTCATGCTGCTGAATAGCGCAGGCGCCCGGCCGCGGCTATTGTCCGGGCTCACCAATCCATCGAGAGCAGCGCACGATGAGCACACCGGAGATCGACAAGGATGAGCTGGGACGCATCCTGGAGAGAAGCGGCCACCAGCTCACGCCCGCCCAGATCGAGGCCATCCTGCCCGGCGCGGCGATCTTCCGACGGATGGTCGAGCGCGTGAATGCGCCGCTACCGCGCGAAGCCGAGCCCGCGCTGATCTTCGACGTCGAGCAGGGCCGATGAGCATCCTCACCATCGCCGAGGCGGCCAGCCAGATTGCGGCCAGGAAGCTCTCGCCCGTCGAGCTCGCCGAGGCGCAGCTCGAGCGCATCCGGCGCCTCGATCCCGCGATCGATTCGTTCCTGCTGGTGACCGAGGAACGCGCGCTTGCCGACGCCAGGGCGGCCGAGGCGCGGCAGATGGCGGGGACGCTGCGCGGCAAGCTCGACGGCATCCCGATTGCCCACAAGGACATCTACGGTACGGCCGGCATCCGCACGACGGCGCATTCGAAGCTGCTCGAGCACAACGTGCCGACACGCGACGCCCATACCGTGAAGAAGTGGGCCGATGCCGGCACGGTCATGCTGGGCAAGCTCGCGACGCACGAGTTCGCTTTCGGCGGGCCGTCGTTCGATTTGCCGTGGCCGCCGGCGCGCAACCCGTGGAATCGCGAGCACTTCACCGCCGGATCGTCGTCGGGCACCGGCGCCGCCATTGCCGCAGGCCTGATCCTGGGCGGCACCGGCTCCGACACTGGCGGCTCGATCCGCGGACCGGCGGCGCTGTGCGGGATCGCCGGCATCAAGCCGACCTACGGGCTGTCGAGCCGCACGGGCATCCTGCCGCTCGCCTTCACGCTCGATCATGCCGGGCCGATGGCCTGGACGGCCGAAGATTGTGCTCTCCTCCTGCAGGGAATGGCCGGCCACGATCCCGAGGATCCCGCCAGCGTCGACCGCCCGGTGGCGGATTTCACGGCCGAGCTGGGCAAGGGCGTGAAGGGTCTGCGCATCGGCGTCGTCCGGCACTTCTACGAGACCGACCACCGGGCTTCCGATGCGACGCGCGCCGGTATCGAAGGTGCCCTGGATTTCTTCCGCCGGGAAGGCGCCGAGGTGCGCGACATCACCCTGTCGCCCGCCGCCGACTACCATGCGGTCGGCTACCTGCTGATGGTCACGGAGGCCTACACCCTGCATGCGCCGTGGCTGCGCGAGCGCTTCACGGACTACGGCGAGCTGTTCCGTGACCGGGTCGCCCTGGCGGCGACCGTGAGCGGCCCCGACATCGTCCAGGCGATGCGCCGCCGCCGCGTGCTGTGCCTGGAGATGACTGCCGCGATGGAGAATCTCGACATCCTCGTCAGCGCCTCGCAGGCGGGCGAGGCCCCGCGGATCGCGGACGTGCCGAAATGGGCCAACATGGAGAAGCCGTCCTTCACCATGCCGTTCAACGTCACCGGCTTTCCCGCGATCAGCATCTGCACCGGCTACGGCGAGGGCGGCCTGCCGGTTGCCGTGCAGCTTGCCGGCAAGCCGTTCGGAGAGCCGACGCTGTTCCGCGCCGCCCACGCATACGAAGCCGCCATGCCGTGGCGCAAGCGGCGCCCGTCGATGTGCGACTGAGGTCGCGCCGCCGCCCACAGAATATTGGCGCAATCAAGACCTCGGCCCGAGCCACGCGCGCATACCTCGCTCGCGCTGCGGGGTTGCTTGATCGCTCCTCTGCGATGCCGGACAATTGCCATGCCGACTGTCACAGGGAGGAGATGGCCATGCCCTTCACGTTCCTGATGAATGGTGACGTCCTGCCGAGTGTCACGACATCGCAGATCCTGCTGCGTCGGCACCGGCCGCAATCCTTGATCAAGCCCGACGGGCATTTCGGGCCGCGCACCAAGGGCGCGGTCGAGAACTTCCAGTCCTTTCACCATCTGGGGCGGGACGGCATCATCGGCCAGAACACCTGGAACAAGTTCATGGACGTGAGCGGTTTCCAGACGATCGACGTCGTCGACGGCACCGATCCGTCCCTGGTGAACCTCGAGGCCGCCGATGTCCGGGCCGCCGGCGGCGATCCCATCGTCGTGTTCGGCATGTCGAACGGCATCGAGTTCGTCACCAACCAGATCGTCGCCCGCGGGCGGCGGGAGAACGTCATGCTTCTGCGCTTCCACGGGCACGGCAATCGGGGCCTGCAGAACGTGACGGGCGGCGAGATCAACGGCGCTCCTCACCTGGCGGCGATCTCGCTGTCGAACTTCGCCCAGGTCGAGGGAACCATACGGCGCATCCGGCAGGTGATGCTGCCGTTCGGTTCGGTTCAGCTCCTGGGATGCGACGTTGGCGGCGGCCGAGGCTCTCAGTTGGTCGCGCGCCTGGCGACGACGTGGGGCGTGCCAGTCACCGCGGGCCTGCACACCCAGTTCGGCGGCGGCAACCGGACGTTCCGCTTCGAAGGTCCAACCGTCACCGGCTTTCCCTTCGGCGACCTCAAATCATGGTCGCAGCAAATGGAGGATCGGTTCGGCAACCAGAGCATGACGACCTGACTCGAGGTTGCCTCCCCGGCCCGGCCGTGGAGGCAAATCACGGAGGGCTCACTGCGGCTCGATGTTGAGGCTCTTGACCCGCCTCTATCAGCGAAAAGCCAGCCCCTCGAAGCGTCCGGAGCGGCGCCAGTTGTCGATGTACTTGAAGTAGGCCGAGGCACCGGCGGGGTAGCCGACGGCGAGGCGGGCGGCGAGGCCGGCGTCCTGGCCCTCGTTGTTGTAGTAGCCCGGCGTGCAGTCTGCGCCGCCGGTCATTCGTCCTGCACTGGTCAGCAGGAGACGCACCCATTCCTCCTCGGACTCTCGCGTCACCTCGATCTCGCGGTAGCCGTGGTCGAGCGCGTGACGGACCATGATCGCGATGGTGCGCCCGGCCTCGGTGAGGTTGTGCGGCACGTTGGAGATCAGGTTGGCGCCCTGGGTCGGCTGCACGAAGAAGGCGTTGGGGAATCCGTGGACGTGGATGCCGTGCCTGGTGCGCATCCCGTCGGCCCAGTGCTGCGAGAGCCTGATGCCGTCGCGGCCGGCGAGGTCGAACCCGGCACGGCGCCGATACTCGGTGCCGACCTCGAAGCCCGAGGCATAGATCAGGCAGTCGAGCGGGTACTCGACGCCGGCCACCACGACACCCGCCGGCGTGATGCGCTCCACGCCCTTGCCGTCGGTGTCGACGAGATGGGTGCCCGGCTGGTTGAAGGCCTGCAGGTAGGAATCGTGGAAGCAGGGCCGCTTGCACAATTGGCGGTACCAGGCCTTGAGCTTCTGTGCCGTCGCCGGGTCCTCGACGATCGCGTCGACGCGGCTGCGAATCTCCTCCATCTTCTCGTGATCGGCATCCTCGAAGGCCGCGAGCATGTTGTCGCGCGTCCGCTGCTCCTTGGGCAGCATGAGGATGCGCTGGCGGATGCGGCGCGCCAGATCGGTCCAGCCGTCCTGCACCAGGTCCTCGGTCGCCGTGCCGCCGGCCTGGTTGGCGGTGAAGTTCTCGAGCCAGCGCTGCTGCCAGCCGGGCGTGGCGACGCCGGCGAACCAGCCCGGGTCGATCGGCGCATTGGCACGCACGTCGACCGAGGAGGGGGTGCGCTGGAAGACGTAGAGCTCGCGTGCCGCCCGGGCGAGATGAGGCACGCATTGCACGGCCGTCGCGCCGGTGCCGATGATGCCGACACGCTTGTCGGCCAGCCCGGTCAGGGGCGCCCCGAACGGATCGCCGCCGGTGTAGGCGTAGTCCCAGCGGCTGGTGTGGAACGAATGTCCGGCGAACGACTCGATGCCCGGGATGCCGGGCAGCTTGGGTACGTGCAGCGGCCCCGTGCCGAGCCCGATGAACTGCGCCGTGAAGGCGTCGCCGCGGTTGGTGCGCACGAGCCAGCACGAGCGCGCGTCGTCCCACGACAGCTCCTCGACCTGGGTATGGAACAGGGCGTTGGCATACAGCCCGAAATGCTCGCCGATGCGACGGCAGTGCGCCAGGATCTCGGGCGCATGGGCGTATTTCTCGGTCGGCCGGTGCCCGGTTTCCTCGAGCAGCGGCATGTAGACCATCGAGGCGGTGTCGCACTGCGCCCCGGGGTAGCGGTTCCAGTACCAGGTGCCGCCGAAGTCGCCGCCCTTCTCGACGATGCGGACGTCGGTTACGCCGGCCTCGGCCAGGCGCGCGACGGTGGCCAGGCCGGCGAAGCCGCCGCCGACGAAGGCGAAGGTGACGTGGTCCGTCCTGGGCGCCCTCGGCGCGACCGGCGTGTAAGGGTCGTCGAGATAGCGGGCGAATCGTCCCGCGACCTGCAGATACTGCGCATTGCCGTCGGCGCGCAGGCGCTTGTCGCGCTCCTCACGATACTTGAGGCGCAGGGCTTCGCGATCGATCGGTTTGGCGGATCCGGCTGGACTGTCGGCAGTCATCGGCTTGGGGTACTTCCGGGCAGAGGGTCTGATTGGCTCGGCGGGCTATAGCGTGACCGCGCTGCCATCGTCACCAGTCGGGTTGTCGCTTCTCGTTGAAGGCATTGAGTCCTTCCTTCGCGTCGTCGGTCTCGATGATGTTGCAGATCGTCTCGACCACGTTCTCGATGGCGCGGCGGTACTCGAAATCATTGGCCCGCATGAAGGAGTCGCGAGCCAATTGCATCACCAGGGGAGACTTGGCGGCGAAGTCCCGGGCGAGGCGGCGGGCTTCGGTCATCACCTGGTCGGCCGGGACGACCGTGTTGACCAGGCCCATGGCGCAGGCCTCGGCGGCCGAGATCGGCCGGCCGCTGAACAGCAGCTCGAAGGCCTTGTGCCGGCCGATCTGGCGCGGCAGGTGCACGAAGTGCATGGCCGGGATCACCCCGACCAGGATCTCGGGGTATCCGAGGCTCGCCGTCTCGCTGGCCACCAGGACGTCGCACGACACGGCAAGCGTGACGCCGGCCGCCCGTGCTGGCCCGGTCAGCGCGGCAATGGTGGGTTTGCCCATCCGGTACTGCAGATCGTGCATCTCGAAGTAGAGCTTCTCGAGGTAGCGACGCAGATCGAGGCCGCGCGCATTGCGGATCATCGCGAGATCCATGCCGGCGCTGAAGGAGCGCTCGAAGGCGCTGGTGAGGATGATGGCGCGAACCTCGGGGTCCGCCTTGGCCTTGCGGTAGGCGTCGTTGATGTCCTCGATCAATGCATGGTCGATTGCATTGACCGGTTCGCGCCGCATGGTGATCTCCGCCACGCGGTCGCGAACGGTGTAGTCGAGATGCCTGAAGTCCATTGCTTCTCCGTCTGATTCATCGTCGTTGCCGGGGATCCGGCGGCAAGAGCGAAGCCTAATGCTCGTTCACCGCCTCGCCGAGGCGGCGCAGCAGCAGGGCGCGCGAAGCCGTCTCCTGGAGGACGCAATAGGCGTCGTTGCCGGGCAGCATCCCGGGATCGATCTTGCCGAACACCGGGCACAGCTCCCTGAGCGACGATCGCCAGGTCTCCTGCGACTTCGTCACCGCCCGGTCGATCTCCTTGAAGCCGCCTCGCTTGACTTTCTTCAACGCGGCATCGAGCTGGGCTTCCCAGACGGAGACCTCGCGCTGCGCGCACGCTCGGGACCTCGCGAGGTCGCCAGCGGCGCTCTCGATGCACGGGTCCGCGATGATGCCGACGCAGCCGAGGCCGAGCTTTCCGTCCTGGGAGGCGAGACATGCTTGCACGGCGCGCATGTCGGCAGGCGACGGCTGTGCCTGCGCAAGGCCGGCCGGCATGATCAGGGCGACGAGCAGGGTCGCGAGTGCGCGTCTCATGGCACAGTCCAAGGTGATGCGAATTGGCGACGACCTAGGCGCAAATCGAGGCGGAAGGCAACCATCGGGTTCGGGCAAAGTCGATTGCACGCATCGGTGCTCCTGACTTACGGTCGACTCTCCCAGACGTCCGGGGATTGGAGACGCTGCACGATGGCCAAGAAGACTGTTCCGCCCGTCCTGGCGGGTTTCGATGCGTTGAGGTGGCGCTGCATCGGTCCCTCCCGGGGCGGTCGCGTCGTTGCCGTATCCGGCGATCCGGTCAACAGGATGGTGTTCTATTTCGGCGCCTGCGCCGGAGGCATCTGGAAGACGGTCGACGGCGGCGTCTTCTGGCAATGCGTGTCGGACGGCTTCATGGGGAGTGCGGCGGTCGGCTCGATCGCCGTGGCGCCGTCGGACGCCAACGTGATCTATGCCGGCACCGGCGAGACGGCGATCCGTCTCGACGTCTCCTACGGCGACGGCGTCTACAAGTCCGACGACGCAGGCCGCACCTGGCGCAATGTCGGCCTGAAGAACAGCAAGTTCGTCGGCCGCATCTGCGTTCATCCGGCCAATCCCGATCTGGTCTACGTCGCCGCGCTGGGTGATGTGTTCGGGCCCAACCCGGAGCGCGGTGTCTATCGTTCGCGCGACGGCGGCAAGACCTGGGAGCGCATCCTCTATCGCAGCGACGTCGCCGGCGCCATCGATCTGTCGATGGACGGCAGCAACCCGCGTGTCCTGTTCGCCTCGATGTGGGAAGCGCGACGCAACTTCTGGAACATCTCCAGCGGCGGGCCGGGCAGCGGGCTCTTCCGCAGCATGGATGGCGGCGACACCTGGGAGGAGATCACGCGGCGGCCGGGCTTGCCGGACGGCCTGCTGGGCAAGATCGGCGTTTCCGTCTCGCCGGCGCGCGCCGGTCGGGTGTGGGCGCTGGTCGAGGCGGAAGGGGACAAGACCGGTCTCTACCGCTCCGACGATTACGGCACGCGGTGGACCATGGTGTCGCCCAATCGCGACCTGATGCACCGTCCCTGGTACTACACGCACGTCTTCGCCGATACCGGTCATGCCGACACTGTCTACGTGACCAACCTGCAGATGTGGAAATCGACCGACGGCGGCGCCAGCTTCAGCGAGATCACGACACGCCACGGCGACAATCACGATCTGTGGATCGATCCCGACGACAGCCAGCGCATGATCGAGGGCAACGACGGCGGCGCCAACATCTCGTTCAATGGCGGAGCCTCGTGGTCGACGATCTACAACCAGAAGACCGCCCAGTTCTACCGGCTCGACATCGACAACCAGTACCCCTACCGGGTCTACGGCACGCAGCAGGACAACACCTCGATCTCGGTGCCGAGCGCCTCCGAATGGGGCGTCATCACGCTGGCCGACTGCTCCTATCCGGGCACCGGCGAGAGCGGCTTCATCGCCGTCGACCCGCGCGAGCACAACGTCGTCTATGTCGGCGCCATCGGCTCGAGCCCGGGCGGAGCGGGAGCCCTGCAGCGCTACGATCATCGCACGCGCCAGCTTCAGCTGGTCAACGTATGGCCGGAGGAATCGACCGGCATCGCGCCCAAGGACCTGAAGTACCGCTTCGCCTGGACCTATCCGATCGTGTTCTCGCCGCACGATCCGGGCACGCTCTATGTCGGCGGCAACTGTGTGTTCCGCACGCGCGACCAGGGCATGAGCTGGACGCAGATCTCGCCCGATCTCAGTCTCAACGATCGCGAACGCCAGGGCGCTTCCGGCGGCCCGATCACGCGCGAGAGTGCCGGCGCCGAGGTGCACGCGACCTGTGCCTGCGTCGTCGAATCGCCGCACCGCGCCGGCGAGATCTGGGCCTCGACCGACGACGGCCTGGTCCACGTGACGCGCGATGACGGCAAGAGCTGGCAGAACGTGACGCCCAAGGGCATGCCCGAGCTCGCCTATGTCGGCTGCGTCGAGGTCTCGGCGCATGATCCCGACACGGTCTATGTCGCCGCCACGCGCTACAAGCTCGCCGATTACAAGCCGTACCTGTTCCGGACTACTGACGGCGGGCGGTCCTGGAAGTCGATCAACGGCAACCTGCCGGCGACGGAGATCACCCGCGTGGTGCGTGCCGATCCGGTGGCGGCTGGCCTGCTTTTTGTCGGCACCGAGACCGGCATCCATTTCTCGCTCGACGACGGGGCCAGCTGGTTGCCGATGTCGGGTCTGCCGGTGGTGCCGGTCTACGACCTGAAGCTCAAGGACAGCGACCTGGTGGCGGCGACGCATGGCCGGTCGTTCTGGATCCTCGACGACGTGACGGGCCTGCGTGGCCTCGTCGACGGCGGCCGCAAGTCGCGCGTGTTCGCGCCGCGCACGACCATCCGCACCAAGCTGCACTGGAGCGCCGGCGCCAACGTGCGCAGCGGCATCGCCTACGGTCCGGCCTTCGGCATCGATGGCAGCACGGTCATGATCGACCGGCCCGACGGCACGCGGGTGCGCGAGCATCTCGACGTCGGCGAGAACCCGCCCAACGGCGCGATCGTCTACTACTGGCTGGCCGAGGATGCGCCCGCGCCGGTCACCCTGACCTTCCGCGACTCCGGCGGTCGCAAGATCATCGCCTATGCGAGCGACGACAAGGACGCCCCGCCGGCACGCAAGCCGGGCACCAAGGCCGGCCTCAATCGATTCGTCTGGGACATGAAGTATCCCGGGCCGGCCCGGATCGACTACGGGCTGGCGCCGCCCAGGCCCAAGCCGCTGGCCCCCGACCCGGAGAACCCTCCGGGGCCGACCGTCGTGCCCGGCACCTATGGCGTGGAGCTCGGCGTCGGCGAGATGAAGGAAGTGGTGAGCTTCACCGTGGTCAAGGATCCGCGTCTTTCGACCAAGCCGGAGGACTATGCCGCACAGTTCGCGCTGCACAAGGAGCTGGTGGCGTCGATCTCCAAGCTCAAGCAGGCCGTCAATAAGCTGCGCCGGACGAAGCGGCAGCTCGACGAGGTCGCCGAGCGGGTCGGCAAGGGCGAGCGCGCCTTGCGCGGCCGCGCGGCGGCGATCGTTCGCAAGCTGTCGGCGATCGAGCAGGTGATGGTCGATCCGCAGCGCAAGTCCGTGCGCGACGTGCTGCGAAATCCGGCCGGCCTCAACGACACGCTCATGGACATGATCGCCATGGCGACGACGGCCGATGCCGCCCCGACCACACAGACCAGGGCGGTGTCGCGCGAGGTCATGGACAAGGTCGACAGCGAGGTCGCGAGGTTCGAGGCGATCGTCGAGGGCGACGTCGCCGAGCTCAACAAGGCGCTCACCAAGGCGCGCGTGCCGCATGTCAGGGCAGTCTAGGGAAATCGCAGCGACCAACGAGGATCGTCATGTCCATGCACGTGAGTGGAGGAGCATCGGCCGGCCCGCCTGTCGGCGGCATCGGTTTCGTCGGCTGCGAGATGATGGCGTCGGCGGCAGGTCCCGGCGCGCACGATCATGGGCATGCCCATGCGCGGCGACGCGAGGTGGCGGTCAACGGCAAGCGGGTCAAGACGATCGATATCCACGCCCATTGCTGCGTCCCCAAGGCGATGGCGCTGATCAAGCATCCCCTAGAGGCGCCAGGGCTGCTGATGGACGACACCAGCACCCGGATCGCGGCGATGGATGCGCAAGGGATCGATGTCGAGGCGTTGAGCATCAATCCCTACTGGTATCGCGCCGAGCGCGACATCGCGGCCGAGCTGATCAAGGTCCAGAACGAGACCCTGGTCGAGTTCTGCGCCGTCAATCCCGATCGCTTCGTCGCCTTTGCAACGGCCGCGCTGCAGCACCCTGAGCTGGCGGCCGAGCAGGTCGAGCATGCGGTGAAGAAGCTCGGCTTCAAGGGCGTCGGCGTCGGCGGCAGCGTTGCTGGCGAGGAACTGGCCAATTCGCGCTTCCATCCGTTCTGGGCCAAGTGCGAGGAGCTGGGCGTCCTGGTTTTCATGCACCCGCTCGGCACGCGTGAGCTCGAGACGAGCGGCCGGCTGGGCGGCAGCGGCCTGCTCACCAACACGATTGGTAACCCGCTCGAGACGACCATCGCCCTGTCGCACCTGATCTTCGAAGGCACGCTGGATCGATTTCCGGGGCTCAAGATTTGCGCCGCGCACGGCGGCGGCTACCTGCCATCCTATGCCAATCGCTCGGACGCGGTGTGTCGAACCTTCCCGAACCGGGTCGGGCCATTGCCCAAGAAGCAGCCGACCGCTTATCTCAAGGACGGCCAGCTGTTCTTCGATACGATCGTGTTCACGCCGGAGGCGCTGCGCCATCTGATTGCCGAAACCGGCCCTGGCCAGATCATGATCGGCACCGACTATCCCTTCCCGTGGACCAGCACCGAGGTCGACCTCGTGCTGGGCACGCCCGGGCTCACCGACGACCAGCGCATCGCAATCCTGGGCGGCACCGCGGCACGCCTCATGGGAATCGGCTGAGCCCATTGCTTTTCTCTACCGCGAGCGTCCCGCTCGCCGCATGATTCACGAGCGAGCGGGACGCCCGCGGTCCGGAAAAGTATGAGATTCGCCATGGGTTCCGACACCACCGTTCTCGATCGGCTGCGCCAACGCATCCAGGCCTTGCGCGCGAAGACGGTCGCCAACGGCTGCACCGAAGGCGAGGCACTGGCCGCGGCCGCCAAGGTGGCGGAGCTGCTCGACCGCTACGACCTGTCGCTGGCCGATGTCGATGTCCGCCGGTCGGCGTGCGAACAGGTGGTCTACGAGGTCAAACGCAACAAGCGCATCCCGCTCGACGAGTGCATCGGTGCCATAGCCGAGCTCTGCGGCTGTCGGGTCTGGCGCGAGAAGGATCGGTCTGGCGTGCGCTGGGTTTTCTTCGGCCTGCGCTCCGACATCGAGGCCGCCTGTTGCCTGACCGAGATGATCGACAGCGCGGTGCGAACCGAGCTCGGTCGCTACAAGACCGCACCGGCCTATCAGGCATTTCGCCACCAGGAGCGCCATTTGGCCAATGCGTCGTTCACGCTCGGCATGGTCGCCTCGATCGCTGACAAGCTCCTGGCGATGACGGCGGCGCGCGAGCAGGCCGCCCGCGGCAGCGGCCGCAGCATCGTCGTCCTGAAGCAGTCCCTGGTCGACAGAGAGATCGAAAGGCTGGGCCTTGCGCTGCATATGGTTCCGCAGGCCCGTCGCCTGATATCACCGCTCGCCTACGAGGCGGGCGAGGAAGCGGGCGGGACGCTCGCAATCGATGCTCGACAGAAAAGTCCGTAGAGGCACTTTCATGTTCCTGCGATGACGGAGGAGGATAGGGAGGAGGCCAGGGCGCCCGAGATGGGCTAGGATCGATCCCGTGAACAGCCCGCACGAATCCGATGTGGTGCGCAATTGGCGGACCCCTGCCTTCATGAAGGTCGAGGGCAGGCTGGCTGCGCGGCTCGACCGCCAGACTCCCGACACCAGGCCGTCGCTGTGGACCATTCCCCCCTGGCTGATTGCGGCCGTCGTGATCGCCATCATGCTGGGTCTGATGGTTCCAGGGTTCCTGCTCGATCTGGCGCGAGTATAGCCGCCGCTTGCAAACTTGACGGCGCTGCCGCGCCTGCAGGAGAGTTCCGATACCGGCGTCGTGCAAGGAGGGAACGATGGGCGACAACCATGACCATGACCATGACCACGTGCATGATCACGACGGGCAGGATGTTCCTTCGGCGACCGCGCTCAGGGTCAAGGCCCTCGAATCGCTGCTCGTCGAGAAGGGACTCGTCGATCCGGCGGCGCTCGACGCGCTGATCGACACCTATGAATCGAAGATCGGGCCGCGTAACGGCGCCCGTGTCGTGGCGCGCGCCTGGGCAGACCCGGCCTACAAGCAGCGGCTGCTGAAGGACGCGTCCTCGGCAATCGCCGAGCTGGGCTACAGCGGCGCGCAGGGCGAGCACATGGTCGTGGTCGAGAACACCCCGTCGGTGCACAATCTCGTCGTCTGCACGCTGTGCTCCTGCTACCCGTGGCCGGTCCTCGGCTTGCCGCCGGTCTGGTACAAGTCCTATGCCTATCGCTCGCGGGCGGTCATCGATCCGCGCGGCGTCCTCGCGGAACTCGGCGTGTCGCTGGCCGAGGACGTCTCGGTCCGGGTCTGGGATTCGACCTCCGAGATCCGCTATCTCGTCCTGCCGCTGCGTCCACCGAACACCGACAATCTGGAGGAGGAGGCGCTCGCCGACCTGGTCAGCCGCGATTCCATGATCGGCGTGGCGCTGCCGGTGGCTCCGGAAGGGAGGGCGCGATGAACGGCGTTCACGACATGGGCGGGATGCATGGCTTTGGTCCTGTCCGGCCCGAGGCCGACGAGCCGGTGTTTCATGCGCCGTGGGAGGGGAAGGTCTATGCCATGCGCCGCCTCGTGGGCGCGTGGCGGCGCTGGAATATCGATGCCGGGAGGCACAGCATCGAAAGGATGCCGGCGGCGGAGTACCTGCGGACGAGCTACTACGAGAAGTGGCTGCAATCGCTCGAGATGCTGATGGTCGAGCGGGGGTTGATCACGGCCGCGGAGCTGGCAAGCGGTCGCGCCGATCCCGCGGCACCGAAGATGACGCCGCCCGTCAAGGCCGCGGACATACCGGTGATTGCCACGGCCCGCGGCTCGTCGGAGCGCGAGACCTCTGTGCCGCCGCGCTTCGCGATCGGCCAGAAGGTGCGCACCAGGAAGATCAATCCTGTCGGCCATACGCGCATTCCGCGCTATGTCCGCGGCCGGACGGGCACGGTCGAGCTCGACCACAGGGCGCACGTCTTTCCCGACTCGAATGCCGATTTCCGGGGGGAGGCGCCGCAGCGACTCTACACCGTGAGCTTCGCGGCGCGCGAGCTGTGGGGTGACGCCGCCAATCCTGCCGATGCCGTTCTCGTCGATCTGTGGGAGGAATACCTTGAGCCTGCCTGACCGGGCCGCGGGCCTGCCGGGATTGCCGAAAGATGGCAATGGCCCGGTCTTCGCCGAGCCGTGGCAGGCGCAGGCCTTCGCGCTCGCCGTCGAGCTCAGCCGCCGCGGCGCCTTCACCTGGACCGAATGGGCCGACATGCTGGCGGCTGTGCTGCGCGAGGCGACCGCGCGTGGCGCCCCGGACGACGGTTCACGCTACTACGAGCATTGGCTGGTCGCCCTGGAACGGCTCTGCCTCGCCAAGGGCCTGACCGATCTCGGTACGCTCGATGGCCGGACCGATGCCTGGGAGGCCGCCTATCGGCGCACGCCGCACGGCAAGCCGGTTGAGCTTCAGGCCGGCGATAGCGCGTCGACCTGAGCGAGCGGATCATCGTCGCCCCTCACTCCAGGGTGATGTTGGCCGCCTCAGGACGAGCAGCAGCGTGTGGCCGTCGGCCGGCGACTTGGCGACGGCCTCGGTTGCGATCTTGCCGCTGGCGCCCAGCTTGTTGTCGACCCGACTCACGCACCATTCTCGCGAATCCGCTCCAGCATCCGCTCGGCAATCTCGCGCTCGCCGGAGACGACCAGGTTGGCGCCGAGGCCATTGAGATGCTCGATCGTGGCGTCCGAATGGGCGCGGGCGAGGATCTCGAGGGAGGGATTGGCGGCCCGCGCCTGCTCGACGACCTGGCCGGCCTCGAAGGCCTCCGGAATGGTGACGACGAGCCGACGGGCCTGCGTCAGATTGGCGGCGGCGAGGATGTCGGGCCTTGCGGCATTGCCCACGATCACCTCCGAGCCGTCACGGCGCGCCAGTTCGATTGCCCGTTCGCTGGTCTCGATCACGACAGAGGGGACAGCCGGTCCTGCCAGGGCGGCGCCGACGTATGACCCGACACGCCCGTAGCCGACCAGCACGGTATGGCCCGAGAGCGTCGTCGGCGGAATGTCGGGTTGCTTCGCGCGCGTTCCTTGCGCAGCACGCGGGCGCAAGCGATCGACGATGCCGAACATCAGGGGGTTGAGCACGATCGAGACGATGGCCCCTGCCAGGACGAGGTCGCGCGCCTCGGGCGGCACCAGGGCGAGTGAGATGCCGAGGCCGATCAGGATGAAGGAGAACTCGCCGATTTGCGCCAGGCTGGCCGAGATCGTCAGCGCCGTGGCGTTCGGATGGCCGAAGGCGCGCACGATCAGATAGGCCGCGATCGACTTGCCGAGCACGATGATGGCGACCGTGGCCAGCAGCGCCAGAGGGGCCTCCACGAAGACGCTCGGATTGAGCAGCATGCCGACCGACACGAAGAACAGCACGGCGAAGGCATCGCGCAACGGCAACGCTTCCTCGGTCGCCTGCTGGCTGAGCTCGCTTTCCCCCATCACGACGCCGGCGAAGAAGGCGCCCAGCGCAAAGGAGACGCCGAACAGCTTGGCTGCCCCGAACGCGACCCCGAGCGCGATGGCGTAGACGGCGAGCCGGAACAGCTCGCGCGAGCCCGTGTGCGCCGTGTAGTGCATGAGCCAGGGGATCAGGCGCCGCCCGACCAGCAGCATCAGGGCGACGAAGACGGAGACCTTCGCCAGCGTCACCAGCAGCAGGAACGCCATGCGGCCCGGCGCCACGCCGTCGCCGGCAGAGATGACGGCGGCCGAAGGCACGAGGACCAGCGCGAGCACCATGGCAAGGTCCTCCACGACCAGCCAGCCCACGGCGATCCGGCCACGATCGGTGTCGAGCATGTGTCGTTCCTGCAGGGCACGGATCAGGACCACCGTGCTCGCCACCGACAGGGCGAGGCCAAAGACCAGGCCGGCCTGGAACGACCATCCCAGCAGGTGGGCGAGACCTGCTCCCAGCAGGGTCGCCACGACGATCTGCCCGATGGCGCCTGGCACGGCGATGTGCGCCACCGACATCAGGTCCTTGAGCGAGAAGTGCAGGCCGACGCCGAACATGAGCAGGATCACGCCGATCTCCGCCAGCTCCGCGGCAAGCGACAGGTCGGCTACGAAGCCCGGCGTGAAAGGCCCCACCGCAACGCCGGCCAGCAGGTAGCCGACGATCGGCTGGATGCGCAGCCGATGGGCACACAGACCCAGCACGAACGCGAGCATCAAACCGGCAGCGATCGTGGCGATGAGGGGAGTGTGGTGCTCCAGCATTTCAGGCGAGGCCGGCGACGGGCACCGAGGGGTGCCGCTCGGTATGTGCGGCGACCAGCGCCCTGGCCCGGTCGACGCGACCGGCCTTGAGATAGGCGGCGAGCAGCGTGTTCTCGACGAGGTCGCGCTGTGCGCGGCTGCCGCCGATCCGGACGGTTTCCGGCAGCGCCGGCTCGAGGATGGAGATCGCCGCCGGCCAGTCGCCGCGTCCGTAGGCTGCGAGCCCGACCGCGAGGCGGGGTACCACGTCGCCGGCTGGCGAGCGGCCCGCCGCGGCGCGCTGCTGCAGCTCGCCGACGATGCCGACAATGCCATCCTTGTCGTCGGCGGCGACGCAGGCCAGCGCCCGATGGACATCGACGAAGGCGATGCCGGCCTTGGGAAAGGATTTCAGCGCGTAGTCGCGCACCTCGCGCCACAGCGCCGCGCTTCTCGGATGGCCAGCCAGCTCGGCGCGCCACAGGAAGGCAGGCGCATCGGTGGCGACATTGAGCGCCGGCCCCCAGGCGCCGCTGGGATGGACCTGGGCCCGGTAGACCTGCCAGGCGCGCTCGGTCTCGCCGAGCATCAAGGCGAGCAGCGCGACATGCCAGGAGATGTGGCAGTGCATCAGGCCCTGGCGCGGGTAGTCCGGCAGCCAGCTTTCCAGGTAGTTCAGCGCCTGCTTGTCCTCGCCCATCTCGTAGAGCACGTGCGCCTTGATGTGCGCGCCGTGGGCGTTGCGTGGACAGGCGGCCATGCTGCGCTCGATCAGGTCGAGGGCTTCGTCGAGGCGGCCGACCTCCTCGAGAGCGAAGGCGTAGACGGCCTGGAACCACCAATCGTCGTCGAGATGCGGGCGCAGCGTCTCGAGAAACTCGACCTGCTCGGGCTCGCGGCCCTGACGGCCGCTGAAGCCGATCAGGCCGAACACGCCGGTCGCCGGCGCCGCCACCATGGCATCGCGCGGGAACCTGGCGAGGTGTGCGCGGGTGGCGGCCAGAGATTCGACCGGCTTGCCTTCGATGGCGAGGCACAGGGCATCGATGTGGCCCTGCTCGCGCGGCGTCTTGTCGGGCGCCTGCTCGCGGGCACGCGCCGCTGCCGCGCGGGCGCCGGCGACGTCGGCCTGCAGGAACAGCGCGCGCGCCAGCGCCGCGTGCGCCAGGGCGAACCCGGGATCGGTCTCGACGGCTCGCGACAGATGGTCGGAATCACCATGCCCGGCCGTCAGCACGCCGTCGCAACCGGCGACGTAGGCGTCGCGCGCCGCCTCGGAACTGGTGCTGACGGACAAACCAAAACGATCGATCAACATGGTGCTCCATCTCCCTTCGGTCTTCACCGTGGCCGGCGGTGCCGGCCATTGTCTCTCCGTCATCCCAATGCTACGCCACCAAGAAGCCGGCCAGAACAGGAGTCATGCCGTGAGCACAGAGGATCGACCGAAGCACCCGGCGATCTTCGACGGCCTCTTCTACACGATCGCCGGGCTGTGCGGCTTCTTGACCGGCATCGTCGGTGCGGCCTTCCATCTCTGCGTCAATGCGCTCATGGGCTGGCCGGACTGGCTGGCAGGCTGGATCGGCTCGACGGCCTTGACGATCGTGGTCGCGGCAATCGTTGCCGCCATTGCCGTGACACTGGCCTTCATCCTCACCGATCGTATCGCCCCCGAAGCGGCGGGCAGCGGCGTGCCGCAGGTCGAGGGCGCGCTGGAGGGGGTCCATGAGATTCGGTGGCGCCGCGTCTTCCCGGTAAAGTTCGTCGGCGGCGTGCTCAGTCTCTCGGCCGGCCTCGTGGGTGGCCGCGAGGGACCGACCATTCACATGGGCGCCTGCATTGCGGCCTTCCTGGCCGAGCGGCTGCGCTTCATGCGCCTCGATCTGCACACGATGCTGGCCGCCGGCGCGGCCGCCGGGCTGGCCGCAGCCTTCAACGCGCCGCTTGCCGCCATCCTGTTCGTGGTCGAGGAGACGCGAAAGCAGTTCCGCTACACTTTCCGGTCCTATGTCGCGGTGATCGTCGCGTCCGCGGCGAGCGCGTTCAGCATGGAGCTGGTCGGCGGCACGGCACCGCAGCTGCGCCTGGATACCCAGGCCATGCCGCTCGTCCTGCTGCCGGTCTTCATGCTGCTGGGGGCAGGGCTCGGCGTGCTCGGCGTCGTGTTCAACCGGACCCTCGTGCTTGCCCTCGATTGGCGGGCCGTGACGTTCAAGCGCTGGCCCTGGCTCTATCCCGTGATCGTCGGCGGTGCCGTCGGTGCGCTCACCATCGTGCTGCCGCTGGCCGTGCGCGGGGGAGAGACCTTGATCCCGCAGATGGTCGTCAGCAGCGCGCCCTTCCTCGGCCTCGTGCTGATCGCCCTGGTACGATTCGTCGGCACCATGGCGAGCTACCCGGTGGGCGTGCCCGCCGGCATCTTCTCGCCCCTGCTGGCGCTCGCCACCGTGGTCGGCCTCGTGGCCGCGGCAATCGTCGAGGCCGTGCTGACGGCGACCTCGCTTCCCGTGCCGCCGATGATGGCGGCAGCGTTCGCCGTCGCCGCCATGGGCGGTCTGTTCTCCGCGACCATCCGGGCCCCGCTGGTCGGAGTCGTGCTGGTGGTCGAGCTGACCGGTGGCTATGAGCTGATCCTCCCCACGATCATCACCTGCGTGACGGCGCACGTGGTTGCCGAGGAGCTGAAGGGGCGGCCGATCTACGAGGTGCTGCTGGAGCGCGCCCTGAGGATGGCCGGGCAGGAGCCACGCGTGCAATCGACGACGGCGTCCTCGCCCGTCGGCGTCGACGATCACAGGCGCTGAGAAAGTCTGGAGGCGGCGTGGCAGGCAGCAACACAGGCAGGGTCATCGCGGCGGGTGCCGTCGGCAACGTGCTCGAATGGTACGATTTCGCGGTCTACGGCTACTTCGCTGCCGCCATCGGAAGGGTCTTCTTTCCCGGCCAGGACCCGGTGGCGCAGGTTCTTGCGGCCTTCGGCATCTTCGCCGTCGGCTTCTTCATGCGGCCTGTCGGCGGTGCGCTGATCGGCCATATCGGCGACCGCCTCGGGCGTCGCGCCGCGCTCACCTTCTCGATTGCGGCGATGGCGATCCCGACGTTCCTGGTCGGCGTCTTGCCGGGCTACGACACGCTGGGCGTCGCCGCGCCGATCCTGCTCACTCTGATGCGCATGATCCAGGGGCTGTCGGTCGGCGGCGAATACACCACGTCCGTCGTCTTCATGGTCGAGCACGCGCCGGCCGAGCGGCGCGGCCTGATCGGTGCCACCGCGAGCTGCGGCGCGGTCGGCGGCATCCTGGCAGGCTCGGCGACGGGCGCGCTGCTGGCATCGCTCATGTCGCCGGAAGCACTCGAATCGTGGGGCTGGCGCATTCCCTTCCTGGCGGGACTGGTGGTCGGCCTGGCGGGCCTGGCCCTGCGCCGAGGGCTTCATGAAGAGGCGTCGGCCAAGGAACACGTGCGCTCGCCGCTGGCCGAGACGTTTCGCGAGCACGGCTCGCTGTTGCTGCGCCTGGCCGCTCTGTCGGTCTTCAATTCCGTCGGCTTCTACCTGATGTTCGTCTACATCGTGAGCTGGCTGCAAGTGGTCGATGGCGTGGAGCCGGCGCGGGCGCTGGGCATCAACACCATCAGCATGGTGGTGCTGCTGCCGCTCATGGTGGCGATGGGCTGGGTGAGCGATCGCATAGGGCGCCGGCCGGTGATGATGGCTGCGACGCTGCTTGCGATCGTGGGATCATGGCCCCTGTTCTGGCTAATGCACAGCGCCAACCCGGCCGTCGTCGTGCTCGGGCAGCTCGGCTTCGTGCTGGTGGTCGGGACCTTCTGCGGCTGCCAGCCGACCGTCATGGTCGAGGCCGTGCCGGCGAGGGTCCGCTGCACGGCGATTGCGCTGGGCTACAACGTCACCCTGGGACTGTTCGGCGGCCTCAGCCCCCTGGTAGCGACCTGGCTGGTCGAGCGCACGGGCAACCACTACAGCCCGGGCTTCATGATCATGGCGGCGGCTGCGGTCTCGTTTCTGGCGCTGCTGACGTTTCAGGAAACATATCGCAAGCCGCTGCTGTGACGCTCAGCGGCCCCTACCGTTGAGCAACAACCACAACCTCATCCTGAGGAGTGCCCGAAGGGCGCGTCTCGAAGGATGGCTGCAGCGACAGTCTTTACCTATCCTTCGAGACGCGCCCTTCGGGCGCTCCTCAGGATGAGGACGCATTGAGGCGAGCGATTCGCCTCTTGAAGGTTGCTTACGCCGCCCCCTCCAGCAGCTCGGGCACGACCCACAGCGCGGGCTCGCCGCGGGCGACGCGCTGGACGTTGTCGAAGCCGTTGCGCAGGCGGGTGACGTTGCTCTCCCAGGTCGGGCCGGCGAGATGGGCAGTCAGGATCACGTTGTCGAGCTTGAGCAGCGGGTTGTCGGGCGGCGTCGGCTCCTCGTCGAACACGTCGAGGCCGGCGCCGAACAGGTTGTTTGCCGAGAGCGCCGCCGTCATCGCCTTCTCGTCGATCACCGGCCCACGCGAGGTGTTCACGATGATCGCCGACTTCTTCATCAGCGCGAGTTCCTGGGCGCCGATCAGGTGATGGGTCGAGGCGTTGAGCGGCACGTGCAGCGACAGGATGTCGGAGCCGCGCAGGATCTCGGGCAGCAGGCGGAAGCGTACGTCGAGCGCATCCTCCTCGGCTTCCGACAGGCGCTTGATGTCATAGTAGTGCACGATCATGCCGAACGCCTGGGCGAGCCGCGCCACCTTCTTGCCGATGGTGCCCAGGCCGACGATGCCCAGCACCTTGTCGCGTACCTGGTGGACGGTCGGCGGTTGGTTGCCGTGCCAGCGGCCGGCGGTGACGTTGTTGTGCTGGGTGATGAGGCGGCGCGACACCGCCAGCATCAGCAGCAGGGCGTGCTCGGAGACGGCGACCGAGTTGGCGCCTCCGTTGTTGCACAGCGGCACCTTGCTCTTGCGCGCCGCATCGAGGTCGGCACGGTCGTAACCGGCGCTCAGCATCTGGATGAGCTTGAGCCTGGGTGCATCCTTGAAGAGCTGCGGCGTCACGTACTGCTGGATGAAGCCCACGAAGTAGTCGGTGCCGGGCAGCGCCGCCTTCATCTCCGCGGAGTTGTGAAGTGCCTTGACGATCTCGAACCCCTTGGGGGCGAGCTCGTCGACCATGGAGATGGTGTCACGGGGTCCGACGACGAGTACGCGTTCGACCATTAGAGTGCCTCCGCAGCATCACGATGACCTTTGAGCAGGCCGGGCAGCCGGCCGGGCTCGGTGCGGCCCCAGCCGCACTCGGCCGACAAGCCGAAATCGCCTTGGACGTGCCGCCGCGCCACGGCGACGCGGGTGCGATCACCGGCATCGTCGTCATGGTGCAGCAGCCCGAGATAGAGCCTGGTGCCAGCCGGTCGCTTCCAGGCGGCGAGCGGGGCGTAGAACGCGTCATCGGTACGGTTCCTCGGGACGGGAATGTGGAAGAAGTCGATGCGCCGCCGCATGGACGCTGCGATGCCTTCCATCATCTCGACCAGGATGCCCGAATCCGTGGGCTGCACCAGATGCTCGTCGCGCGGCGAGCCGTAGCACAGATGATAGCCCATCTCGACGCCCGCAGGGCCGGAATCCCCGAGTCGCCCCAGCATGTCGAAGGTCTGCTTCTTGTAGTCGACCGGACGATCGACGAAGTAGTTCTCGAACGCCAGGACCTCCTGGCAGACATCCCACTGGATGGCGAGGTCGTTGGCCGGGATCGCCGCGACGATGTTGGCCAGCGCCGATTTCAGCGCGCGCTCGTAGACGCCAAAGTACGTCTGCCGCGCCGGCCCGCTGACATAGAGATAGCCGCTGGCCTGCGGCGTCGGCAGGGAAACCTGGAAGCGCATCGCCGCCGGGATGGCGCCGTCGGCGCGCAGCCGCTGGAACACGGCCCAGGAGGCGAGGGCGGCCTTGTCGTAGCCGGTCTCGAACACGACGTCCTGCGGGTCGGTGCCGGGCTTGAAGCGGACCTGCTCGATCTCGCGCACCAGCTTGCCGTCCCACTGGACGAACTTGTAGGGCGGCACAGTCGGATCGATCTCCATCGCCGGATGGTCGAGCAGCATCTGGCGCTGGAAATAAACCCAGCGTGCGCGCTCGCCCGTCTCGCCGTCGGGCAGGCAGCGCAGGAACGGGCCAAGCTCGTCCGTCAGCCGGCGGAACACCTGCTCGCTGCTGTCGAGCGGGATGCTGCCGATCAGGTGCAGGCGCTCCTGCTTCTCCATCAGGCGACCTTCTCGAGCTTCTGCAGCGAGCGCAGGTACTTCGGCACCGGCGTGCCGGGATGGGTGCCCGACCAGTTGGTGTAGCTGACCTCGCCGACATAGATATCGCCCTTGCTGTCGACCGCGAGGCCGTGCGGCGAGAGGAACTTGCCGGGCTCCTGCCCGGGGCCGTGCTCGCCGCCCAGGCGGGCGATCACGCCTCCCTTCTTGTCGACGATGGCGAGGCGCGGGCCGATGTTGGTGTGCTTGCTGTTGACCGGCATGCCGGACCCCAGCTCGCCGATGATGAAGCGCGGATTCGGGCCGCCGCCGCAGCAGTAGAGCGCGCAAGGCCGGTGCATGTTGTTCCACTGCATCTCGTACTTGCCGTTGCCGTCGAACACCTGGACGCGATGGTTCTCGCGGTCGGCGACGTAGACCCAGCCATCCTCGTCGGTGACGATATTGTGCACGATATTGAACTGTCCGGGATCGGTGCCGGTGGTGCCCCAGCACATCAGATGGCGACCATCCGGGGTGTACTTGTGGACGCAGGAGTTGCCGTACCCGTCGGCGACGTAGATCTCGCCTTTCGGCGAGAGGGCGGTGTGGGTGCAGCGGTTGAAAGGCTGGCCGCTCAGGAACGGCGCCGGCTGGTTCGGCACGCCGATGGTCAGCAGCACCTTGCCGTCGGTGGTGATCTTGCGAACCGTGTGGTCGCCATCGTCGGTGCAGTACAGCATGTCGTCGCTGTCGATGTGGATGCCGTGGGCGCGATTGAACAGGCCCTCGCCCCACGAGCGCAGGAAGTTGCCGTCGCGGTCGAACACCATCATCGGATGCTGGCCGCGATTGAAGACGTAGACCCGGTCCTTGCTGTCGACGGCGACCGCCGCGACGTCGCGGAACTCCCAGCCGTCGGGCAGCTTGGCCCAGTTCTCGACCACGCGATACCGATGCTCGCCGCTGCCCAGGATCACTGACATGGGTTGCTCCTCATTTCATGTTCCTCCCCAGCGAAGCTGGGGAGGTGTCGGCGTCTTCGCCGACGGAGGGGTCATGAGCCACGAGTCTCGGGCCCATGACCCCTCCGTCGCCTGGGCATTTTGGCCGCAGAGCGGCCAAAGGCCTTTAGACGGCGACACCTCCCCAGCTTCGCTGGGGAGGAGTAGGCTTATTCTCTTCACGCCGCCGACATCATCGCATCGGAGATCTTCTCGGCCGTCATCAGCGTCGGGAAGTTGGTGTTGGCGCAGGGCACCACGGGGAACACCGACGCGTCGACCACGCGCAGGCCCTGCACGCCCTTGACCCGGCCCTGCGTGTCGGTCACCGACATGGGATCGTCGGGGCGGCCCATGCGGCAGGTGCACGAGGCGTGCCACACGCCGATCGCCGCCTTGCGCACGAAGGCTTCGAGCGCCTCGTCGTCGGTCATCACCTGGTCGAAGGTGTAGCCCTCGACCACGAACTTGTCGATCATGTAGCGGCGCAGCGCCGCCGGCCCGTCTAGGCATTGCGCCACGATCTTCGTCAGGATCTTGTTTTTGGTATTGACCACGCCGATCGCCCGCACGCGGTCGCTGTAGGCGGCAGGGAAGGGGACGTCCGTCACCTGCTTCAGCGCGTCGGTCATCTGCACGGCGGCCATCAGCTTGAAGCCGCTCATCAGCCGGTCGAGGTCGCGCTTGTCGGAGAGCAGGTTGAACTCGACGATCGGCTCGCTGCGCCAGTCGCGCGAGGCGAGCTTGACCTGGCCGGTCTCCGAGTAGGTCTTGTTGATGAAGGTGAGCAGGGAGGCGATCTGCTCGCCGACCGCGTGCCAGGCCGACTTGCTGACCACCGCGACGAACATGTCGCCCTTGGGTACGCCCGGCAGGCCCGACGAGTAGCGCAGGCCGAGATGGATGTGCCGGCGCGTGTGCTCGTTCATGCGCGAGCCGCGCTTGATGAACGAGGAAAGCGCGATCGACGGGTGGTCCATCAGCCGCTCGCCGACGCCGGGCAGGCCGGCGACCACGGGGATGCCGAGCTCGGCGAGATGGCCGACCGGCCCGATACCGGCGCGCATCAGATGGGCGGGCGTATGGATGGCGCCCGACGACAGGATCACCTCCTTGGCCCGGAATTCCTGCTCCTGGCCCTTGACGATCGCGGTCACGCCGACGCATCGCGTGCCGTCGAACAGCAGCGACTTGACCTGCGTGTCGGTCGAGATGGTCAGGTTGGCGCGCTTGCGCGTCTCGGCATCGAGATAGCCCATCGCGGCCGAGACGCGCCGCTCCTCGGCGTTGGAGTGCGTCACCGGGAAGTATCCGTCGACGAACTCGCCGTTCTGGTCGGGCAGGAACTTGAAGCCCTTGGCGGCGAAGCCCTTGGCTACGGCCTTGGCGTGACCCGTCCAGTGCTCCTGGGGAATGCGCCTCACGGGGATGCGACCATCCTTGCCATGGTAGGGCCCGTCGAAGTCGAGATCGCGCTCGACCTTCTTGAAGAACGGCAGCACCTGGCTCCAGCCCCAGCCCTCGGCGCCGCGGCTCGCCCATTCGTCGTAGTCGGTCGGCGCGCCGCGATTGGCCATCTGGCCATTGATCGACGAGCCGCCGCCCAGCACGCGCGCCTGCTCGTACTTGCGCAGCGGCGGGCGGTTCTCGTGCGGGTTGTTGTGCGAGACGACCTGGGTGTGGACCCGGAGCTCGGTCCAGTGGAAGCGCGGGTCGAAATAGGCCGTGCCGGAGTAGCTGTCGGCGATCTCCTTGGGCTCCTCGCCCGGCGGCGTGTCCTGGCCGGCCTCGCACAGCAGGACCTTGGTCGCGCTCCTGGCCGACAGCCGGTTGGCCATGACCGACCCGGCCGAGCCGCCACCAACGATGATATAGTCGTACACGGTCGTTTCCCCGATTTGTTGGCGCTACGCTAGAGCTGTTTTCGATCGAAGGGAACCGCGAGCGGTTCCCTTCGATCGAAAACGCGATGATCATTCATCTCCCCAGCTATGCAGGCAACGAGTCGACACATATTCGATCTTCCCCCGTAGTCGGGGGAGGTGCCCCATAGGCGTTAAAATACAAAAACCTCATCCTGAGGAGGCCGCATAGCGGCCGTCTCGAAGGATGGGCCACACAGAAGATCGTTGGAAAAGCGGTGTCGCAGTCCCCTTCACTGTTGCCGACCCTTCGAGACGCGGCCCTCCGGGCCGCTCCTCAGGGTGAGGTCCGCTTTAGTTTAACGCCTATGGGGAGGCGCCCCGTCACACGGGGCGGAGGGGGAAAGCCGCAAGCGAGATTCCTGAGATTCCGACGTCGGAACTTCATGAATCTCGGATGCGGCTTTCCCCCTCCGGCCCTTCGGGCCACCTCCCCCGTACGACGGGGGAGGAATTGGAGATGTGCATGCCGACCTTGCCGATGCAGGCCAAGCCTGCAATCGTTTGCCGTCGCATCAAGGGAGGTTTCGTATGCCGGACGTTACAGCCGCAAATCCCGACATCGCCACGCCGGAGCTGATGAAGGCGATCTCCGCGGCCTTCAACAGCCGCGACGTGGAGCGCATCGTTTCCTTTTTCACCGACGACGCCACCTTCTGGCTGGCGCGCGGGCCCGAGCCGGTCGGGCGCACGCTGAAGGGCAAGGAGACCATTGCCAAGACGCTGGCCGCCCGCTTCAAGGTAATCCCCGACATGCGGTGGGATCACAAGGAGTACATCTACGCCGGCAACCGTGCGATCTCGATATGGACGGTGAAGGGCAAGGGCGCCGACGGCGAGGACCTCAACTACCAAGGCTGCGACATCTACACGTTCCGCGGTGGGAAGATCAGCGCCAAGGACACCTACTGGAAGATCGTCGAGCACAAGGATCGCCTCTGATGGACTTCGACACGGTCATCCGCGGCGGCACCATCGTCGATGGCTCGGGCAAGCCGCGTTTCTCGGGAGACGTCGCCATCCAGGACGGCCGTATCGTCGAGATCGGCCGCATTGCCGGTACCGCCAGGCGCACCATCGACGCCGATGGCCTGATCGTCGCGCCGGGCTTCATCGACGGCCATACCCACATGGACGCGCAGGTCGCCTGGGATCCGTTGGGCAGCTGCTCGTGCTGGCACGGGGTCACCAGTGTGGTGATGAGCAATTGCGGCTTCGCGCTCGCCCCCTGCAAGCCTTCCGATCGCGACTGGTACGCTCGCTGCCTGTCGGCGGTCGAGGACATCCCGACCGAGGCGATGGCGGCCGGCATCGACTGGACGTGGGAGACCTTCCCCGAGTACCTCGCGACCGTCGAACGCCTGCCCAAGGCAATCAACTACGGCATGTATATCGGTCATTCGGCGCTTCGCATGTACGTCATGGGCGAGCGGGCGCTCTCAGAGAAGGCCACCGAGGACGACATGGTGCGCATGTCGGCGGCCGTGCAGGAGGCGCTGAAGGCGGGTGCCATGGGCTTCTCGAGCTCGCGCGCCTCCACGCACGTCACGCCAGACGACACGCCGGTGGCGAGCCGTATCGCCGAATGGGAGGAGATCGACCGCATCCTGGCGGCCATGGCCGCGCTCGATGCCGGCATCTTCCAGATCGGCCCCGACATCGCGAGCGGGGCGCGCCATCGCATCTTCCTCGAGCGCCTGCGCAAGGTGGCGTTGGACTACAAGCGGCCGATCATGTTCGGCGTCCTGTCGACCCGGCAGGGTGAGGATCCCAACCCCTGGCAGTACCAGACGAAGTACATCGACGACACGGTCGCCGCCGGTGGCCGCATGTATGGCCAGGGCACGACGCGCTCGATCAACGCCATCTTCTCGCTGAAATCCTACCTGCCGTTCGACGTCCTGCCGGCGTGGCGGCCAATCCGCGCCTTGCCGATGGACGAGCAGAAGAAGCGGCTGCGGGACCCGGCGGTGCGGCGTGAGCTGGTCGCTGCCGAAGAGAAGATGAAGCCGCGCGACGGCGTCTTCCAGGGCGGCGGCGCGGCGACCACCGATCCGCGCAAGCCCGATTACTCCAACCTGTTCGCCTTGAAGGGCACCGACTGGGACGATCCCACGGTCGACCAGCTCGCCAAGGCCCGCGGCCAGCATCCGGTCGAGGTGATGATCGACCTGTCTCTGGCCGACGAGAACCAGGTCTACGTCCAGCCGCTTGTCAACGAATCGCCGGAGGACGTGCTCGGCATGCTGAAGCATCCGCGCACGCTCGCGACTTTTTCCGACTCGGGCGCACATGTCTGCCAGGAGATGGGCTCCTCGCTGCAGACCCACTTCCTGAGCTACTGGGTGCGCAAGCGTGGCGCCTTCACGCTCGAGCAGGCGATCAGGAAGCTGACGCACGACAACGCCCAGGCGTGGGACCTCCATGACCGCGGGCAGGTCCGCGAAGGTTTCCGCGCCGACCTCGTGCTGTTCGAGGAGGACCGCATCCGGCCACTCCTGCCGACAGTCGAGAAGGACCTGCCGGGCGGCGCCCGCCGCCTGGTGCAGAAGGCCGAGGGCATCAAGGCCACCCTGGTCAACGGCGCGGTCGCCTTCGAGAACGGCGAGGCGACCGGCACCTACCGGGGTGAGGTGCTGAAAGGAAAGCTGGCCTCGTGAGCCGGGGCAGCCTCCTGCTGGCTGCCGCCCTGGTCGTCATGCCTGGAGCGGCGATGGCGCAGGCCAAGTCCTCGCCACCGCCGCCGCCGGCCAGCACCGGCGGCACGGCCGGCGTGAAGATGCGGCTGAACGCGCTGCACTACGGCAACGTCCACGGCCTCCGTCGCGGCCCCGATGGCCAGTGGACCGGCAAGGCCACTCAGGGTGGCGTCGGGAAATCCGTCACCGTCACGCCGCAAGGCAAGGTGATCGCACGGTGAGGGGTATCCAATTCAACTGTGAGGAGCGAGGCCCTTCCTCTCCCGTCATCGGCCCGCCAGGGGGAGAGGTTGGGTGAGGGGGTTGCAGGTGATCGTCGAACCTTCGAAGCCCCCTCACCTCGAGAACGAGCTTTCGAGACTCGCCATATCGACGCACCTGGACCAGATTCGAGTCATTCATGTCGTTCCTCTGCCGGGCCCGATTGACGTCGCGCAAATCGCGCCTAGCGTGGCGGATGCTGGTGACGACTCGTTGCCGGCGACGGCGCGGCATCGGGGAGGAGGGGCCATGCGCGAGCGCGAGATTGCAGTCGGGGCCGCTTCCCGCCGCGTCGCCGCCCACGGCACGCGGGCGAGCCGGACGTTCGTCGTGCCGGCGAGCGACGCCGAAGCAGCGCCCTGGCTGACGCAAGACGCCGTGACTGACGCATGGGAGTCCGCGTCAGCCACGGTTGCGTCAGTCGCAAGCCCTTGAAATCAAACGGCCCTGACGCAACGGACGCAACGGACGCAAGAATCGTGTCGATGGAAACGTCCCCCGCAAAGACAGACGGAGCACACCCATGAGTGATCGCCGCATCCCGACCTACCAGGCGCTGGTCGACGACATCAAGGCGCTGGGCACCGAGCAGGTGTTCGGCCTGATGAGCGATGACACGGCGGTGTTCGCCACCGCGCTCGACAGCGCCGGCATCCGCTTCTACGGCGCGCGCCACGAGAACAACGCCATCGCCATGGCCGAGGGCTTCTCCTATCGCTCGGGCGGGCTCGGCATTGCCGTCATTGGTCGTGGCCCGGCGACGGCCAACGGCCTGCACGCTGCGACCTATGCCAGCCGGTCGGGCTCCAGGGTGCTGATCATCTCGGGCGAGGCCGCGGTGCCGTCGGGCGCTGCCAACGGTATCGGTCCCGATTACAAGGGCTTCAACGCAACCGCGGTCCTCGCCGCAGCCGGCATCCGCACCTTCGCCGCCACCAGCCCGTCGACGGCGCGCGGTGTGCTGGCCGATGCCGTGGCGGCGGCCATGCAGGGCGGCGCGGCCGCGCTGCTGCTGCCGGTCAACGTCCAGCTTGCCGACATGGACACGAGCGATGCATCGCCGGCGGGGCCACGCGAGCGCAAGCCCGCGGCACCGCGTGCCCAGGCAATCGAGGCCGCCACCGCCGTCGTTCGCCAGAGCCGCAAGCCGCTGATCCTGGCCGGCATGGGGGCGCACCGGGCCGGCGCCAAGGAGGCGCTGGAGAAGCTGGCCGAGCGCACCGGCGCGCTGCTGGCGACCTCGGCCCGCGGCAAGGACATGTTCCGCGGCAATCCCGCCAACCTCGGCATCGTCGGCTCGTTCTCGCATTCGGCGGCGCGCCGTCTGGTCCACGAGGCGGACTGCGTGCTGGTGTTCGGCGCCGGGCTCAACCTGCTGACCATGAGCTTCGGCCATTCGCTGCCCAACGTGCCGCTGATCCAGGTCGATTCCGAGCGCGGCCACATCGGCCGCTGGCACCCCGCCGACGTCGCGGTCGTGGGCGATGCCCGCCTGGCGGCGGAAGCCTTGATCGAGGCGTTGCCGCCCGGATCGAACTCGGAGCGGCCGTTCCGGTCGGACGAGACGCTGCGCTTCCTGAAAGGCTTCGACATCGCGCGCGACTTCGAGCCGGCCAACACCGCGCGTACCGTCGACCCGCGCTCGCTGGGCGTCGCGCTCGAGAAGCTGCTGCCGGCCAATCGCAACCTGGTCTACGACGCCGGCAACTTCCTCGGCATCGTGCCCTACCTCTCGGTGCCCGGACCGGGCCACTTCAAGCTGACCAGCGACTTCGCCTCGATCGGTCTGGGCTTCGGCACGGCGCTCGGCGTCGCCAGGGCGAGGCCCGACGAGACCACCGTGCTGGTGATCGGCGATGGCGGCTTCCTCATGACCATGGGCGAGCTCGAGACGGTGGTGCGCGAGGACCTGCCGCTGGTCATCGTGCTGATGAACGACTGCGCCTACGGCGCGGAGCTGCACTTCCTCAAGATGCGCGAGCTGCCGGTCGCCAAGTCGGTGTTCCCCGACGTCGACTATGCGCCGGTCGCCGAGGCCTTCGGATTCCAGGCGGCGACCATCCGTACCCTCGAGGACCTGCAGAGGATCGCGCCGCTGCTGGCGCGGCCCGACGGACCGGTGTTCCTCGACTGCAAGCTCAATGCCGCGGTGGCGGCGCCGTTCATGAGCGAGTTCCACGAGTTCGAGAGCCGCAAGCACTGAAGAAGCGTCGAAGGGAGAGACAAGAGTGAGCAAAGGTCCGTCGCGCTGGGAATCCCCGGCGCCGATCCGCTATCCCGACCCCGATGTCATCGTTCTCGATCCGCGCTTCCGCGCGCTGGTCGTTCCGATGGCGGCGATCGAGCGCATCGCCACCGGATTCCGCTTCACCGAGGGACCGGCCTACTATGGCGATGGCCGCTACCTGCTGTTCTCCGATATTCCCAACGATGCGCTGGTGCGCTGGGACGAGATCACCGGCGCGGTGGCGACCCTGCGCAACCCGGCAGGCTACCCTGACGGCAACACGCGCGACCGCCAGGGACGGCTGATCAGCTGCGAGCTCGGCAGCCGCACGCTTACCCGCACCGAGCACGACGGCACGGTCACCATGCTGGCCTCGTCGTTCGAGGGTACGCGTCTCACCGGCCCCAACGACGTCGTCGTGAAGTCGGACGGCTCGATCTGGTTCAGCGACAACGGCGCTGGCATCCGCGGCCACTATCTCGGCGACAAGGCGCCGAAAGAGATGCCGTATCGCGTCTACCGCCTCGATCCCGCGACCGGCGAGCACACCATCGCCATCGGTGACATGGAACGCCCGAACGGCCTCTGCTTCTCGCCCGACGAATCGCGGCTCTACGTCGTCGACACGCCCGACGGGACGCGCACGACGCGAGTCTACGACATGGTCGACGGCAATCCCGTCAACGGCCGGCTGTTCTTCGATGCCACGCCGGGGTTCGCCGACGGCATCCGCTGCGACACCGAAGGCAACGTGTGGTGCGGCTTCTCGGGGGGCTCCGAGCAGGACGGCGTCGCCGTGTTCGCGCCCGACGGCACACTGATCGGCCGGATCCTGCTGCCGGAGCGCTGCGCCAACCTGTGCTTCGGCGGACGCAAGCGCAACCGCCTGTTCATGACGGCCAGCCAGTCGGTCTACGCGCTCTACGTCGAGGCGCAGGGCGTCCCGGGCGGCTGAGGCTGCCCTTACAGCAGCTCCTTGCGCACCAGCGCCGCGCCCGCCGCGAGCGCCTTCAGCTTGCCGAACGCAGTGGCGCGCGGCAGGTACTTCATGCCGCAGTCGGGGGCGGGCAGGAGCTTGTCGGCCGCGACATGCTTCAGCCCGGCCCGAATTCGATCGGCGACCTGAAGCGGCGTCTCGATGGTGGGATCGGCGAGGTCGATCACCCCGAGCATGACCTTCTTCGGCGCCAGGTCCTTCAGGACGCCGAGATCGAGCCGGGGCTGCGCCGATTCGATCGAGATCTGCTGGGCGATGCTGTCGGCGAGCTGCGGCAGGAAGGCGTAGCCGGTCGGCTTGCCGCCGCGCACCACGGCGGCGTAGCCGAAGCAGAGATGCACCACCGTCGGCACGGCGAGACCTTGCAGCGCGCGGTCGATCACCTTGACGGCGTAGAGCTTGGCCTCCTCCGGGTTGTTGCGCAGCCACGGCTCGTCGAGCTGGATCACGTCGGCGCCAGCCTTGACCAGGTCGTGAGCCTCCTCGTTGACCGCCGCGGCATAGTCCATGCACATCGCCTCGGCATCCTTGTAGTGCTCGTCCTTGACCTGCTGCCCCATGGTAAAGGGGCCGGGCAGGGTGATCTTGGCCAGCCGCTCGGTGTTGGCGCGCAGGAACTGCATGTCGCGCAGCTCGATCGGTTTGGCCCGCCTGATCTTGCCGACGACCCGCGGCACCGCGGTTTTCTGGCCGACGCGATTGACGATCTCGCCCGGGTTCTCGTCGTCGATGCCGTCGAGCGCGGTGGCGAAGCGGTTGGAGTAGCTTTCGCGGCGCATCTCGCCGTCGGTCACGATGTCGATTCCGGCCCGCTCCATGTCGCGAATGGCGAGCAGGGTGGCGTCGTCCTGCGCCTGCTCGAGGAATGCCTCGGGCACGCGCCAGAGCTCGCGCACGCGCGTGCGCGGCACCATCTTGCTCAGCATCTCGCGATTCACAAGCCAGTCGGGCTGCGGGTACGAGCCGACGACCGTGGTCTGCAACAGGGCGGGGGCCATGATTACGCTCCTTGATGTTTCATGTTCGCCCCCGATTGCGCAGGGCACTCGCACCGCGATCACGGGGGAGAGTCAAGACTCTACTGCAGCTTGATGCCGGCCTTCTTGGCCAACTCGGCGTTCTCCTTGACCTCGCTCGCGACGATCTTGTCGAGATCGGCCGGGGTGGTCGGCGAGGCGTCGGAGCCCAGCGCAGCCAGCCGCTCCTTGACCTCGGGCGAGTCGAGCGCCTTCTTCACCTCGGCGTTGAGGCGGGCGATCACGGCGGGTGGCGTGCCGGCTGGCGCGAACAGACCGACCCAGAAATTGTAGCCGCTGTCCTTGAATCCCTGCTCCTCGGTGGTCGGAAGGTCGGGCAGCACCGACGAACGCCTGGGGCTGCCGTTGGCCAGCGCGACCACGCGATTGTCGCGGATCATCGGAAGGGCGGCGATCACCGGGCAGAAATAGATGTCTGTGCGGCCGTTCATCGTGTCGCCGAGCGCCTCGGGCGTGCCCTTGTAGGGGACGTGCACGGTGTCGATGCCGGCCGCGAGCTTGAACTTCTCGGCGTTCATGTGGGTGCCGCTGCCGGTGCCCGCGGTTGCATAGGTGAGTTTGCCTGGCTGTGCCTTCGCCGCTGCAGCGTAGTCGGCCGCGGTCTTCCAGCCCTTCGACGGCGAGGCGACCATGATGTTGGGTTGCACGGCGAGCAGGCTGACCCCCGGCAGGTCCTTTACGGTGTCGTAGGGCATGTTGGCATAGATCGCCGAATTGACCGTGTGCGCCGAGGAGTTGGCGAGCAGGGTGTATCCGTCGGGGGCAGCCCTTGCGACCTGGGCCGCACCGATCGTGCCGCCGGCGCCCGGCTTGTTCTCGACGATGACCGTCTGGCCAATGTTCCTGGTCATGACCGCCGCCAAGGCGCGCGCCGTGACGTCGGTAGCGCTGCCCGGCGTGAAAGGTACGATGATGTGGACCGGCTTCTCGGGATAGTTCTGCGCCCAAGCGGGCAGGGCGGCGACCGCCAAGGCGAGCGCAAGCGCGATCAGACGTGACATGACTTCCTCCCGTTATGCCGCCGCTATCTCGCGGCTGGCGCTTCTTACGTTCAGGCTCGACAGGATCCGCTCCCCCGACGCCGCCAGCCTGGCGCGCAGGCCGGCGAGGTCGGGCCACGCCAGCTTACCACTGCGCTTGGCGAAGCGCCCGGCCACGAGCACGTCGCGCACTCGGGCGCCCGAGCCCTGCATGACGACGCTCGCCACGGGATCGTGGACCGGCCACATGGCGAGAGGGCCGAGCGACATTACCGCGATGTCGGCCTGCTTGCCGACCGCCAGGCTGCCGATGCGCTCGCTCATGCCGAGCATCGCTGCACCCCGCATGGTGACCCAGTCCAGCGCCTCGCCGGCCGGCACGGTCGAGGTCGCGGGAATGCCGCCGCTGCGGCCGCGCTCGGCCGCGTTGTCGAGCGCGCGCTGCGAGGCCAGCGCCATGCGTGCAACGACGAACATGTCGCCGCTGATCGCCGATTCGAGATCGATGCCGACCGACGGGGCCGAGCCCAGCGCCCGCAGCCGGCCGGTGATGGGATGGCCATGGCCCTGCGCCATCTCGTTCTCGGGCGTGATCGAGAAGCTGACGCCGCGGTCGACGAAGGCGCGGAGCTGGTCGTCGCTGAGGTTGTTGCCGTGCACGATGTTGATGTGCGGGCCGACCAGGCCCTTCGCCATGAGCGCCTCCCAGCCGCCGGGCGTCTTGGCCTCCCCGCCGCCCTGGTGCATCGACGCGACCAGGCCCATCTCCATCGCGAGGGCGAAATCGTGCGCGCTGACCTCGAGCGTCGAGTAGTGCGGGCCCAGCACCGCCATGCCGAGCGTCACCAGGCCCGTGCGATCGGCCAGCGGGCCCTTCGTCAGGCGCTCGATCTCGCGGCGGGGATGCGGCACCTCGGAGAAGTGCGGCTCGCCGGGCTTCGGGTCGGGCTTGGGCGAGCCGTGGAAGAAGGCGGCGCGAATGCCGCTCTCCACGAGGCCGGCGATGCCGGCGTCGGTGTGCTCGGGCGTCGGGTTGTTGTGGCACCAGTCGACCAGGGTGGTGACGCCGTGATCGAGCTGGTTGAGCGCGCCGGCGAGGGTGGCGACGTGGATGTCCTCGGGCCGGAAGACCGTGGCCAGCCCGGCATGAACGTGGCGAAAATACTCGAGCAGGGTCCAGTTGGCGGCGACGCCGCGCAGCCCCGTTTGCCAGGTGTGCATGTGGGCATTGATGAGCCCGGGCAGCACGAAGTGGCCGGCGCAGTCGACGATCTCGGCGTCGACGCCGGCGATCGACGGGGCGACGGCGGCAATGCGGTCCTCGTCGATCAGCACGTCGCCCTTGGGCAGCACGCCGAGCACCGGATCCTGGGTGACGACGATGCCGGATTTCAGGAGCAGAGGCATGGTCAGGCGAGACCGTCGCTCGCGGCGACGTTCTCGGGCTCGAGCTTCATGCCGGCGGCGCGTGCCAGCTCGACAAGCAGCACCGAGAAGTCGATGTCGCCGGGATACTGATGCGACAGCGACATGATGCTGTCGCGCGTCGCCGAGGCGGCCGGCATGACGACGCCGTAGGTCCGGCCGGCGGACATGCCGAGTTCCATGTCCTTCAGCAGGAGCTTGGGCGTGAAGGTGGTGGTGAAGTCGAGGTTGACCAGCGCCGGCGTCTTGTAGCGCGTGTACATCGAGCCGAGCACGCTCTGGTTGATCGATTCCAGGAACACGTGGCGCGGGATGCCGGCCTTCTCGGCCAGCAGGGTGATCTCGCACAAGGACTGGATGATGACGCCGAACATCGTGTTGTGGGCGATCTTCCAGACGCGCGACAGCTCGCCCTCGCCGACATACATTGCCGCACGGCCGAGCGCCGCCAGCAGAGGCTGCACGGCGTCGTACTCGGCGCGCGGCCCGGAGGCCACGACCAGGAGCTTGCCCGCCTTTGCGACCTTGGCGTTGCCCGAGACGGGCGCGCTGAGATAGGCCACGCCGGCCTCGTCGAGCTGCCTGCGGATCTCGGCCGAGCCGGTGTCGGAGATCGACGACATGTCGACCACGCGCTTGGGCCGCGCAGTGCAGGCCAGCACGCCGCCCTTGCCGAACAGGATGTCCTTCAGGTCGTCGGTGGTCGACACCATTGTGATGACGGTCGCGCAGTGCGCCATCGCCATCTTGTCGGTCACCACCTCGGCCCCGATCCTGGCCAGTGGATCGGCCTTGGACGCCGTGCGGTTCCACACCGAGAGCCCGAATCCCGCCTTGACCAGGCGCGCCGCCATCGCCTCGCCCATCCGGCCGAGCCCGATCCAGCCGACGTCGTGCGATGCCTTGCTGCTCATGGGGGGAGGACCCTTTCAAGATTTCCTCCCCCGATGACGGGGGAGGAGAACTACCCCCTCACCGGATCGATCGGCGTCACCACGCCTTCGGCTGCCTCGATCACCTCGCCGGCGTCGAGGCAGAGGTCCTCGCGGTTGCGCATGGCCATGATCTGCGCGCCGGTTCGCAGCTTGCCGTGGCTACCGACCGGGACGGCGAGGCCCGGGAGGCCGAGCAGGGGAGCGAGCAGGGCGACGCGCATCGACTCCAGCACCTCGGCCTGTCCGGCCTTGGTCGTGTCGGCGCGTTGCTTCGGCGGGAGGTCGCACAGGGTCGGCAGGATCACCAGGGGCCATTGATGGAAGAAGGCCATCCATTTCAGTAGAAGGCCTTCGCGCTCGGTCAGGGCGCCGATGTAGGTCGGCAGGTCGGCAGGCTTGTAAAGATCGAGCCAGCCCTGCATGGCGGCGATGGCGTCAGGGTCGCCCATCTTCTGCATCTGCGGCCACAGGCCGCCGAACACGTCGGTGACGCAGATCAGGTGCCACAGCTCGATGCCGCGCTCGATGTCGGGCGGCATGACCTCCTCGACGACATATCCCACCGCCCGCAGGTGCTTGCCGGCCAGCCGCACGGCCGCGGCCTGGGCTGGATTGGTGCGGCCGCCCGGCACTTCCGGAACCAGCGCGACCCTGATCGGCCGTGCCGGCGGCGGGCCCTGCATCGGCACGGCGTTCCACCGCCAGTCGCGCCGGTCGCCGCGTGCCATCACCTCCAGTGCCAGGCGGGCGTCGCGCACTGACCGGGTGTGCGGGCCCTGCACCGCCATCAGCATGGCGCCGGGCGGGCGGCCGACCGGCGCGCTGGGATTGAAGGACGGGATGCGGCCGAACCCGGTGCGCAGCCCGATCACGCCATTGCAGTAGGCCGGGATGCGGACGGAGCCGCCGATGTCGTTGCCGTGCGCGATGGTGCCGATGCCGGTGGCCGTGGCGGCGCCCGCGCCGCCGCTCGAGCCGCCGGGCGTCAGCTCGGGGTCGCGCGGATTGAGCGTGCGGCCGTGCAGGGCGTTGTCGGAGAAGATGCGCATCGAGAAGGCCGGCGCATTGGTGCGGCCGACGATGATGGCGCCGGCGTGCTTCAGGTTGGCGACCACCGGGCTATCCTCGGTGGCGATGAAGTCCTTCAGCGGGATCACCCCGTTGTCGGTCGGCAGGCCGGCCTGGTCGACATTGACCTTGGTCGTGACAGGAACGCCGTGCAGGGGCGGCAGCGCGTGGCCGCGGGCGCGCGCTGCATCGGCGGTCTCGGCGGCTGCGCGCGCCTCGTCGGCCAGCACGCGCACCACCGCGTTGATCGCCGGATTGACCTTGTCGAGACGGGCCAGCACCGAATCGACGGCTTCGCGCGCCGACGCCTGCCCGGTGCGGATCAGGCGCGCCAGGTCGGTCGCGTCGTACTGCCAGAGTTCCATGAACTGTCCCCTCGTCAGGCGGCCCCTCGTCGGACGACCACTGTGCCGTCTCCCGAGCGGCGCCGTCCAGCGACCAGATCGTGGAAGGCCGACATCGCGCTTGAGCGCAGGGCGTCGCGCCGTTGCACGAGCACGGTCTGCACGCGCGCATCCGCGGCCGGCAGGCGATGCACGGCAACGCGTCCGCCGCGCCACACCGGCCCGACCAGGGCGCGCGGCAGCAGGGTGATGCCGAGGCCGGCGGCGACCGCACCGAGGATCGCCTCCAGCGTGCCGAACTCGAGGCGGCGCAGCCCGACGACGCCGCGTCGCGCCAGCAGCTCCTCCAGCCGCTGGCGGTAGGAACAGCCGGCACGCAGCACGATGATGCGCAGGTCGGGCTTGGCCAGCAGCTTGCCGACCGAGCGTTCCGCCGGGGCGCTCAGCAGCGCCAGATCCTCCTCGAAGACGCGCGCGCTGGTAAGGTCGGGATGGGAGACGGGGCCGCACACCAGCGCCGCTTCGAGCTCGCGATCGAGAACGCGCTCGATCAGCTCTGCCGTCGTGCCGGTGCGCAGGACCAGATCGACCTTGGGATGATCCTTGGCGTATGTGGCGAGCAAGGGCGACAGCCGCAGGGCGGCGGTGGTCTCCAGCGAGCCGACCGTGAGCGTGCCCCTGGGAGCGCCGTCGTCGCGCGCCGCGCGCGCCGCCTCCTCGAGCAGGACGCCGATGCGCGCCGCATAGGGCATCAGCCGCTCGCCGGCCGCAGTGAGCCTGGCGCCGGCGCGGCTGCGGGCGAACAGCGTGACCCCCAGCGCCTCCTCGAGCCGGCGCACGCGCTGCGTCACGTTGGATTGCACGGTGTTGAGCTCGCGGGCGGCGCGGCCCATGCCGCCGAGCCGTGCCACGGTTTCGAACGTCACCAGGTCCTTGGCGTCCATCTCATCAATTTATCAGATGCTGGTGATCATGATGAATCATTATTCAAGATGGCATGTGTGGCGGTAACATCTCCGGCGGTGGTGCAGGGCATTCGCATGCGGCGACGCTCTTCATTCTCCTCCCCAGCTCCGCTGGGGAGGTGCCCCGTCATACGGGGCGGAGGGGTCATGAGCGTCAGTGGTGGTGCTCATGACCCCTCCGTCGCCGTAAGACGGCGACACCTCCCCAGCTTCGCTGGGGAGGGGATGATCCTTTTGCCAAATGCGAATGCCGCGCCCGTCAGTGGAAGGAGCAAAGCGTCATGAAGTGGCAGGACCGTCGTCTGCTCGACCTGTTCGGGATCGAGCATCCCATCATCCAGGCGCCGATGGCCGGGCCGACGACTCCGCAGATGGCCATCGCGGCGTCGAAGGCCGGGGCGTTGGGCTCCCTGGCGGCAGCCATGCTGACGCCAGACCTTCTGCGAGCCGAGCTGCAGACCGTGCGGCAGCACACCGACCGGCCGATCAACGTCAATTTCTTCTGCCACACGCCGCCCGTCGTCGATGCCGGCCGCGAGGCCGGTTGGCGCAAGCGGCTGGCGCGCTACTACGACCAGCTCGGCCTGCCGGCCTCGGCGGCGGACGGCGGCGCGGTGCGGATGCCCTATGGCGCCGCGATGGGCGAGCTGCTGCTGGAGTTCAGGCCCAAGGTCGCGAGCTTCCATTTCGGGTTGCCGGAGGAGGGGCTGCTGAAGCCGCTGCGCGCCGCCGGCATCCTGATCCTGAGCTCGGCCACCACCGTCGAGGAGGCGTGCTGGCTGGAAGCACGCGGCGTCGATGCCGTGATTGCCCAGGGCGCCGAGGCGGGAGGCCACCGGGGCATGTTCCTGACCGACGACATCGCCAGTCAGCCCGGCACGATGGCGCTGGTGCCCCAGGTGGTCGACGCCGTGAAGGTGCCGGTCATCGCCGCCGGCGGCATCGCCGACGGCCGCGGCGTCGCCGCGGCGCTCGCCCTGGGCGCCGCCGGGGTGCAGGTCGGCACGGCTTTCCTGCTGACGCCGGAGGCCAGGACATCGGCGGTGCATCGTGCGGCGTTGAAGTCGAGGACGGCCGACGTGACGGCGCTCACCAACGTCTTCACGGGCCGTCCGGCGCGGGGAGTCGTCAACCTCATCATGCGGGAGGTCGGCCCGATCGCGCCCGAGGCACCGAGCTTTCCCCTGGCTGCCGGTGCGGCTACGCCGCTGCGCGTTGCCGGCGAGGCGAAGGGCAGCGGGGACTTCTCGCCGCTGTGGAGTGGTCAGTCGGCGGTGCTCGCTCGCGAAATGCCGGCTGGGGAAGTGGTCGCGTCGCTGGTCGCGCAGACCGGCGTCGCGCTCAGGCGCGTGCAGGGATGACGGTCTGCAGGAGCTGATCGACGAAGCCACGCGTTATCGGCGCGTGGCCCATCAGCAGCCGGTAGTACAGCGGGCCGAAGATCAGGTCGAGCGCGAGGTCGAGGTCGGCCGGGGCGGTGACCAGCCGATCGGCGATGCAGCGCTCGAGCAGCAACCGTGCGGTGTCTCGGTTGCGGGCGATGAAGTCGTTGCGAAACGCCTTGGCGAGCTCGGTCTCGGACTGGGCCGCAGCCACCATCGCAGCGACGCTGCGGCCGGTCGGCGCGGCGAAGGCGTCGGCCACGCCATGGAGCTGGGCCTTGAGCGCCGACAATGGCGAGCGGCTCGACGGGCCCGACGCAGTTGGCGTCGACACCTCGAGAAAGGCCGCCATGGCGACCGCCGGCGCATTCGGCCAGTAGCGATAGATGGTGGGGCGGCTCACGCCCGCCTTCGCGGCGATTGCCTCGATGGTGACGGCGGTGAGGCCACCCCGCTCGAGCAGGGCGCGTGCGGCGGCGAGGATGGTGCTGCGGATTCGCGGGTCGCGCGGCCGGCCGCGGGCCGGTACGGACGAGGGTTGACGAGGCATCTATTTACGTTACGTTACGTAACGTAATATAGCACAGGTGAAGCCATGACCGCAAAGAGCACGACCGGGCAAACCCTGCGAGCCCACATGACGGTACACGACGCCAAGGCGGCGATCGCCTTCTATGCCAAGGCCTTCGGTGCGACCGAGCTGTTTCGCCTGACCGAGCCGTCGGGGAAGGTAGGCCATGCCGAGATCCAGATCGGCGACAGCGTCCTGATGCTGAACGACGAGTATCCGGACTTCGGCGCGCGCGGCCCGGCGGCGACGGGTGGCTCGCCGGTCGCCTTCCACATCGGCGTCGCCGACGCCGACAAGGCGGTCGACCGCGCCGTCGCTGCCGGCGCGACGGTCGTCCGTCCGGTGCAGGACCAGTTCTACGGCGACCGCTCCGGCATGGTCGCCTGTCCCTTCGGCTACCGCTGGTTCCTCGCCGCCAGGAAGGAGGAGGTCAGCCCGGCCGAGATGCAGAAGCGCTGGGACAAGATGATGTCCGGCGGCAAGGTGGAGTAACTCATTGTCCTCCCCAACGGAGTTGGGGAGGTGTCCGCGGTCATCGCGGACGGAGGGGTCATGAGCAGCGGGACTGAGGCCTATGACCCCTCCGTCAGCGTAAGACGCTGACACCTCCCCAGCGAAGCTGGGGAGGAGAAGGAAGTCACACTCTGCCCGAATGCTTGGCGATCCAGTCGCCGTAGGCCGGCAGGACGTGATCGAAGGCGAAGGCGTGGATGGATGGCAACTCGTAGGGATGCATGTCGCGGATGGCGCTCTCGACGGCGGCCTAGCGCTCGTCGATGGTCTTGAACAGCACGCGATACTCCTTGCCGTGCTCCAGCTTGTCCTTCCAGGTGTAGATGCTCTCGACGCGCGTGATGTGTGCGCAGGCGGCGAGCCCGGCTTCGACCAGTGCCCGCGCGAGGGCGCGGGCGTCCTTCTTCCTGGCGACTGTCGTGACGACGGCAATGGGCTTCACGTGAGCGGCTCCTGGGTGCGTTCGGCGGGCACGACCACGACCTGCCGGCGCTCGTTGCCGGCAATCACGGCCAGCGTGGTCGCGAGACCGATGCGTTCGGCCCCCAGCAGCCGAACCAGGTCGTCTGCGGCGCTCACCGGCTCGCCGTCGAGCGCCAGCACGATGTCGCCGGGCCGCAGGCCCGCCTTGGTTGCCGGGCTATCCGGCTCCAGGCTGGCGATCGCCACGCCGCTGGTCTGGCTGAGACCGAGCACGAGCGCAAGCCGGCGCGGCAGCGGCACGGTCTGGCCGGCGATGCCGATGAAGGCGCGCCGGACGCGGCCGTGGCGCACCAGCTCGCTCACCGTGTAGCTCGCCGTGTTGCTGGCGACGGCGAAGCAGATGCCCTGGGCGCCGGCGATCACTGCGGTGTTGATGCCGATCACCTCGCCCTGGGACGACACCAGCGGGCCACCCGAGTTGCCGGGATTGAGCGCGGCATCGGTCTGGATCACGTCGTCGATCAGCCGACCGGTGCGCGATCGCAGGGAGCGGCCGAGCGCCGAGACCACTCCCGCGGTCACCGTCGATTCGAATCCCAGCGGATTGCCGATCGCAACGACGAGCTGGCCGCGCCGAAGGGTCTTCGAGTTGCCGAGCCGCGCCGCCGGCAGGGCAACGTCGTCGACGATGCGCAGCAGGGCGAGATCGGTATGCGGATCGTCGCCCAGCACGCGTGCCTCGACGGTGCGGGTGTGGGCCAAGGTCAGTCGCACCGCGCTGGCACCCTGCACGACATGACTGTTGGTGAGCACGAGGCCATCGGGCGAGATCACGACGCCGGAACCCGTGCCGCCGCGCTGCCCCTTGTCGCGATCGGGCGGCGTCTCGACCCGCACGACAGCGGGCCCGACGCGATCGACGACGTCGACGACGGCCTGCGAGTAGGCATCGAACAGCGGCCGTTCGTCCGGGGTGGTTTCCGCGAGGGAAGCAGGTACCTCCATCGCGGCGTCCTCGTCGGAGGAGACGAGGGAAGGGTGGAAGTCGAACATGCCCCTATATGGGGATTGCCTTCACGCTTTCCTTCCCAGCAAAGCTGAGGAGGTGTCGCCGTCTCATGGCTACGGAGGGCTCATGAGTCTCATGACTCATGACCCCTCCGTCCGCGAAGACGCGGACACCTCCCCAGCGAAGCTGGGGAGGAGAGAAGAGTCAGAACAGCGAGAAATACTCGCGCTGTTCCCAGTCGCTGACCTCCATGTTGAAGCGGTCGATCTCGGCCTGCTTGAGCTTGAGATAGTAATCGACGAAGAAGTCGCCGAACGACCCGCGCAGGACCTCGTCTTGGCTCAGCGCAGCCAGCGATTCGGCAAGCGAGCGGGGCAGGAGCGGGGCGTCCGAGTCGTAGGGCGTGTCGGCCGACGGGCCGGGATCCAGGCTGCGGTCGAGGCCATCGAGCCCGCTGGCAATCTGGCTCGCCATGTAGAGGTACGGATTGGCCGCCGGCTCGCCGATGCGGTTCTCCAGATGGGTGGAGGCATCGCCCGGACCTCCCAGCACGCGGATCATGACGCCGCGGTTGTCGCACCCCCACAGGATGCGGTCGGGCGCCAGCGAGAAGGGGCGGTAGCGCTTGTAGCCGTTGAGCGTTGGCGTCGAGAAGGCGGCGGCACCCCGGGCATGCGCCAGCAGCCCCGCCATGTACTGCATGCCGGTCGACGACAAGGCGGCGTCCCTGTCCATGAAGGCGTTGGCGCCGGTCTTCCTGTCCTTCAGCGACTGGTGCAGGTGCCAGCCGCTCGACATGACGTTCTCGATCCTGGGCCGGCACATGAAGGTGGCGTGGAAGCCGTGGCGCTGGGCGACCTGCCGGACGGCGCTCCGGAACAGCACCATGGTATCGGCAGGCGCGATGCCGGCGCCGGCGCGGAAGGTGAACTCGACCTGGCTCGGGCCATACTCGACCTCGAGCGAGCGCAACGGCAGGCCGAGATCGACGATGTTGGAGCGCAGGATCTCGAGGATCGGGTCCATCTCGTCGTAGCGATGCTCCGTCAGATACTGATAGCCCTGGTTGAGCAGCGACACGTCGATCGGCTCGCCCGGCTGGCCGGCGTCGCCCTGCGCGAGCCTGGTCTTCTCGACCTTGAACAGATGGAACTCGACCTCCAGCCCGGCGATGAAGTCGTAGCCGCGGTCACCAAGAGTCTTGAGCGCGCGCTTGTAGAGCTGGCGCGTGCAGAGCGGCATCGGCCTGCCGTCGGGAAAATGGATGTCGCCCAGCATCCAGCCGGAGTGCGGCGCCCAGGGCAGCGCCCGGAAGGTCGTCGGGTCGGGCAGCATGACCACGTCGGCGGCGCCCTCGAGCTCCTTCATGCCGAAGCCGCCACCCGGCCGCCACACCGGGAACACCGTACGATGCGAGGTGTCCTTCAGCAGCATGGTCGTGGTGAAGCCGACGCCGGTCTTCAGCGCGCCTTCGATCTCGGTCGCGGTCAAGGTCTTGCCACGCAGCACGCCGTGCTGGTCGGCGAACACCAGCCGCACCACCGACATCTCGCCGGCATGCATGTGACGCAGCGCCTCGCGGGTTGCTGCCTTGCGGTCCTCGTTCCAGAGACCGGCGCGTTCGACCAGCGTCACGGGCTCACGCCACCAGGGGCGGCACGGTGGCGGCCGCCCAGCTCGAGTTGCCGCGCCGGCGGGCATCGACATCCTTCCAGTAGGATTGCCAGCCCTCGGTCGGCCCCATGCCGTCGATCGCGATCGGGCCGCGCACGCCGGCGGCGCGCGCCGCATCGAGCCACATCGGTGGCTTGTCGCCATTGGCCACCTGGCCGATCGCCGACAGCAGCATGCGGCGGTAGGCGACGATCGCCTTGTCGGTCGTGCCGAGATGCTCGCGCGTGCGATCCTGGATGCGGCCCTGGCTTTCGATCGCCCATTGATCGTGCACGTTGATGTCGAAGCCCATGCCGGTGAAGGTCTGGCTCGCCTGCTCGGCCGCGTTGTAGCCGTAGTCGTTGTGGCGCCCCAGGCGCGGACGGTAGTCGGGCAGCTGGTAGAGCTTGAGGCGCTGCTCGCGCATCGCCGCGTGATCGACCGGCTGGCCGAAGCTGGTGAAGATCGCGTACCAGTAGCAGGATGTATCGTCGATCGGCACGTGCCACTGGGTGATGGTCATCTCGGCGCTCATCGGGATGACGAAGGCGTAGGGGAAGACCAGGTTGGTGACGCGCACGTGGGTGTGCCGCTCGTTCAGCCGGCGCAAGGCGAACAGGCGCAGGCCGTAGTCGGTCGCCTCGACGTCGATGCGGGGCCGGGTGAACTCGCGCAACAGCCGCGTCATCGGAATGTCGGAATCGGACGCAGCGGCGCGGAACTGCTTGCCGTAGGCCGCGCCGGCGTCCTCGTCCTCATAGAAGCGATGCAGGTACGAGGCATGGGCCGGATCGATGCCGACCTCGAGCGCCTGCAGCCAGTTGCACTCGATCAGCCCCTTGAACGCGAAGGCGTGGCTCGCGGGTGCCAGGAAGCAGTCGAGGTCGGGGAAGGCCGGCGGCTCGCCGTCGCCCACGAACGCGAACACGATGCCGTTCCTGACCACGACCGGCGAGGCGCGCTGGCGCACCCGCTGGCACAGCACGCTCCCCTCCGGCTCGGCCGGCGTCTCCAGGCACTTGCCGTCGACATCGAACAGCCAGCCATGGAACAGGCAGCGCAGGCCGCCGTCCTCGAGCCGGCCATAAGCGAGGTCGGCGCCGCGGTGCGGGCAGTCGCGATCGAGCAGGCCGTGCCGGCCGCGCTCGTCGCGGAACAGCACGTAATCCTGGCCGAGCAGGCGCACCGCCTTGGCCGGGCGCTCGTCGGGCAGCTCGTCGGCCAGCGCCACCGGATGCCAGTAGTGCCGCATCAGGGCGCCGCATCTCGTTCCCGGCCCGACGCGGGTGATCAGGTCGTTCTGCTCGGGGCTCATCATGGCCGCGAGAGTGGCGTAAACCGGGATCAGATGCCACCGGGTACGCGGCCAGATTTCAAAGTGAGCCGGCCCTCGCTATAGAGAGGTCATGACCCACTCAAACGGCATGCCCGGTCCGACCTCCCGGCACTTCGTCTCGCAAAGGCTGCGTCTTCATTACGTCGACTGGGGCAATCCCGAAGCCCCGCCGCTGCTCCTGGTGCACGGCGGGCGCGATCATTGCCGCAACTGGGATTGGGTGGCCGACGCTTTCCGTCACGACTGGCACGTGATCTGCCCGGATCTGCGTGGCCATGGCGACAGCCAGTGGTCACCCGATGGCAACTACGCGATGTCCTCGTACATCTACGACCTCGACCAGCTCGTCCATCAGCAGGGGCTGGCGCCGGTCACCATCATCGCCCATTCGCTGGGTGGCAACATCTGCCTGCGCTATGCCGGCGTCTATCCGGAGAAGGTGCGCAAGCTGGTCGCCATCGAGGGGCTGGGGCCGTCGCCCAAGGCGATCGCCGAGCGCGGCACCAAGACGATCGGCCAGCGCATGCGCCAATGGGTCGAGGAGCAGCGCAAGCTGTCGGGCCGTCTGCCGCGGCGCTATCCGACGATCGAGGATGCCTTCAAGCGCATGCAGGAGGAGAACACCCACCTTTCGGCCGCGCAGGCCCGCCACCTGACACAGCAGGGAGTCAACCAGAACGAGGACGGCACCTACAGCTGGAAGTTCGACAACTACGTCCGCACCTGGCCGCCGTACGACATGAGCTACGAGGACATCGAGCTGCTGTGGGCGCAGATCACCTGCCCGACCCTGCTGATCTACGGCAAGGAAAGCTGGGCCTCCAATCCCGAGAAGGACGGACGGCTGAAGCACTTCAAGGGCGCCAAGGTGGTCGAGCTCGATCGCGCCGGCCACTGGGTGCATCACGACCGGCTGAACGATTTCGTCGACCTGGCGCGGGAGTTCATCAAGTGAAGGCAGCAATCTTTCGCGGCGGCGACATCGTTGTCGACACGCTGCCCGAGCCGGTGCCGGGCCGCGGCCAGGTGCTGGTGAAGACCCTGGCCTGCGGCATCTGCGGTTCCGACCTGCACGCCGCCCGGCATTCTCATCGCATGGTCGAGGTGAGCCGGCGCATCCCGGGCCGGGTGCCGATGGACCTGTCGCGCGACGTCGTGTTCGGGCACGAGTTCTGCTGCGAGGTGCTCGACTACGGTCCCGACACGGAACGCCGGCTGAAGCCCGGCACTCGCGTCTGCTCCATGCCCCTGATGATGGAGGCCGACGGCCCCAAGGGCATGGGCTACTCGAACACCTATGTCGGTGGCTATGCCGAGCAGATGGTGCTGTCGGCGCCCCTGATGCTCGAGGTGCCGAACGGCCTGCCGACCGAGCACGCCGCCCTGACCGAGCCGCTGGCGGTCGGCGTGCATGCGGTCGAGAAGGGGGCTGTTGCGCAAGGGGAGGCGCCGCTGGTGATCGGTTGCGGGCCGGTCGGCCTTGCCGTGATCGCGGCCCTGCGGCTGAAGGGCATCCGGCCGATCGTGGCGGCCGATTTCTCGCCGGCACGGCGGGCTCTGGCGGTGAGGATGGGAGCGGACGTGGTCGTCGATCCGGCCACGGAATCGCCCTATGCCCGGTTGGCCGCCGACAAGCGGGCGGCGATCTTCGAATGTGTCGGCGTGCCCGGCATGCTGCAGCAGATGTTCGAGGCGGCACCGCGCGACGCCCGGGTCGTCGTGGTAGGAGTTTGCATGGAGCCCGACGCCCTGGAGCCGATGTTCGGCATCGTGAAGGAGCTCAGCCTGCAGTTCGTGCTGGGCTACACGCCGGAGGAATTCGCGCGCTCGCTACGGTTGCTGGCCGAGGGGGAGGTCGACGGCGAGGCGCTGATCACCGGCAAGGTCGGGTTGGACGGGGTCAGGCAGGCCTTTGCCGAGCTGGGCAACCCCGAGCGCCACACGAAGATTCTCGTCGAGCCGTGGCGGTGAGCACCCATCTCATTTCATGCTCCTCTCCCCCGCTAGGGGGGAGGCTGGGTGAGGGGGGTGCACGTGATCGCGCAACCTTCGAAGCCCCCTCATCCAACCTCTCCCCCTAGCGGGCAGGGCATTCGCATATGGCACATTTCTCCGTCATCCCGAGCGGAGCCGCCCGATTAGGCGCTGTTTACAGCGCCATTGGCGGCGCAGTCGAGGGACCTCTCTTGCTGGTGCCGCAACAAGAAAGGTCCCTCCACTACGCCTCGCTGCGCTCCGCTCCGGTCGGGATGACGGTGTTTTCTGCCATATGCGAATGCCCTGCCCTGGCGGGGGAGAGAGACACGAGTAGAGTTGACCGCAGGCCGGCCGATTGTTAGCGGTTCGGCCGCAAGGGAGGATGCAATGAAGTTCTACAATTCCATCGGGCCCAACCCACACATGGTTCGCATGTTCATGGCCGAGAAGGGGTTCGAGGTTCCCAGCGTGAAGATCGACCTGATGACGGGCGAGAACCGGCGCGAGGACTATCTCAAGGTCAACCCGTCGGGCCAATGCCCGGCGCTCGAGCTCGACGACGGCACCGTGATCGCCGAGATCACGGCGATTTGCGAGTACGTCGACGAGGCCAAGAAGGACACTCCGTCGCTGATCGGCGATACGGCCGCGGAACGCGCCAGGACGCGCATGTGGACCCGCCGGATCGATCTCAACATCTGCGAGCCGGCGGCCAATGGCTTCCGCTTCGCCGAAGGCCTGAAGATTTTCCAGAACCGGGTCCGTTGCATTCCGCAGGCTGCCGACGACCTCAAGGCGACGGCGCGCGAGAGGCTGGCGTGGCTCGACGGGCAGATGGGCGACAAGCCGTTCATTGCCGGCAACAAGCTCACCATGGCGGACATCCTGCTGTTCGCCTTCCTCGATTTCATGGGCCAGGTCGGCCAGCCGCTCGATCCTGCCTGCAAGAATCTCACGGCGTGGTTCGGCCGCATGAAGGCGCGTCCCAGCGCCGCCGCCTGACGGAGACTCCGACGATGCATCGCCTGCTGGTTCTTCTTGCGTTCATTGCTGCCTCGATGGTCGCCGGCGGCGCGCTCGCGCAGGCGGCCGATCCGCCGCCGCGCGGCCTGTTCCTGATGACGGACTACCCGTCGCAGACCGTGCGCGCGGGCGAGACGGCGACCATCCGCCTCAAGCTCAACAACAGCGGCCTGCCACCGGAACCGGTGGCTCTGGCGCTTTCGGGCGTCCCGCAGGGCTGGAAGGTCGACCTGCTGGGCGGCGGCCTGCCGGTCGCCTCGGCCATGCCGGGCGTCAACGAAAGCGTCAGCCTGCAGCTGCGCGTCGAGGTGCCGAAGGACGCCCCGGCGGGCTCGCAGAAGATCACCCTCAGCGCCAAAGGACCGATCGCGCAGGCGCCCGACCTGGTGATGACGCTCACGGTGGGCAGCGAGGCGCCCGCCAAGCTCAGCCTGAAGTCGCGCCTGCCGTCGCTGCGCGGCACGCCGCGCTCCTCGTTCGAGTACACGGTGACGGTCGGCAACGACAGCGGCAAGGACCTGACGGTGGCGCTGTCGGCGCAGGGCCCGGCCAACTTCCAGACGACCTTCAGCGAAGGCTACGGCAGCAACGAGATCAGCTCGATTCCGATCGAGGCCGGCCAGACCAAGGACATCAAGGTCAAGGTGACGCCGCCGCGCGACGTCAAGGCAGGCGACTACCCCGTGCTGATCCGCGTGGCATCGGAAGGTGCCACCGCCGAGCTGCGGGTCACCCTGCAGATCAGCGGGCAGGGGCGTCTCGCGCTGGGCACCAAGGACGGCCGCCTGTCGGGCGAGGCCGAGGTCGGCAAGAGCTCGACCTACACGCTGGTCGTGAGCAACGACGGCACCGCGGCGATCGACGAGGTCGAGATGTCGGGCACCGTGCCGGCCAACTGGAAGGTCGAGTTCAACCCCAAGACCCTCGCCAGCATCGCACCCAACGAGAAGAAGGACGTGCAAGTCGTCGTGACCCCGGGCGACAAGGCGATCGCCGGCGACTATGTCGCCTCGTTCCGCGCCAACGGTCGCGGCGAATCGGCGTCGGCCGATTTCCGCATCACCGTCACCACCTCGACCCTGTGGGGCATCGCGGGCATCGGCATCATCGCCGTCGCCCTGCTGGTGCTGCTGGGCGCGGTGGCGCGCTTCGGCAGGCGCTGAGCCGGCGGCGATGGCCAACTCGGAGGCCTCCAATGTCGTCGAGGCGCGTGGGCTCCTGAAGCTCTACGGCACGCAGCGTGCCGTGGACGCCATCGACCTCGACATAAGGCGCGGCGAGATCTTCGGCCTGCTCGGGCCGAACGGCGCCGGCAAGACGACGACCATCCTGATGATGCTCGGGCTCACCGAGATCAGCGGCGGGACGGTGAGCGTGCTGGGCTTCGACCCGGTGCGCCAGCCGCTCGAGGTCAAGCGCCGCGTCGGCTACCTGCCGGATGCGGTCGGCTTCTACGACCATCTGACGGCGCGCGAGAACCTGCGCTACACCGCGCGCCTGCTCGACCTGCCGCGGCGCCAGACCGAGGCGCGGATCGAGGAGGCGTTGAAGAGCGTCAATCTCGCCGACGTGATCGACAAGCGGGTGTCGACCTACTCGCGTGGCATGCGCCAGCGGCTCGGCATCGCCGAGATCGTGATGAAGAAGGCCGAGGTGGCGATCCTCGACGAGCCCACCTCGGGCCTCGATCCGCATGCCACGTTCGAGCTGCTGGAAATGATCCGCCGCCTCAAGGAAGCGGGGGTGGCGGTGCTGCTGTCGTCGCACCTGCTCGATCGCGTGCAGAGCGTCTGCGACCGGGTGGCGTTGTTCAATCGCGGCCGCATCGCCCTGATCGGCACCGTGGTCGAGCTTGCCAACCAGGTGCTGGGCGCGGGCCATCCGATCCTGGTCGAGGCGTCGGGCATCGACGTGCCGGCGGCGCTCGGCAGTGTCGCCGGCGTCCAGAAGGTCACGCAGGAACGCGCCGCGACCTGGCGGGTCGTCGCCGACCGCGACGTGCGTGCCGCCGTGGCGCAGCGCATCGTGACGTCGGGCGGCTCGCTGCTGCGGCTGGACGACCTCCAGCCCAGCCTGGAAGAGGTCTACACCGCCTATTTCGAGCAGGCCCGCAATGCCGCCTAGCACCACAGCACGACGCGTCGCCGCCCGCCGTGAGGGCTCGCCCTTCACCGGCCTCGGGCCGGTCTTCATGAAGGAATTCTCCGATCACCTGAGCAGCGCCCGCATGATGGTGCTTATGCTGTTCGTGATCGCCTTCGGCGCGCTGCCGGTGGGGCTGTCGCTGCAGGAGCTGCGCAACGTCACCGAATCGGACCCGTTCCTGTTCCTGCGCATCTTTACCTCGGCGCCGCAGCGCGTGCCGTTCTCCTTCACGGCCTCGCTCACCCTGGTGATCCCGCTGCTGGCGATCGGGCTCGGTTTCGACTCGGTGAACAGCGAGTTCAACCGCCGTACCCTGAGCCGCGTGCTGTCGCAGCCGATCTATCGCGACGCCCTGCTGCTGGGCAAGTTCCTCGGCGGGCTGGCGACGCTCACCGTGGCGCTGGTCGCGCTGTGGCTGATCGTGCTCGGCGCCGGCCTGCTGCTGCTCGGCATCCCGCCGCGCGGTGTCGAGGTGGCGCGCGGCCTCGGCTTCCTGGTCGTGGCCATCGCCTTCGGCGGCGTCTGGCTGGCCATTGCGATGCTGTTCTCGGTGGTGTTCCGCTCCACGGCGACGTCGGCCTTGTGCGCGCTCGGCGTCTGGCTGTTCTTCGCCATCCTGTGGCCGCTCGTCGTTCCCGTGCTGGTGCTGGCCGTGACGCCGACCAACGTCGCCATGGGCATGGGCCGGCTCGACGAGACGCTGGCGATGATCCAGATGCAGTCGACCCTGGAGCGCTTCTCGCCCAACACGCTGTTCGGCGAGGCGGTGATCGGCCTGCTCAATCCCGAGACACGCACGCTCGGCCCCATCATCCCGAGCCAGATGCGCGGGGCGATCATGGGCGCGCCGCTGCCGCTCGACCAGAGCCTGCTGCTGATCTGGCCGCAGGTCACCGGCCTGATCGCCGCCATGATCGTGGTGTTCGCCATTGCGTACGTGGTGTTCCAGCGCGAGGAAGTAAGAGCCTGAAGGACTGGATCCAGGCGGCGGCGCTCAACAACGCAAGGTGGTGCGACGCGGTGTGCCGCGCGCACGGTCGGCCGGGAACGTTCCTGCCGCACATGTGGGTCAACGCCCAGGCGGTGCCGCGCTTCTATCCCAACGCGGTGACGCTGCGACACGATGTGGCGGCGATCGACGAGCAGCGCGCCTCGCTCGACATCCTGGCCAGGTCGAACCCGCCGGGCCGCTGGTCGGTCAAGGACAGCTTCGCGACGCTCGACCTGTCGCGCCGCGGCTTCGACCTGCTGTTCGACGCCAGGTGGATCCGCCAGCTGCCGCTCCTGATCGCCCGGGCATCGTCAGACTTCGCGTGGCGGCGCGTCGACGCGAGCGACAACTTTCCCGCCGACCTGTTCGCCGATGAGAATTTCGCGATGTTCGCCGGTTCCCGCTCTGGCGAGGTGGTCGCCGGCGGCACCCTCTATCGCGCCGAGAAGGTCGTCGGCCTGTCCAACGTGGTCGCCGAGCCCGGCGACGCCGTCGCCGTGTTCCGCGATCTCGTCGCCCTGGCCGCCGGACTCTTCCCGGGCCTGCCGATCGTCGGCTACGAATCCGGCAACGAGCTGACGGCCGCCGTCAATGCGGGCTTCGAGCTTGGCGACGAGCTGCGGATCTGGGTCAGCGAGCGGCAGTGAGGACCATGTACCTCGATCTGGCGATCAGGCACGACTTGCCGCTCGCCACCCTGGACCGGGCTCTGCGCGCAGCGGCCCGGAAGAGCCGGGTGCCGCTGTTGCCCTCGTGACGCCGGCTCGACACCTCCTGAATCGATCAGGACGATATCGGCATGGACAGTGCACGGTGCATCTGTATCGTGTTCGCGACGCCGGCGATCTCCCGATCGCCGATGATGCCGATCTTGTCGAGATAGTTGCCCGTCCTTCGACCTCAAGAGGCAGTGATGTCACTCACCAATGCACCCGATCCCGCCGTTCGTCAGGCCGTCGTGCGCCAGGATTTGGAGAACGTCCTGCACCCCATCGTCCAGCACAAGGCGCTGGAGTCCCGGCAGATCGTGGTGACCGGCGCCGAGGGATCGACGATCTATGATGCCGACGGAACCGCCTATCTCGACGCGATGGCCGGGCTGTGGTGCGTCAACATCGGCTACGGCCGCGCCGAGCTCGCCGGGGTGGCGGCGGAGCAGCTTCGGCAATTGGCGTACTTCCCGCACACGTCGATGAACGTGCCGGCAGCGGCGCTGGCCGAGAAGATCAACGAGCTGCTGGGCGGCGGCTACCACACCTACTTCGTCAACTCGGGGTCCGAGGCGAACGAGGCGGGCTTCAAGATCGCCCGCCAGTATATGAAGCACGAGCACCCGCAGCACTATCGCTTCAAGACCATCAGCCGCTACTTCTCCTATCACGGCACGACGCTCGCGACCCTGGACGCCGGCGGAATGGGTGAGCGCAAGGCGAAGTTCGAGCCGTTCTCCGGCGACTTCGTCCACGTCGCCCACCCCTACTGCTATCGCTGCCCGTTCGGCCTCGAGTACCCGAGCTGCGGGATGGCCTGCGTGAAGAACATGGAGACGGCGATCCTCGGCGAAGGCCCCGAGACGATCGCCGAGGTGCTCGTCGAGCCGATCATGAGCGGGGTCGGCGTGGCGGTGCCGCCCGACGAGTACCTGCCCGAGGTGGAGAAGCTCTGCCGGAAGTACGGCATCCTTCTGCATGTCGACGAGGTGATCAACGGCTTCGGCCGGACCGGCAAGATGTTCGCCCACCAGCACTACGACGTGGCTCCCGACATCATCGCGATCGCCAAGGGCATCTCGAGCGCCTACCTGCCGATCGCCGCGACGGTGGTGAAGAACAGCGTGTTCGACAGCTTCTACGGCGAGGTTTCGGAGAACCGGCAGGTCGGGCAGGTGAACACCTACGGCGGCCACCCGGTTTCCGCCGCGGTCGCCGTCCGCAACATCGAGATCCTGGAAGGCGAGAAGCTGGCCGAGCGCGCCGCCGATGTCGGCGGCTATCTGCTGGACGGGCTGAAGGGCTTGATGAAGCAGCACCAGGCCGTCGGCGATGTCCGCGGCAAGGGTCTGCTGCTGGGCGTCGAGCTGGTGAAGGATCGTGCCAGCAAGGAGCCGGTCGGTCCGCAAGCCATCACGGCCATCGTGGATTTCTGCCGCGACAACGGCCTGCTGGTGGGCCGATCCGGCGGCGGGCGACGCTACGGCAACACCATCACGATGTCGCCGCCGCTGGTGATCACCCGCGCCGAGTGCGACCGGATTGTCGACACGCTGGATCGCGCCTTGTCGGCCGTGGATTTCAGCTGAAAGGGGCACGGCGAGGGGAGAGCGCGAATGGCAGAGATCGTGTTCGCGGCTGGCGCGCCGCACGCGCCTGGCCTGATCGGCCTGCTCGACGCCGCACCGGCCGACGTCAAGGACATCGTCGTCACCACCTATCGCAGTCTCGCCAGCGCGATGGTCTCGTCCAGGGCGGACGTCCTGATCGTGTTCGCCAACGATCATCTCGCCAACAGTCGCATCCGCGCCTATCCGGACTTCCTGATCGGCATGGCCGCCGAGCACCGCGGCCCGTTCGAGTGGTTCAAGCCATGGATCGGCTGCGAGGATTACATCGTGCAAGGCGCGCCAGAAGTTGCCGCTGCGTTGTTCAACGGAATGACCCGACGCGGTATCCGCATGTTCGCCCAGGGCGAGAACCTCAAGTTCGACGACAACATCTCGGTGCCGGTCCAGCTCACCAACCTTGCGAGCCTGGGGATTCCGATGGTGCCGGTCCTGCAGAACTGCACCGTTCCGCCGATCCCCGACCAGCATCGCTGCTACGCCGCCGGCGAGGCGCTCGGCGACTTCATCCGCAACGACCTGCCGGCCGGTATGCGCGTGGCGCTGCTCGGTTCCGGGGGCCTCAGCCACGAGCCCGGCGGCGCGCGCTACTACTTCATCGACGAGGCCTTCGACCGCTGGTTCCTCGAGCTCGTGGCCTCCGGCGACCACCAGAAGCTGTTGAGAGAGCTGACCTTGGAGAAGATGGAAGCCGCCGGCTCCGGCGGTACCGCGGAGCTGCTGTCGTGGGTGGTCGTGCTCGGCGCGATCGGCTCTAAGCCCGGCAAGAGCTTCGGCTACACGGTTCATCGGGATTTCAAATGCGGCGTCGGCGCCGTGCTGTGGGACATGAACGCCAACCTGCCGAAGCGGCGGGCGGCGTAGGGGCAGCCGGCATGGGACTTGAGAAGTTCAACCCCGCGCTGGCGATTCACGACCTGATCCAGGACCTGAAATGGTCGGTCGAGTTGCGCGCGGAGTTCGCCGCCAACGAGGCCGGCGTGCTCGATCGCTATCCGCTGCGCGAGGACGAACGGCGCGCCATCGAGACGAGGAACTTCCTGGCGCTCTACGACATGGGCCTTCACCCCTACCTCGGCGGTCAACTCGCCCGCCTGATCTTCGGCAACGAGGCCGGCAAGGGGGCGACGATTGCCGTCAACAAGTTGGTCGAGTCGCTGCAAGGCAAGGGCGCGGTGGGGTAGCGCTGATGGGCGCTCATGGTCTTCCGGACCGCGGGCATCTTGCCCGCATCATGCTCATGAGCGGGCAAGATGCCCGCGGTCCG